>NZ_VFTX01000005.1:0-461196 GCF_006440955.1 Mesorhizobium sp. B2-8-1 | reverse complement strand
TTGAAGGCGGTGCCGGATGCCAATGCCTCGTGGACCGAAAGCGCCATGGTCAAGCACAGGCATGCCGATGTCGGCGTCGCGGTGTCGATCCCCGGCGGCCTGATCACGCCGATCATTCGGCATGCGGACGAAAAGACGCTGTCGGTGATCTCCAACGAGATGAAGGACCTGGCCAGCCGCGCGCGCAGCCGCAAGCTGAAGCCCGAGGAATATCAGGGCGGCACCACAGCGGTGTCGAACCTTGGCATGTTCGGCATCAAGGATTTCGCCGCCGTCATCAACCCGCCGCATGCGACGATCCTGGCAGTGGGTGCCGGCGAGGAGCGGGCGGTGGTCAAGAACGGCGAGATCAGAATCGCCACGGTGATGTCGGTGACGCTGTCGACCGACCATCGCGCCGTCGACGGAGCGCTCGGTGCCGAACTGCTGGTCGCCTTCAAGAAGCTGATCGAGAACCCGATGGGCATGCTGGTGTAGGAAGAACAAGGCGGTGCGGAAATTCTTCGCCGGCGGCTTGGAGGCGCAGGAATTCGCCGTCGTCACCAACGCCGAGGAAGAATACTCCCTCGCAAGGGCGGGTTGAGCAAGATGAAGACGGTTCTTTGCTACGGCGACTCGCTGACCTGGGGCTACAATGCCGAGGGTGGCCGTCATGCGCTCGAGGATCGCTGGCCAAGCGTGCTGCAGGCTGGGCTCGGTGACGGCGTGCATGTCATTGCCGAGGGACTGAATGGCCGCACAACGGCGTTCGACGATCACCTGGCAGGCGCCGACCGCAATGGCGCAAGAACGCTGCCGACGGTGCTGACCACGCATGCGCCGATCGACGTCATCGTCATCATGCTCGGCGCCAACGACATGAAGCCCTGGATCCACGGCAATCCCGTTGCGGCCAAACAAGGCATCCAGCGCCTGATCGACATCGTGCGCGGCCACGACTATCCGTTCGACTGGCCGCCGCCGCAGATCCTCATCGTCTCGCCGCCTCTCGTCAGTCGCACTGAAGATGCCGAGTTCAAGGCGATGTTTGCCGGCGGCGACGATGCGTCCAAAGAGCTTGCGCCGCAATATTCCGCGCTTGCCGATGGGGCTGGCTGCGGCTTCTTCGATGCCGGCACTGTGGCCAAGACCACGCCGCTCGACGGCGTCCATCTCGATGCCGAAAATACGCGAAACATCGGCGAGGCGTTGACGCCGCTCGTGCGCGTCATGCTGGAATTGTGATTGAAGGAGAAAACCGTGGCTGAGAACTACGACGTCATCATCATCGGCTCCGGTCCCGGCGGCTATGTCACGGCAGTGCGTTCCGCGCAGCTCGGTTTCAAGACGGCGATCGTCGAGCGCGAGCATCTCGGCGGCATCTGCCTGAACTGGGGCTGCATTCCGACCAAGGCGTTGCTGCGTTCGGCCGAGATCATGCATTATTCGGATCATCTGAAGGACTATGGACTGAAGCTCGACGGCAAGGTCAGCGTCGACACGTCGGCCGTCGTCGACCGCTCGCGCAAGGTTTCGCTGCGGCTCAATGGCGGCGTCGCCTTCCTGATGAAGAAGAACAAGGTCGACGTCATCTGGGGCGAGGCCAAGCTGACAAAACCGGGCGAGATCGTCGTCTCCAAGACGGCCAAGAAGCCGATGGAGCCGCAGCCGCCTGTGCCGAAAGGCGTCAAGGGCGAGGGCACCTACACCGCCAAGCACATCATACTGGCGACCGGCGCCCGGCCGCGGGCGCTGCCGGGCATCGAGCCGGACGGCAAGCTGATCTGGACCTATTTCGAGGCCATGGTGCCCAAGGAAATGCCGAAGTCGCTGCTGGTGATGGGTTCGGGCGCCATCGGCATCGAATTCGCCTCGTTCTACCGCACCATGGGCGCCGACGTGACCGTCGTCGAACTGCTGCCGGCCGTGATGCCGGTCGAGGACGCCGAGGTGTCGAAATTCGCCCAGAAGCAGTTCGAGAAGCAGGGCATGAAAATCATTCTCGAAGCCAAGGTAACCAAGGTCGAGAAAGGCGCCAATTCGATCACCGCGCATGTCGAGATGAAGGACGGCAAGGTGGAGAAGATCACGGCCGATCGCATGATCTCGGCCGTCGGCGTGCAAGGCAATATCGAGGGCCTCGGCCTGGAGACGCTTGGCGTGAAGACGGAGCGCGGCTGCGTCGTCGTTGACGACTACGGTAAGACCAATGTGTCCGGCATCTACGCCATCGGCGATGTCGCCGGCCCGCCGATGCTCGCCCACAAGGCCGAGCATGAAGGCGTCGTCTGCGTCGAGAAGATCGCCAATTTCCCCGGCGTGCACGCCACCGACAAGCTGAAGATCCCTGGCTGCACCTATTGCAATCCGCAGGTCGCTTCGGTCGGCCTGACGGAAGCGAAAGCCAAGGCCGAGGGCAAGGATGTCAGGGTCGGCCGCTTCCAGTTCGCCGCCAATGGCAAGGCCATCGCGCTCGGCGAGGACCAGGGCTTCATCAAGACCATCTTCGACAAGAACACCGGCCAACTGCTTGGCGCCCACATGGTGGGCGCCGAAGTGACCGAACTGATCCAGGGTTTTGTCGTTGCGATGAACCTCGAGACGACCGAGGAAGAACTGATGCACACGATCTTCCCGCACCCGACGCTGTCGGAGATGATGAAGGAAAGCGTACTCGACGCCTATGGCCGTGCGTTGAACGCATGATAGATTGGCCGCACGAGACTCAGATGCGAAAGCCGCAGGAGCTCGACGGCAAGTTAGTTCGGTTCCGGATGCGTTTTTTCTCAAGCAAGGAGAAGGCATATGGACGTGAATGGCGTGGGCTGGATCGCAGCCATCATCATCGGCGGCCTGGCGGGCTGGTTTGCCGAAATGGTCATGAAGAGCAACACCGGCGTCTTGATGAACATCATCTTGGGCATTGCCGGCGCAGTGGTGCTGAACGCGATCTTGCGTGCCTTGAACATCGGCGTGTTTGGCGTCGGCTGGACCGCCTACCTGATCACCGGTTTCATCGGCGCCTGCCTGCTGATCTGGGCCGGGCGTCTGGTGCGCCGTTAGTCGGTATCGTTTCCGCCATGCGAAAACGGTTGTGGCGGCATGTACCGCCGCAGCCTTTTTCTTTGTGCTGAAAAGTCCTAGATGACGTGTAAGTGACGATCGCCGGCGGCGATCGCAAAGAAAACCAGGGTTCCGATGGTCACCGTCCTCGACACGATCGCCAATGCGCCGCGGCTGCGGCATCCGGAGAAGGCGCACAAGCCCGACCAGGACGTGCTGCGCAAGCCTGACTGGATCCGCGTCAAGGCGCCTGTGTCGAAAGGCTATGCCGAAACCCGCGAGATCGTGAAATCGCACAAGCTGGTGACGGTCTGCGAGGAGGCCGGCTGCCCGAACATCGGCGAGTGCTGGGACAAGAAGCACGCCACCTTCATGATCATGGGCGAGATCTGCACACGTGCCTGCGCCTTCTGCAACGTCGCCACCGGCATCCCGACCGCGCTCGACCCGGAGGAGCCGGCACGGGTCGCCCACGCGGTCAAGCAGATGGGCCTCAGCCACGTCGTCATCACCTCTGTCGATCGCGACGATCTCGCCGATGGCGGCGCGCAGCATTTCGCCGAGGTCATCCGTGCGATCCGGGCGGCGACGCCTTCAACCACGATCGAGATCCTGACGCCCGACTTCCTGCGCAAGGACGGCGCACTGGAGGTCGTGGTTGCGGCAAAGCCCGATGTCTTCAACCACAATCTCGAAACGGTGCCGTCGAACTACCTGACGGTCCGGCCAGGCGCCCGCTATTTCCATTCGATCAGGCTTTTGCAGCGGGTCAAGGAGCTCGACCCTTCGATCTTTACCAAGTCCGGCATCATGGTTGGACTGGGCGAGGAGCGGAACGAAATCCTGCAGCTTATGGACGATCTGCGTTCGGCCAATGTCGACTTCATGACCATAGGCCAGTATCTGCAGCCATCGAAAAAGCACCACCCGGTGATCCGCTTCGTCACCCCGGAGGAGTTCAAGTCCTTCGAGACGATCGGCCGGACCAAGGGCTTCCTGCTGGTGGCGTCGAGCCCGCTGACCCGCTCCTCGCACCACGCCGGCGACGATTTCGCCAAGCTGCGCGCCGCGCGCCAAGCGCAGCTCGAGAAATCGCTCTGATGCATGTCGCCCAAAGTGACTTCGGGTTTTGGGAGAACGGCATGCACGAAAACAAAGACTCTAAGGTGCGTCGCATGAGTCTGTGTCGACGCGACGCGCTTTAGAGCCGGGTTCATGCCGAAATTCGAAGCCACCCGCCGCGTTTCCCACACGCCGGAACAGATGTTCGCCCTGGTCGCCGACATCGAAGCTTATCCGCAATTCCTGCCGCTTTGCGAGGCACTGACGGTGCGCTCGCGCAAGGAGCGTGACGGGCGCACGATCCTCGTCGCCGATATGAGCATCGGCTACAAGGCGATCCGCGAGACCTTCACGACGCAGGTGCTGCTGAAGCCCGACGAGCGTGCGATCGACGTCAAATACATCGACGGTCCGTTCAAATATCTGACCAATGTCTGGCGATTCGACCCTGCCGACGGCGGCTGTGCCGTCTGCTTCTTCATCGACTACGAGTTCAAAAGCCGCATCCTCGGCGCCCTGATGGGCACGATGTTCGACCGTGCCTTCCGCATGTTCTCCGAAGCCTTCGAAGAGCGTGCTGATGTCATCTACGGTGCAAAACCGGCGTGAGCATGCCCAAGCGCCTGCAATCCCAGCTTGAGTGCATGGCTGGCGGTCTCCTGGCGAATGAAAGCACGGCCTTCATCGGCGAACAGCACGCGATCGGCCGTAACCGGCTGGCCGCTTAGGCCAATCCCGAACCAGACCAGGCCGACCGGTTTTTCCGGCGAGCCACCGCCCGGTCCGGCAATGCCGGTAACGGCGAGGCTGAGCCCGGCGCGGGAGCGCGCCAGCGCGCCGGTTGCCATTTCGATCGCTGTCTCGCGTGAAACCGCGCCATGAGCCTCCAGCGTGGCGGCGGAAACCCCGAGCATGTCCAACTTGGCTTCATTGGAATAGGTGATGAAGCCGCGATCGACCACGGCGGAAGAGCCGGCGATGTCGGTCAGCGCGGCGATGATCATGCCGCCGGTGCAGCTTTCCGCCGTCGCAAGCATAATGCCGCGCTTCTGGCAGGCTTGCAGCAATGCATTTGCCAGTTCGCTGTTGCTCATTCCGGCACCTCGCCGGGAAACACCACGCTCGCCGTGGCGATCGCCGCAATGCCTTCCTCGCGGCCGACGAAACCGAGCTTCTCGTTGGTTGTCGCCTTGATGGAGATGCGGTCGGCAGAGATGGCCAGCATCTGCGACAGGGCAGCCGTCATCGCCTCGCGATGTGGGCCGACGCGTGGTGCCTCGCAGATCAGCGTGATGTCGGCATTGGCGATGCGGCCGCCGCGCGCGCGCACCAGCTTTGCCGCATGTTCTACGAATATCCGGGAGGCAGTACCCTTCCACTGCGGGTCGGAGGGTGGGAAATGCGTGCCGATGTCGCCGGCGCCGCAGGTCGCCAGCAGCGCATCGGTAAGGGCATGGAGCCCGACATCGGCATCGGAATGGCCGGACAGTTTCTTGTCATGCGGAATGGCGATGCCGCATAGCGTGACGTGGTCGCCGGGCTCGAACGCGTGGACGTCGTAGCCATTGCCGGTTCTAATATCGGGAAAGCGCATGCGCTCGCTGGAAAGTCGTTGGTCCGCCATGGCGATGTCCCGTGCCCAGGTGAGTTTGACGTTGTCCGGTGAGCCGGGAACGAGTTTGACCGGCATCTGCATCCACTCGGCGATCGCGGCGTCGTCGGTAAAGTCGGTTTTGCCGCTGTTATAGGCTTCCTCATGCATGGCCATAATCGCCAGGAATGGGAAACCCTGTGGCGTTTGCGCTGCGTGAAGCCCGCTCCGGGAAACCGTTTCGGCGACCATCCCGGCGGTGGATTCGCGTTTCAGCGTATCGGCGACGGGCAGCGCCGGGAGCGCGCCCTCGCGCTCGCCGATGGCTGCGATCGTGCGGTCGATCAGGTCCGCGTCGACGAAGGGGCGCGCCGCGTCGTGGATGAGAACCTTGTCCGGTGCGTGGCTTCTCAACGCCTGCAGTCCGAGTCGAACCGAGTCTTGCCTGGTGGGGCCACCCGCAATTGCCGTGACGCGATTGGAGTGTGCGCCGACGGCATGTCGAAAAAGTTCGTGATCCTCGGCGTGTATTGCCACGACGAGCGGGCCGATACGCGGATGCGCCAGGAAAATATCGATGACGTGGGCGATGACGGCGCGACCGCCGATCTGCTGATATTGCTTCGGGCCATCGGCCTGTCCGGCACGCGCGCCGCGGCCGGCCGCAACAATAACCACCGCGACCTTGCCGTTCGCCTCCAAAGCCCGGTTTTCGTTTCCGTCAGTCATGCCGATTGGCTTAGCGCACGATCCCCAAAAGTGTAATCGGTTTTCGGAGAGATTGTAGGCCGAACAGGAAGCCCTAAAACGTCCATTGCGTGTTCGTGCAAGGCGCGGCGCTTTGCTCGGGACTGCAGCCGAGCTCGGCATTTCCCAATTGCGCCGTAATGTGGCGTCATTCCGCGTTGCACATTGCGGCCGATATGGCTAGAGAATGTGCAGCAAATGAACATGCTTGGTTTTTGTGCATGCCTGACCTGACCAAATTGGCCGCACCTCTCGACGTCGGCGGCGTGAGTATCCGCAATCGCGTGTTCCTCGCGCCGATGTCGGGAATTACCGACGAGCCGTTCCGCCAACGCGCCCATGCGCATGGCGCCGGCCTGGTCGTATCCGAAATGGTGGCAAGCGGCGAGCTCGCCAAAGGCAGGGCCGGATGCGACCTGCGCATACGTCATTCGGGCCTGCCCGTCCATATGGTGCAGCTTGCCGGCCGCGAGGCGGCACACATGGCCGAAGGCGCGCGCATCGCCGCTGGCGAGGGCGCCGACGTCATCGACATCAATATGGGTTGCCCCGCCAAGAAGGTGACTGGCGGCTATGCCGGCTCCGCACTGATGCAGGACCTCGATCATGCACTGTCGCTGGTCGACGCCGTGGTCGGCGCGGTCGCTGTGCCGGTAACGCTGAAGATGCGGCTCGGCTGGGACGAAACGGCGCTCAACGCGCCTGACCTGGCGCGCCGTGCCGAGCAGGCGGGCGTCAAGATGGTGACGGTGCACGGCCGTACGCGCTGCCAGTTCTATCAGGGCAAGGCTGATTGGCGTGCCATAGCTCGCGTCAAAGCTGCCGTGTCGATCCCGGTCGTCGCCAATGGCGATGTGTCTTCGCCTGCGCAAGCAGCCGCTGTTCTGGAGCAATCCGGCGCCGATGCGGTGATGGTGGGCCGCGCCCACTACGGCGCGCCCTGGACCGCCGGAACCATCGCGGCCGCGGCGGCAGGCGAGCTTGCCCGGCTACCGGAAAGCGCTGCGGAACTGACCGACTACATCATTGCCCATTACGAGGACATGCTTGCGCTCTACGGCGTCGAGAGCGGCCTGCGCCAGGCGCGCAAGCACCTCGGCTGGTATCTGGACCGCCATGCCGGCGCCCTTGCCGACGAAAAGCGCAAGGCCATTCTCACGTCTTTCGACCCCGCGCGGACGATTACCTTGCTTCGCGAGGTGTTTTTCGCCGCCGAGCAAACACCCATGCGGAGCGCCGCATGAACGCCTCCGTCGGCCAGGGCCCGGAAATGGCGGATGCTGCCCAGATCGTGCTCAACACCATCCGCCGTCCGGTCATCATGATCAGTTCGGAGGGGTTCATCACCTTCGCCAACGCCGATGCGGAGGACTTCTTCCGCTCGAGCGCGACGATGCTCGCCCGCAACACGCTGTCAAAGCTCATCCCCTTCGGCAGCCCGCTGCTGACGCTGGTCGACCAGGTGCGCGAGCGCCGGGCCCCCGTCAACGAGTACCGGGTCGACGTGTCGTCTCCGCGTCTCGGCATCGAGAAGGTGGTCGATCTCTATGTTGCCCCGGTGCCGGAGTTTCCAGGCTCCGTCGTGGTGATGTTCCAGGAACGGTCGATGGCCGACAAGATCGACCGGCAGATGACGCATCGCGGCGCGGCGCGCTCGGTGACCGGTCTGGCGGCGATGCTGGCTCACGAGATCAAGAACCCGCTCTCCGGCATCAGGGGCGCTGCCCAGCTGCTTGAACTGTCCGCTTCGGACGAAGATCGCGCGCTGACGCGGCTGATCACCGACGAGACCGATCGCATCGTGTCGCTGGTCGATCGCATGGAGGTGTTTTCCGACGAGCGGCCGATCGACCGCTATCCCGTCAACATCCATGTCGTGCTCGACCATGTGAAGGCGATCGCCAAGAACGGTTTTGCGAAAAAAATCAAGATATTGGAGGACTATGATCCTTCATTGCCTCCGGTCTTCGCCAACCGCGACCAACTCATCCAGGTGTTCCTAAACCTGGTCAAGAACGCCGCCGAGGCGATCGGCGGCGACCCCCAAGGTGAAATCGTCCTGTCGACGGCCTTCCGGCCGGGCATTCGCGTTTCGGTTCCAGGCACTCAGGATCGCGTGTCGCTGCCGCTCGAGTTCTGCGTGCGAGACAACGGTTCCGGCGTCTCGGAGGATATCCTGCCGATCCTGTTCGATCCCTTCATCACCACCAAGCCGAACGGCTCGGGACTGGGCCTCGCGCTGGTGGCCAAGATCGTCGGCGAGCATGGCGGCATCATCGAATGCGAATCGACGCCGCGCGCGACAATGTTCCGCATCCTGATGCCGGCCTGGAAGGAAACGGCGCTCGGCACCGATGAAGACGCTGAAGGAGACCGCAAATGACCGTTCGCGGCAATATTCTCGTCGCCGACGACGATGCGGCGATCCGTACGGTCCTCAACCAGGCCCTTTCGCGTGTCGGCCATGAGGTGCGCGTGACCTCCAATGCCTCGACGCTGTGGCGCTGGGTGGCGGCGGGCGAGGGCGATCTCGTCATCACCGACGTGGTGATGCCGGACGAGAACGCATTCGACATGCTGCCGCGCATCAAGAAAGCTCGGCCGGAGCTGCCCGTCATCGTCATGAGCGCCCAGAATACCTTCATGACGGCGATTCGTGCCTCCGAGACCGGCGCCTACGAATATCTGCCGAAGCCGTTCGACCTCACCGAGCTTCTCAACATCGTCAACCGGGCGCTGTCGGAGCCGCGGCGGCCGAAGATCGACGCGCGGCCGGAAGAGCAGCCCGAGACGATGCCGCTGGTCGGCCGCTCGGCCGCCATGCAGGACATCTACCGCATGCTGGCGCGCATGATGCAGACCGACCTGACGGTGATGATTTCGGGCGAATCGGGCACCGGCAAGGAGCTGGTGGCGCGTGCGCTGCACGAATATGGACGCCGCCGTGGCGGCCCTTTCGTTGCCATCAACATGGCGGCCATCCCGCGCGACCTGATCGAATCGGAACTGTTCGGCCATGAGAAGGGCGCCTTCACCGGTGCGCAGAACCGCTCAACCGGCCGCTTCGAACAGGCCGAAGGTGGTACGCTGTTCCTTGACGAGATCGGCGACATGCCGATGGAAGCGCAGACGCGCCTGCTGCGCGTCCTCCAGCAAGGCGAATACACGACGGTCGGCGGCCGCACGCCGATCAAGACCGACGTGCGCATCGTCGCCGCCACCAACAAGGATTTGCGCACGCTGATCAACCAGGGGCTCTTCCGCGAGGATCTTTTCTATCGCCTCAATGTCGTGCCCCTCAGGCTGCCGGCACTGCGCGAGCGCTCCGAGGACGTGCCGGACCTCGTCCGGCACTTCTTCAAGCTCGGCGAGATGGAGGGTCTCCAGACCAAGCGTATCTCGTCGGGCGGCATCGAATTGATGAAGCGCTATCCCTGGCCGGGCAATGTGCGCGAACTGGAAAACCTGGTCCGCAGGCTCGCCGCGCTCTATTCACAGGACGAGATTTCCTCCGAGATCATCGAGGCGGAACTCAAGACCGGCGAGCGTCCCGTGGTGCCGGGCGGCGGCAACCTCATTCCCGACGACCTGTCCATCGGCCAGGCGGTCGAGCATTTCCTGCAGCGCTATTTCACCTCGTTTGCCGGCGAATTGCCGCCTGCCGGCCTCTACCAGCGCATTCTCTCGGAGGTCGAGTATCCGCTGGTGCTGGCCTCGATGACCGCGACGCGCGGCAACCAGATCAAAGCCGCGGAACTGCTGGGGCTCAACCGCAACACGCTGCGCAAGAAGATTCGCGAACTGGGCGTCAACGTCTACAAATCGTCACGCCAGGCCTGAGCCGGGATAGAGCCGAAGCGCTTTTCCGGGGGACTGTCAGCGAAAGATTTCCGTCCAGGCCACACTTGTTGCATAATCGCCACAATGCGTTGCATAGATCCGACGCAATCACTGGCTCTAGACGGCGACATGGCTTCGCAGGCTCCGACACCGAACGAACCGCTTTTCAACGACCCCGGCACGCGTGACGGGCGCCGGCTGCTGGCGCTGCCCGGCGTGGTGGCGGTCGTCGGTGCGCTGGTCATGGCCGCCATTTCGTTCGCGATCCTGGTCGGCGCGACGCCGATTGCGCCCGACGCCAGGACAACCTGGGCGTTGATCGCGCTCAACGCCATCTTCGTCCTGTTGCTGATCGCACTGATCGGCCGGGAGGTGCATCGCATCGTCATGGCGCGTCGGCATGGCAAGGCAGCCTCGCGGCTGCATGTGCGCATCGTGGCTATGTTCGCGCTCGTCGCCGCCATCCCCGCCATCATGGTGGCCATCATCGCATCGATCACGCTCGATATCGGCCTCGACCGCTGGTTCGAGATTCGCACCAAGACGATCGTCAATTCGTCGCTGTCCATCGCCGATGCCTATGTGCAGGAAAACGCGCGCAACCTGCAGGGCACGACGCTGTCGATGGCCTATGACCTCGACGCGTCGCGCACGCTTTACGGCCTCGACCGGACTGGCTTCCTCGATCTGATGAGCAAGGAAGCGGTGGGCCGCTCGCTGGCGCATGCCGCGCTGATCAAGCCCGACGGCTCCTTCGTGATGAGCGCCAAGACCGATGCCGACTTCGCCATGCCGGAACCGCCGGAGGGAGCGGTCGCCAGCGCCACCGACGGCAAGCCGGTTCTGATCGAGCCGCGCACGCGCAACATCATGGGCGCCATCGTCAAGCTGCGTGAGATCGAGGGGCTCTACCTCTACACGATCCGGCTGGTCGATCCCGAGGTGATAAAGGCGCGCCAGATCGTCAGATCGAACACCGACGAATATCGCAATCTCGAAGACAACAGGCGCACTTCGCAGGTGGCGTTCGCGCTGCCTTATCTGTCGCTGACGCTGATCATCATCCTGTCGGCAATCTGGACCGGCATTGCCGTGGCCGACCGGCTGGTGCGGCCGATTCGTCAGCTCATCGGCGCTGCCGACGAGGTCGCGACCGGCAATCTCGACGTCGCCGTGCCGGTGCGGCCGTCCGACGGCGACGTTGCCTCGCTCGGCAATACCTTCAACAAGATGCTGCAGGAATTGAAATCGCAGCGCAACGAGATCCTGTCCGCCAAGGATCTGATCGACGAGCGACGGCGCTTTTCGGAAGCGGTGCTGGCCGGTGTCACCGCGGGCGTCATCGGCGTCGACCCTTATGGCATTATCACCATCGTCAACCGCTCGGCCGAGTCCATGCTGGCCATTTCGGCCAGTGCGGCGCTCGGGCAGAACCTTTCCGCCATTCTCCCGCATGTCGGCCGCGTCTTCGAGATCGGCCGCCAATCGGGCAAGCCCGTCTATCGCGAGCAGGTGACGTTTTTCCGCGCCGGCACGGAGCGGACTTTCAACGTGCAGATCACCATCGAGGCCGGCGATAACGGCACGGAGGAGAAATCCTACGTCGTGACGGTCGACGACATCACCGATCTGGTCCAGGCGCAGCGCTCCTCTGCCTGGGCCGATGTGGCGCGCCGCATCGCCCATGAGATCAAGAACCCGCTGACGCCGATCCAGCTTTCAGCCGAGCGCATCAAGCGCCGCTACGGCAAGGTCATCACTGAGGACCGCGAGGTGTTCGACCAGTGCACCGACACCATCATCCGGCAGGTCGAGGATATTGGTCGCATGGTCGACGAATTCTCCGCTTTCGCGCGCATGCCGAAGCCCGAGATGAAGTCCATAGACCTGCGTGAATCCCTGCGCGAGGCCTCCTTCCTGGTCGAGGTGAGCCGTTCCGACATCACGTTCGAGCGCATATTCGGCAACGAACCGCTCAAGGGTACTTTCGACAGCCGCTTGTTGGCGCAGGCTTTCGGCAACGTGATCAAGAACGCTGCCGAAGCGATCGACGGGCTGGAACAGAAGGACGGTTCGCACGGCATAATCCGGATTCAAGCCGGACGTCAGAATGGCGCGATTCGCATCGATGTCATCGACAATGGCAAAGGCCTGCCGCGGGAGAATCGTCAGCGGCTGTTGGAGCCCTACATGACCACGCGTGAGAAGGGCACGGGCCTCGGTCTCGCCATCGTCAAGAAGATCGTGGAGGACCATGGCGGCAGGCTGGAGCTCCACGATGCGCCTGCGGATTTTCATGGCGGGCGCGGCGCGATGATCAGCATCATCCTGCCACCTGCGGCCGTGGCGCCAGCGCGCGGCGAAAGCAGGACGGAACACGAAAGAGAAACTGAAAAGGTCGGTAATGGCGTCTGATATTCTGATCGTCGATGACGAGGAAGACATCCGTGAGCTCGTCGCAGGCATACTGAGCGACGAAGGTCACGAAACCCGCACGGCATCCGATGCCGACACCGCGCTGGCGGCCATCGCCGACCGAGCGCCGCGGCTGATTTTCCTCGACATCTGGTTGCAGGGTTCGCGCCTGGACGGCCTGGCTTTGCTGGACGAGATCAAGACCATGCACCCCAACCTGCCGGTGGTGATGATTTCGGGCCATGGCAACATCGAAACCGCGGTCTCCGCCATCAGACGCGGCGCTTATGACTTCATCGAGAAGCCCTTCAAGGCGGACAGGCTGATTCTGATTGCCGAGCGTGCGCTGGAAACCTCCAAGCTGAGGCGCGAGGTTTCCGATCTCAAGCTGCGCAGCGGCGAGACCTTCGACCTGATCGGCATGTCGTCGGCGATGAGCCAGTTGCGCCAGACCATCGAGCGCGTCGCGCCGACCAACAGCCGCGTCATGATCATTGGCCCCTCCGGATCTGGCAAGGAGCTGGCCGCGCGTGCCATCCACACGCTGTCGGCGCGCAAGAGCGCGCCTTTCGTGACGCTGAGCGCCGCCAACATCACGCCCGAACGCATGGAGATCGAACTGTTCGGCACCGAATCGAACGGCGTCGAGCGCAAGGTCGGCGCCCTGGAGGAAGCCCATCGCGGCATCCTCTACATCGATGAGGTGGCCGACATGCCGCGCGAGACGCAGAACAAGATCCTGCGTGTGCTGGTCGAACAGCAGTTCGAGCGCGTCGGCGGCACCAAACGGGTCAAGGTCGATGTCCGCATCATCTCCTCGACGTCGCAGAACCTGGAGGCGATGATCGCCGATGGCCGTTTCCGCGAGGATCTTTACCATCGCCTTGCGGTGGTACCGGTGACGGTGCCGGGACTTGCCGAGCGGCGCGAGGACATTCCTTATCTCGTTGACAATTTCATGAAGCAGATCGCCCGTCAGGCCGGAATCAAGCCGCGCCGCATCGGCGATGACGCCATGGCGGTGCTGCAGGCGCACAATTGGCCAGGCAATGTTCGCCAATTGCGCAACAATGTCGAACGGCTGATGATTCTGGCGCGCGGCGACAATGTCGATGCGCCGATCACCGCCGACCTGTTGCCGTCCGAAATCGGCGATGTCATGCCCCGCACGCCGAACCAGTCGGACCAGCACATCATGGCGCTGCCGCTGCGCGAGGCGCGCGAACAATTCGAGAAGGACTATCTGATCGCCCAGATCAACCGGTTCGGCGGCAACATTTCGAAAACGGCCGAGTTCATCGGCATGGAGCGTTCCGCGCTGCACCGCAAGCTGAAGTCGCTCGGCGTCTGACCTGAGAGGTTGAGCGGTTCGGCGTTTTATGCATTGCCGGCCCGGTTCGATACCTTGCTCAAGCAGTTCCGGCCGGAAAACCGTTACACGCTTTCTGGAATTGCTTCAGTGGCCCACGCGATTATCCATCACTGTTGAGGCGGAATCGCCTAAACAAGCCGAAGCAGATCCCCCGAGGTGACAAATGCCGCGTATTGCCTATGTGAACGGGCGCTACACCGCTCATGCCGATGCCGCTGTGCATATCGAAGACCGTGGCTACCAGTTCGCCGACGGCGTTTACGAGGTCTGCGAAGTGGCGCGCGGCTTCATCGTGGACATGCCGCGTCACCTTGCCCGGCTGGACCGTTCGCTGAGCGAGCTGTCGATCGGCTGGCCGGTCACCCCAGGCGTCCTGCCGCTCATCATGCGCGAAGTGGTCAATCGCAACCATGTCGTCAACGGCCTAGTTTACGTCCAGGTCACACGCGGCGTCGCCAGCCGCGACTTCGCCTTCCCCTCGGCTGATACCAGGCCGTCGCTGGTGATCACCGCCAGGAAGCTGGATCCCGCTGCTGGAGCCAAGCGGGCCGAGACCGGTATCGCCGTCATCACCGTGCCCGAGAATCGCTGGGATCGCGTCGACATCAAGAGCACCGGCCTGCTAGCCAATGTATTAGCCAAGCAGAAGGCCAAGGAAGCTGGCGCGCAGGAAGCCTGGTTCGTGGATACGGACGGCAACGTCAAGGAAGGCGGGTCGTCGAATGCCTGGATCGTCACCAGGGACGGCGTTCTGGTCACCAGGCCCGCCGAGCACGGTATTCTGCGCGGCATAACCCGCACCACCATGTTTGAAGTGGCGGCCAAGCTCGGACTCAAGATCGAGGAACGCGGCTTTTCCGTCGCCGAGGCCAAGGCGGCGAGGGAGGCTTTCATCAGTTCCGCGACCACGATCGCCATGCCGGTCGTGGCCATAGACGGCGACCCGATCGCCAACGGCCACCCCGGCTCGATAACACTTTCGTTGCGGCAAGCCTTTTTTGACATTGCGGAAAAAAGTCCAGCCTGATAACCGCACAGGTGGAATGAACATCAATATATCTCGTTCTGCTTGTCGTTACTGACGACAAGACGGTGTTTGCGCGCTTGACATGTGCTGGTTAATTTGGCGCATTGGCCTGCAAACCGAAGGGGATCGGCGAAAGACAAGAACAATGGCGGAACGATCGCAAAACCTTCAGGACCTGTTCCTGAACTCTGTTCGCAAGAGCAAGAACCCGCTCACCATCTTTCTCATCAACGGCGTGAAGCTGACCGGCGTCGTCACTTCATTCGACAATTTCTGCGTCCTGCTGCGCCGCGACGGCCACTCCCAGCTCGTCTACAAGCACGCCATTTCCACGATCATGCCGAGCCAGCCGGTTCAGATGTTCGATGGCGAGGAAAGCCAGGGCGCCTGATTGGCACGTGAGAAGGACCCGGACCGCAGCGTTCGCGGAAAATCAGCACATCAGCCGGGGACGGAGGCCGAGGGTCCGACCCGGGCAGTTGTCATCGTGCCGGTGCTTACCCGCCAGCCGCGCGGCGAGGACGACACCAGCCGTCCGCGGTTGACGCGCTCGGCAGAGGCCCGTCATGATGAGGCGGTCGGCCTTGCCCGCGCCATCGATCTTGATCTGATCCACACGGCCGTGGTTACCATCAACGATCCACGTCCGGCGACCTTGCTCGGCAGCGGCAAGGTCGAGGAGTTGGCGGAGATCGTCAAGGAAGGGCACGCGGAGGTGGTCATCGTCGATCATCCGCTGACGCCGGTGCAGCAACGCAACCTCGAGAAGGAATTCAACGCCAAGGTGCTGGACCGCACCGGGCTGATCCTCGAGATCTTCGGCGAGCGCGCCCGCACCAAGGAAGGCACGCTGCAGGTCGAGCTTGCCCATCTCAACTACCAGAAGGGCCGGCTGGTGCGCAGCTGGACCCACCTAGAGCGCCAGCGCGGCGGCGCCGGCTTCCTCGGCGGCCCCGGCGAAACCCAGATCGAATCGGACCGGCGCGTCCTGCAGGACAAGATCGTCAAGCTGAAGCACGAGTTGGAGACGGTGCGCCGCACCCGCGACCTGCATCGTGCCAAACGCAAGAAGGTGCCGTTTCCGGTGGTGGCCATCGTCGGCTACACCAATGCCGGAAAATCGACGCTGTTCAACAAGCTGACCGGGGCAGGGGTGCTGGCGCAGGACATGCTGTTCGCCACGCTCGATCCGACGCTGCGCCGCGTGCGGCTGCCGCACGGCACGCCGATCATCCTCTCGGATACGGTCGGCTTCATCTCGGACCTGCCGACGCATCTCATCGCGGCTTTCCGCGCCACGCTTGAAGAGGTGGTCGAGGCGGATCTCATCATCCATTTGCGCGACATCTCCGATCCTGACACATCCGCCCAGGCCGAGGACGTCGAGCGCATCCTGGCCGATCTCGGCGTCGACGCCGGCGATACCAAGCGGGTCATCGAGGTCTGGAACAAGGTCGACCTGCTCGATGAAGGCAATCGCGCACGGCTGCTTGCCGAGAGTACGGATGCCAAGGCGCCTCCCGTCGCCATATCGGCTGTCACGGGCGAAGGCATCGACGCGCTGAACGCGATCATCGAGACACGCATGTCCGGCGAGCTTGAAGATCTGACGGTGACGATCGGGCCGGCGCAGTTCGGCCTTGTCGACTGGCTTTACCGCAATGGCGATGTCGTTTCGCGAACCGACAATGACGACGGCAGCGCCACCATCTCCCTCAAGGCCACGCAAAGTGCCCGCGAAGAGATCGAAAGCAGATTGCGTCGCAAGAATAACGGCTAACGCCAGTTATTTCGCGCTCTTCGCTTCCTGCCAGAGCGCTTCCATTTCGTCCAGATCAGCCTTTTCCAGCGAGCTGCCGGAATTCTCCAGGGCCTGCTCGACATAGTGGAAGCGCGAACGGAATTTCTCGTTGGTGCCGCTTAGCGCTGCTTCCGAATCGAGCCTCAGGTGACGGCCGAGATTCACGACGGCAAACAGCATATCGCCGAATTCATCCTTGATCTCCGCGGTTTGGCCTTTGGCCAGCGCCTCGCGCAATTCGCGGATCTCTTCCTCGATCTTATCGAGGATGGGGGCTGCCTCGCTCCAGTCGAAACCGACGCGGGCGGCCTTCTCCTGAAGCTTCAATGCCCGCGTCAGTGCGGGCAGGGCGACCGGCACGCTGTCCAGAAACCCCTTGCCGTTGTCTTCCGGGTCGAGTCCGCGCGCGAGACGGGCGCTACGCTTCTCGGCCTTCTCTTGTGCCTTGATCTTCTCCCACATGCCCTTGGCCATGCCGGCACTGCGGGCCTGTTCGTCGCCGAAGACGTGTGGATGGCGGCGGATCATCTTCGTGGTGATGGCCTGGACCACGTCGCCGAAAGCGAACTCGCCGGCTTCCTCAGCCATCCGCGCGTGGTACACGACCTGCAAAAGGAGATCGCCGAGTTCGTCGCGCAGATCGTCGAGATCGTCGCGCGCGATGGCGTCGGCCACCTCATAGGCCTCCTCGATCGTGTAAGGCGCGATGGTCGAGAAATCCTGTTCGATATCCCAGGGACAGCCGGTCTTTGGCGCACGCAGCGCCGCCATGATTTCGATCAGGCGCGAAATGTCTTTCGATGGCTTCATGCGGCGGATGCTATCGCGCGGTCCGCCGCGCGGCCAATGCTGTCGGCGAGCGAAGCGGGCTTGTCCACAGTTGCGCCGAACAAGTCCGGTCAGTCGAGCACGGAAACGATCGCCTTGGCGAGCTTGTCCATGCCGTCTTCCGGCAGGCCGGCGACATTGATGCGGCTGTCGCCGACCATGTAGACGCCATATTCCGCGCGCAGCCGTTCGACCTGCGCTTCCGTGAGCCCAAGCCGGGAAAACATGCCGCGATGGCTGGCGACGAAATCGAAGCGGTCGGAATTGGACTGCCGGCGCAGCGCCTCGGCGAATTGCACCCGAAGCCGGAGCATGCGCAGGCGCATCTCCTCGAGCTCGGCTTCCCAGTCCGCGCGCAAGACCGCGTCCTCGAGCACGATGCGCACCGCCGCCGCGCCGTGGTCCGGCGGCATCGAATACATGGCACGAGCCGCCGACAGCATCTGGCCCAGCGCCACGTCGGCCTGCGCGCTGTCCCTGGCCAGGATCATCGCCGCGCCGACACGGTCGCGGTAGACGGCGAAGTTCTTCGAGCAGCTGGACGCGACGACCATTTCCGGAACTTTTTCGGCCAGCAGCCGCAGTCCGGCGGCATCGGCCTCGAGGCCATCGCCAAAGCCCTGATAGGCAATGTCGACAAACGGCAGCAGGCCGCGCTCGACGACGAGATCTGTGACAGCGGCCCACTGCGCGATGTCCAGATTGGCGCCGGTCGGGTTGTGGCAGCAGCCATGCAGCAGCACCACGTCGCCGCCCTTCGCCGTGCGCAGTGCTGCCAGCATGTCGTCGAAGCGAACGGCGCCCGATGTCGCGTCGAAATAGGGATATTCACGGATTCGCAGCCCGGCGGCGCGCATCACTGGCATGTGGTTCGGCCAGGTGGGGTCGGACAACCAGACCGTCGCGTCGGCACAGGTTCGCTTCAAAAGCTCGGCTACCAGCCGCAGCGCGCCGGAGCCGCCCGGCGCCTGCGCAGCACGGATCCGCGTCATGTCTGCATCCGCACCGAAGGCCAGCCTGGCCATCACGGTATTGAACCCGGTGTCGCCGGCGAGGCCGAGATAAGTCTTGGTGTCCTGACCCTGCAGCAGCCGCTTCTCCGCCTCGCGCACGGCCCGCATGACCGGCGTCTTGCCGTCGCGATCCTTGTAGACGCCGACACCGAGGTCGACTTTGTCGGGTCGAGGATCGGCACGATAGAGGCCGATCAGGGCAAGGATCTTGTCGGCGGCAGCCGGCTGAAGGTTTTCAAACATCTGCATGGTTCCGTTGGCGCGGCGGAGTGATACGCAAATCGACCCCCTTGCACCAGCGGTTTTAACTCGCGCCAGCCTGAATCGCATAGCCTGGCATCGCTGCGAGCTACCTCGGCGGCTGCATATCTGCGGCGTTTCGCGAAAAAATCTGCGGGGCCGGGATTAAAACCCCCACATGTTCCGTAAACAGGGCATGAAACGGTCGATGCCACGCTTCGATATCGTCGGACAACTCGGTTCGCTCAGGCGTTACGCGCGCTCGCTGACGCGCGACGGTGCCGATGCCGAGGATCTCGTGCATGACGCTCTTGTGCGCGCCTATGAGCGGCGCGGCACCTTCCGCTCGGGCGGGAACCTGCGAGCCTGGCTGCTGTCCATCGTCCACAACACGTTCGTCGACCGCATGCGCTCGCGCCGCTCGGAGGCAGCGCGCCTCGAACAGGCGGGATACCTTGCGGACGGCAGCGCGCCGGCGCCGCAGGAGCATTCGGTGCGCCTAGGCCAGGTGCGCGATGCTTTTTTCAGCCTGCCCGAAGAACAGCGCTCGGCCCTGCATCTCGTCGCCATTGAGGGCCTTTCCTACAGCCAGGCGGCCGATGCCAGCGGCGTGCCACTCGGAACACTGATGTCGCGCATCGGTAGGGCGCGCGCCGCGCTTCGGGAGATGGAGGAGGGGACTCCGACGAAGGCGAAAAATCACCTCAGGATTGTTGGAGGCCCGTCATGACAGGAACTATCGACCCCGTGACGGACGCCGATCTCGACGCCTATGTCGACGATCAGCTCGACGTCTCGCGCCGTATCGAAGTCGAGGCCTTCCTCTCCGCCCGGCCGGAAGCGGCCGCGCGTGTGATGTCGGATCTCAGGATGCGGGACGAACTGCGCGTGGCGCTGGCCGGATCAGGCGGCATGGCGAGGCCGGTGACGACCGATGCCGCGCGGCGCCTGGAGAGGGGGCTTGCCCGGGGCCGCATCTTCGGCGTCTTGCAACGTGCCGCGGCGGTGGCCGCTTTCGTCGCCGCCGGCTGGCTGGCCAACGGCATTGTCGGGCCGATGTCGGTGACCAGGGTCGTCGCCTCGCCGCAGCCGCCCGCCTATGTCGACGAGGCGGTGCGCGCACACAGGACGACCCTTGTGCGCGAAAGCATGTCTTCGCAGGCCGAGGCGCCAAACTACAATGCCGGCGAAATCCGCGCGGCGACGGCCATCGTCATGCCGTCCTTGCCCAAGGACTGGAAGGTCCGCGACGTGCAGGTCTATCCATCGCGCTTCGGCCCCAGCGTCGAGATGGCGGTCGAGACCAAGGAGATGGGCCTGGTGTCGCTGTTCGCGATACGGCCGGGAACCTTCGACGTGGTCAAGCCGACCGTCGCGCCCTCGGGCGACATTTCCTCGGCCTATTTCCAGATCGGCGAGGTCGCTTATGCGGTGGTCGCGCAGGGCGAGGTGCGGGACCTCGACCGCGCCGCCGAGACGCTTGCCAGAACGCTTTACTGATCCGTTCACAAAGGAGAATGCAAATGAACACGCCCAATCTGGGATACCGCGTCGGCGCCGGCGCCCAAAGCGGCGCCCTCTACGACGAGGGCCTGCGCCAGCACATGCTGCGCGTCTACAACTATATGGGCCTCGGCCTCGTGGTCACCGGCCTCGTCGCGTTCATGGTGTCGTCGACGCCCGCGCTCTACGTGCCAATCTTTTCCAGCCCGCTGAAATGGGTGGTGATGCTGGCGCCGCTCGCCTTCGTCCTGCTGTTCTCGTTCAAGATGCAGACGATGTCGGCGGCAAGCGCGCAGGCGATGTTCTGGGCCTTCTGTGCGGTCATGGGTCTGTCGTTGGCCTCCGTCTTCCTGGTTTTCACCGGAACCAGCATCGCGCGCACCTTCTTCATCGCCGCCACCATGTTCGGCGCCACCAGCCTCTACGGCTACACGACCCGGCGTGACCTGACCCAGTTCTCGTCCTTTCTGATCATGGGCCTGATCGGCGTGGTGATTGCCAGCATCGTCAACATCTTTCTCGGCTCGACCGCTTTGCAGTTCGCCATCTCGGTGATCGGCATCGCCGTGTTCATCGGCCTGACCGCCTGGGACACGCAGTCGATCAAGGAACAGTATGCGGAGAACTTCGACGCGGAGTCGCGGCAGAAGCTGGCCGTTTTCGGCGCCTTCTCGCTCTACCTCAACTTCGTCAACATCTTTCAGCTGTTGCTGAACTTCACCGGCGAGCGGGAATAGTCCGAACTGTAGCAGGCAACACCCTGCATCTTGCCGTGGCCGGAGGGAAATCTCCGGCCACTCTTCATTTGAGACGGCGCCTGGCCCACTTGTGCCATCGCACGTTCATCGTGACTGTGTGAAACGCAATGCAAACCGCCGCCTTGAGTTCACGCCTGGCCATTTGCTAGCCTGCCGGCCAAGCAAAGACAAACCGCGAGAACATATGGCACAGGACAGCCAGACACTTCATGGCGACGACATCTCGGCCGTTATAGTCGGGCAGGGGGCCGAACTGGTCTCGCTGCGGGATGCGGATGAGCTGGAGCTTGTGTGGCAGGCCGGACCGGCCTGGCGCCGTCATTCCCCGGTGTTGTTTCCGATCGTCGGCCGGCTGAAGGGCGACCAACTGCGCCATCGCGGCCAGACCTATCCGATGACGCAGCACGGCTTCGCCCGCGATAAGTCGTTTGCCTGGGCGGAGAGGGGTTCTCGGTCCTGCATGCTGGTGCTCACCGACGACGCGGAGACCCGAACGCACTACCCCTTCGCCTTCCGTCTGGCGGTAACCTACACTCTCGACGGCCGGCAGCTTGGCGTCACGTTCGAGATCACCAACACCGGCGACGAGCCGCTACCGGCGTCGATCGGGGCGCACCCGGCATTCAACTGGCCGCTGCTGCCGGACCTGCCCAAGGAGGCCTACCGCCTGACCTTTGCAAAGCCCGAGCATGCGCCGATCCGCCGTCTCAAGGACGGGTTACTGCTGGCGGCAAGGCAGCCGACGCCCATCGAGGGCAACATTCTCGCTTTGTCGGATCGGCTGTTTGACGAGGATGCCGTGATCCTGGACCAGCCTTCCAGCACCGCTGTGCGTTACGGTGCCGATCGTGGTCCGGCGATCGAGATGCATTGGAACGGATTCCGGGAATTGGGCGTCTGGTCAAAGCCGGGCGGCGCGCCATTCCTCTGCATCGAACCCTGGCACGGCCTCGCCAGCCCGGTGGATTTCGATGGCGAATTCGCCGACAAGCCAGGAGTGATGCTGATCGAGCCGGCCGGAAGGCGCGTGCTCGGCTATCGGATCGAACTTCAACCGCAGACGCATTAGCTGAAAGGCTGGCGTCGCGTTCATGGATGGTGGAGTTGTTCGTAAACATCCAGCTCGCTTGATTTGGAGGAATGCAGCATGGACCGATTCACCGGCGGTTGCCTGTGCGGCAACGTCCGAATTGTGGCGACTGGACGCCCATACCGGGTGGGCCTTTGTCACTGTCTCGACTGCCGCAAGCATCACGGGGCGCTTTTTCATGCTTCCGCGATTTTCCCTCAGGATGCGGTGACGATCGATGGCGAAACCCGTGACTACGCCGGGCGGTTCTTCTGTCCCCGTTGCGGCTCGACCATTTTTGGTCGCACCGCCGACGAAATCGAAGTGAACCTGGGATCCCTGGATGCCCCGGACCAACTGACGCCAACGTACGAAAGCTGGATCGTCCGTCGCGAAACCTGGTTGCCGCCGTTTCCGCTCACGAGACGATATGAGCGCGATCGTGACGCCACGGGTCGGTTCGAAGAGTAGGCGGCACGAACGGCGGGAAGGCGCCATGACCAAGGGACCGGCGGCGCTTCAATCCGGAAGGCCGGCCTTGCGGAAGCCATCGACGAAATGGTCCAGCATCGCCGGATCGCGGAAGGGCTCCGTCCAGACCCAATGGCTGGTGGTGAAATGCGGATTGCCGACGAGGAACAGTTCGACTTCCGCGCGCGCCTCGTCGAGCCGGCCGAGCTGCGCGAGGCTGGCCGCCAGGAAGCGGCGTGAGCTGGTGCGGTAAGTCTCGTCCCGGCGCAGTGTCTTGACGGCGGCTTTGTAGTCGCGCGCCGCATATTGCGCCGCGCCGAGCGTCAGATAGTACCAGCTTGCCGGAAACGGGTTGAGCCGGAACGCCTTGCGGATCTGTTCGAGTCCTTCCTCGACCCGCCCGGCCAGCACGGAGATGTCAGACAGTGTCGCCCAGGCATCGGCCTCGTTGGGGTCGAGCTCGAACGCCCTGGCGAACTCGGCATCCGCTTCGGCGAAGTCGCGCTCATAGGCAAGCAGGTTGCCGAGCACCCAGCGGCAGCCGGCGTCGTTGGGATCGATCGCCACCGCCTTGCGCGCCAGCTCCAGGGCAATGTGGCGGTTGGGTTCCACCGGTTCGCCCCAATGCACCCATCCCATCCAGTGGTTCATGGCAAGCCAGCGATAGGCCTCGGCATAGTCCGGATCGAGCGCGACCGCGCGCGTCAGCATCAGATGCGCCTCCCGCGCCGTCTGCGGCGAATCGTCGATCAGCTTGCGCGCCCGCACGCACAGATCGTAGGCCTCGAGAGTCTTGGGCCGATTGCGCGGCGGCGGCGCGCGCAGCCGGCCAAGCAGCGCCTCCACGATCTTGGCCGTCACCTCGTCCTGAACGGCAAAGATATCGTCCAGGCCGCGATCGAAGCGTTCCGCCCACAGGTGATCGCCGCTCGCCGCGTCGACCAGCTGGGCGTTGATGCGCACGCGCCCCGCGGCACGTCTTGCGCTGCCCTCCAGGAGGTAGCGCACGCCAAGCTCCCGGGCGATCTCGCGCACGTCCGCCGCCTTTCCCTTGTAGGCGAAGGTCGAATTGCGCGCGATGACGAACAGACCCGAGGCCCTGGACAGGTCGGTGATCAGGTCTTCGGTCAATCCGTCGGCGAAGGGCTCCTGTTCGGGGTCGTTGCTGAGATTGACGAAGGGGAGCACGGCTATCGACGGTTTGTCGGGCAGCGGCAAAGCTTTTCGGTTCGCGCCATCGAGGGGTTCGACGATCCCCGTGAAGCGGTAGCCGACGCGCGGAACAGTGGTGATCCATTCACCGCCGTCGGCGGACGGACCAAGCAGCTTGCGCAGCTGCGCGATCTGGACGGTGAGATTGCCTTCCTCGACGGCCGTACCCGGCCACGCCGCATCCATCAGCTTGGCCTTGTCGAGGATTTCGCCAGGCCGCCCGACGAGCGCCGCCAACAGCTTCAGCCCGCGGTAGCCGACGGCAACAGGATCATCGTTCCGAAGCAGCGTTCCCGCATCCGGATCAAGCACGAACGGACCGAAGGCAAAGCGCGATCCCTGCATAAGGCGCATCTATAGCCCGTTTGGAACTTTTGAGAACTATTTGGGAGAGCTTAATTACGGCACTGTTCGCATCCGGCACAATTCAACCTCTTTCAGGTCGAGGTCCCAAGTCGAGGACCCACCCTCAAACCATAGGAGGTTGCCATGAACGATACTCTTGCATGGACGCGGTGTCCGACCGTGCGGCCGAGAATGCCTGTAGTGCTGGCGGAAGCGTCGCGTCGGTACTTGGCGACCCTGCGAAGCATTGTCGCGGCCTGGCACGATCGGACCTGGCGCGAGCGGATACGCTTTCGCTGGGAGCTTGAGCGAATGTCGAAGGACAATCCCCATCTGATCGACGACATCGGATTGACGAGACGACAGGTCGAGGCAGAGCTGGCAAAGCCCTTCTGGCAACGGTAGGCCGAATGCTGCAACCAGAGCGAGCGGAGCTCATTGAAAGTTCTGGGGTAGGGAGGTTGCCTCGAGAAGCCGGGGGCAAACCAGCAGCGCGTCGCCAGATCCAAAGCACGAACTCGCCGAGGTCATCGACCAGGTGGATCCTTACGGCTGCATCATGGCCGGCGAAATGATCTGGTTGAGCGCAAGGACAGGAGTTCCAGACCGCGGCCTCGGCCCAGCTGGCGCCCCTCGTCAACAAAATGGTTGTGGCCCAATGTTTTCTGCGCCGCTACCGATGACTTTATCGCATTGCGAGGCTATTCGGACTTATTGCTATATGCTTGGCGTCTAAATATTCATATCCTAATAAGGCTTCGCGTTGCTCACCCACATTCTTGATTTGTTCCGGGCCACCAAACACAGGCACCGGGAAATGCTCGCTCCCTTCCCGATAAACCCACAGCCGTCCGGCAACCCGGACAAGGCCGGTGAAATCGTGGCGTTCTTTACGATCAACTCCTTCTATGAGACAGAAGCCGCTCGCATGACCGCGTCAGCGTGGCGTCTTGGCCTTTCTGTCCAAGCCCGGCCATTCGCCGACGCTGGATCCTGGGTGCGCAACGCGAGCCTGAAGCCGACATTCCTTGTCAATATGCGTAGGAGGCTTCAGGGACCGCTGCTGTATGTGGACGTCGACACGGTCTTCCATCATGATCCCTGGCCGGAGCTCGCCGGTTTTGATTGCGACATCGCGGTCTATCGCGAAAGTGGCCGGCTGATGGCTGGAACCATCCTCATCAACGATACGCCGGCTGCTCGCGAGATCCTCGCCTTGTGGAAGAAGCGCAGCGATGAAAACCCGGAAGTCTGGGATCAGGTCGTGCTGCAGGAAATCCTCGACGAAGATCAGGCCTCGGCAAGCCCGCGCTATCGCGAAGGCCAGCTCCCGGCGCCGTTCTGCTGGGTGTTCGACCGCCTTGAGAATGGGAAGCCCGATAAGGTGTATATCGAGCAGCTCCAGGCGAGCCGGGAAATCTATGAGCGGCACGCTCGCGGCAAAGCACGCAGAGGTCTCAACCGTCGGCAGGACCGAGTCCGGACCATTGAGCGCATTCTTGACGAACACAGAGAGCGGCTACGCAGGTAGCCGACGACAGCCATTGCTGCAGCTTCGACGCCCTCGCGGGCGGCGACGAAGCGGCTGCCATGTGGCCCGTGATCTGCAAAGCGTTCATTCCAATTCACCAGTTTAGCAGAACGGGCACCAAAAACCGTGTCAGGAGAGTTGAGGTGGGGAGATTGGCTGCGCACAAGCAGGAGCGACATTCCTACCTTGCCGAAAGTCGCATAAGATAGATTATGGAACTAAGCTTCCAGCTCGGGTCTCAGGATCGGCCGTCG
Source organism: Mesorhizobium sp. B2-8-1 (assembly GCF_006440955.1). Taxonomy (NCBI): domain Bacteria; kingdom Pseudomonadati; phylum Pseudomonadota; class Alphaproteobacteria; order Hyphomicrobiales; family Phyllobacteriaceae; genus Mesorhizobium; species Mesorhizobium sp. B2-8-1. The sequence goes on along the minus strand of NZ_VFTX01000005.1, from coordinate 435,075 downwards.
GTTGCCGGTCGAATGCGATCTTACGTCCGCCGGTTCCGGTGTGGAGACAGGGTTCACAGACTGAACCCCGTTCAACGGAGCAGCCCGCCTTGGGCGGGCTGCGTTGGCACATCCTAGGCAAGTTTACTCGGCGGCGCCGATCGCCTTGAGCCCGGCGGCGGCGCATTTGGCGTCGATATCGCCCGAAGGAGCACCGCCGACGCCAATGCCGGCCACCAAGGCATCGCCGAACTTGACCGGCAAGCCGCCAGCCTGGATCACCATGCGAGGATCCATGTCACGCATGCCGTCATTTGCCGGCTTGGAGGCTATGAATTCGGCGAGCCCCGCAGTGTCGCGACCCAAGGCTGCCGCGGTGAAGGCCTTGCCTTCGGCGCTGGATGCGGTGTGTGCGCCGGAATTATCGGCCTTGAGCAGCACTTGCGTCGCGCCGCTCCGCGCCACGATGGCGACGCTGACATTGCTGCCTTCGGCAGCGCAGGCCTCCAGCGCGGCTTGTGCTGCCTTGGTTGCCCGCTCAAGCGGCAAGTAAGGGGCGGTTGGCAATTCCTGCGCTGTGGCAGCGATAGGAGCAAGAAGCGTCACTGTAAGTATGAGTTTGCGAATCATCGGGCCTCTCCTTTCCAACTAACGGGCAAAGGTTAGCGCCTCTTGCTCTCAATGTATATTTTAGGAAGCCATCACATAGACTGCCTGTCAGGCCTGCAATGCAGATCGACAAGCATCCACCGGCCTGACAATGCAATCCTCTTTTGGCATTTTGCAATCTTGAAGCGACAGCGAACTGGCGGCGGCCGTGTGGCGATCCCAGGTGCAAGATCTCGACATCGGACCTGTATCGGCGGCTCGCTGCCAGGCGATCAGTGCCATCAGCTATGAAGAGAATATTCTATCCGTCTGATCTATAAGGAATTTCAAGCGCCATGCCATCAAATGCCGGCTCGACATTTGCCGGAGTCTCAGCCATCACGGTAGCGTAGTCCAGCGGCCCATGCATATGGGTCAGCACAGCCTGTTTCGGGGCCAGCCGCTCGATCCACTCAAGCGCCTCGCCAAGCGACAGATGGCTCGGGTGCGTCCTGTACTGCAGCGCGTCGATGATCAGGACATCGAGATTACGCAGCCGTTCGGCAGTGGCAGCCGGAAAATCGCTGATGTCGGGGCAATAGGCTAGTCCGCCGATACGGAAGCCGAGCGATATGATGTCGCCATGGACCTGCGGCAGCGGCTCGAGGGTGAGGGCACCGCCCTCGCCTTCGATCACGACGGGCTTTGCGTGATCGATGATATGGGCGTCGACGATCGGCGGATAGGAACTGCCTGGCGGCGTCTCGAAACAGTAGCCGAAGGCCTGGCGCAGCCGCAGCATCGTTGGCTGATCGGCATGGATATCGATCCGCTGCCGCTGGTCGAGCACGAAGCCGCGCAGGTCGTCGATGCCGTGGATGTGGTCGGCATGTGGATGGGTGTAGACGACGGCATCGATGCGTTTGACCGAGGCCATCAGCATCTGCTGGCGGAAATCCGGTCCTGTGTCGATGACGACGGTGGTGCGGGCGCCGCTCTCGGCAATCCGCTCGACAAGGGCTGCCGTGCGCATGCGCCGATTTTTCGGATTTTGCGGATCGCAATTGCCCCAGTCGCCGGTGATGCGCGGCGTGCCCGGTGACGAGCCGCAGCCGAGAATGGTGAGGCGCAGCCGGTCTGTCATCGTTCAGGCGCTTTGCTCTGCGGGGGCGGCATCTTGCCGAACAGCCGGAAGAAATTATCGGTCGTCAAAGCTGCGATTTCACCTTCGCTGACGCCGATCGTCTCGGCCAGAACCCTGGCCGTGTGCGCGACATAAGCGGGTTCGTTGCGCTTGCCGCGAAATGGGATCGGCGCGAGATATGGCGCATCGGTCTCCACCAGCAGCCGGTCGTGCGGCAGGTCGGCGGCTATGGCGCGTATTTCGGCCGAATTCTTGAAGGTCAGGATGCCGGAAAACGAAACATAGCCGCCCAGCGAGACGCCGACCTCGGCCAGCCTGCGTCCCGACGAAAAACAGTGCAGGACGAACGGGAAGGCGCCCTTCCCCGTTTCTTCCTCAAGGATATGAGCCATGTCGTCGTCGGCGTCGCGCGAATGGATGACCAGCGGCAGGCCCGTCTCGCGAGCAGCGGCGATGTGGTTGCGCAAACCCTGCGCCTGCGCATCGCGGGGCGCTTTGTCATAGAAATAGTCGAGCCCGGCTTCGCCGATCGCCACCACCTTGGGATGGGCGGACAGGCGCACGAGATCCGCCGTCGTCACGTCAAGCTCTTCGGCGGCATTGTGCGGATGGGTTCCGACGGAACAGTACACTTCGTCGAAAGCGTCAGCGATTTCAAGTATTTGCTGAAATCGCTTCACGCGCGTCGAAATCGTCACCATGCGGCCGATCCCGGCGGCCAGGGCACGGGCGACGATGGCCGCCCGCTCCTCGGCGAAGTCCGGAAAATCCAGATGGCAGTGGCTGTCGACGAGCATCAGCCGTTCGCGTCCGGCTGATCGACATAACGCGGAAACACGCCTTCTGGTACAGGCAACGCTCTGCCCGGCACAAGCGCATGATCGGCGTGGAGATGCACGAAATTGCGCTCGTCTGCCGGCACCGCCAGCAGGTCAAGTAGCTTCGCGGCCGATCCTGGAATAAAGGGTTGGCACAGAATCGCCACGCGCCGGACCACCTCGGCCGTTGTCCACAGCACCGTTTGCATGCGCTCGGGGTTGGTCTTCTTCAGTGCCCAGGGTTCTTGTCCGGCGAAATACCGGTCGGCTTCGGCCACCACGCCGAAGATCGACGCCAGCGCCAGATGGATGCCCTGCTCGGCCATTGCCTTGCGCGCGGCGGCAAGAGCGGCCGCCGCCTGATCGAGGATTGCCTTGTCGGCATCCGTCAGCTCGCCGCGCGTCGGCACCACGCCGCCGCAGTTCTTGGCGATCATCGACAGCGAGCGCTGCGCCAGATTGCCGATGCCGTTGGCGAGGTCGGCATTGGTGCGGTTGACGATCGCTTCGTGGCTGTAGCTGCCGTCCTGGCCGAACGGCACCTCGCGCAGGAAGAAATAGCGCACCTGGTCGAGCCCGTAGTGCTCTACCATGGTGAAGGGGTCGATGACGTTGCCGACCGATTTCGACATCTTCTCGCCGCGGTTGAACAGGAAGCCGTGGCCAAAGACGCGCTTCGGCAGCGGAATGCCTGCCGACATCAGGAAGGCCGGCCAGTAGACGGCGTGAAAACGCACGATGTCCTTGCCGATGATGTGCGCATCGGCCGGCCAGAATTTCCAATTATCTGCTTTTTCATCGGGATAGCCGACGCCGGTAATGTAGTTTGTCAGCGCGTCGACCCAGACATACATCACGTGCTTTTCGTCGCCGGGCACCGGCACGCCCCAGTCGAACGTCGTGCGCGAGATCGACAGGTCTTTCAGTCCCGATCTGACGAAGCTCATCACTTCGTTGCGCCGCTCGGCCGGGCCGATGAAATCCGGCTGGCCCTCATAGAGCGCCAGCAGTTTGTCCTGATAGGCCGAAAGCCGGAAGAAATAGCTTTCCTCCTCGACCCATTCGACCGGCGTTCCTTGCGGGCCATAGCGGATATTGTCGGGACGAACCTCGGTTTCCTCCTCGCCGTAATAAGCTTCGTCACGCACCGAGTACCAGCCGGCATAGCCGCCCTTGTAGATGTCTCCATTGGCAGCCATCGCCTTCCAGATCGCCTGAGAGGCCGCGTAGTGCCGCTCTTCGGTGGTGCGGATGAAATCGTCGTTGGAGGCGTTGAGCGCGGTCGCCATGCGCTTGAACTCAGCCGAATTGCGGTCGGCCAGTTCGCGCGCAGAAATGTCTTCCTTCTTCGCCGTCTGCAGCATCTTGATGCCGTGTTCGTCGGTGCCGGTGAGAAAGAAGACCTGCTTGCCGTCGAGCCGTTGAAAGCGGGCCAGCGCATCGGTGGCGATCAATTCGTAGGCATGGCCGATATGCGGCTTGCCATTGGGGTAAGAGATCGCGGTCGTGATGTAGAATGTATCGCGTGACATGAATGAACCGTCATGAATGTCTGAATGGAAGGCGTGGCGGTGGATATCGCATCGGGGTGGCGATTGCCATCCCGAGGGAACCATCACATTCGCATTGCAGACTTCAGGCGGTCGATCATGGTCAAGGCGTGCTGCTTCTTGTCGAGATTGTAGGTATCAGTCTCAGATATAGCGTCCAGCGCCTCATGCCAAGTGTCCGACAGCGTTTTGGCTCGTGCGAGATCGCCGGCCAGCGCCGCCCGGCTCGCCGCATCGGACAACAGATCGAGCGCGCGGCGGTTGAAGATATCGAACTGGATCGCCTGGTCGCGCCCGGCCACGACTTCGGCAAGGCGATAGGCGCCGGCGATGTCGCTCTTGCCGGCGCTCACCAGGGCGTCCAGCGTTTCGGCGATCTCCAACCCGCCATACTGCGTCAGGAGGATCGCATTGCGGGCGCTGCCCCCTGCCCGCGCGGCAAGGGCTGTCCGCGCGGCCGGATCGCCCGGCGGAGGCGGCTCGGCAGTTTCCAGCACCGCCATCAGCTCGTCGGCATCGAGCGGCGACAGCCGAACCAATTGGCAGCGCGAGCGGATCGTCGGCAGCAGGCTGCCCGGTGCATGGACGATGAGGATGAACAGCGTTCGCGCCGGCGGCTCCTCAAGATTCTTCAGCAAGGCATTGGCTGCATTGGTGTTCATGTCGTCGGCCGGGTCCACGATCACCACCCGGTAGCTGCCGTCATGCGAAGTCATCGACAGGAAGCGATTGACCTTGCGGATCTCGTCGACGGTGACGACCGTCTTGAAGCTCTTCGTCTTGTCGTTCAGCGGCCGCGTCAGGTGCAGCACGCCGGGATGCGCGCCGGTGGCGATCTGGCGAAACAGCGAGGACGCCGGATCGGGAACGGCGAGCGTCTCCGGCGCCTGCTCGAAGGCCGGATGCTTCAGGAGATGATGCGCCAGATGGAACGCGAGCGTCGCCTTGCCGATGCCGAGCGGTCCGGTGAAGATCAGCGCGTGCGGCAGCTTTCCAGCGCGATAGGCGGCGGCGAGCATGGCGGCGGCCTGCCCGTGCCCGACCAGGCGTGGCGTTTCGGACGGTTCAGGGACGCCGTCCAGCGTGTCATGCTGTTCCGGCGCGATGCGTTCGAAGATCATGCGGGTGCGGTCTGTCTGTTGCGCATGGGCGCCCTCGCCTCCAGCGCCGCGAACACCGTGGCGGTGACGACATTTTCTACCGCATCGGGAGCGGCGGATGCGTCGATCACAACGCAGCGCTCCGGCTCGGCCGCGGCGATCGCCAGGAACGCCTCGCGGCGCGCCTGGTGGATGGCAAGCGTTTCCTTTTCGAAGCGATCGGGGCCGGCGCCGGCGCCGCGACGCACTGTTGCGCGTCTCAGGCCTTCCGTGGGATCGATGTCGAAGATCAGCGTCATGTCGGGCATCATGCCATTGATGGCGACCTGCTCCAGCGTCTCCATGAACACCGGGTCGAGGCCGCCGGTGACGCCCTGGTAGACGCGCGAGGAATCCAGGAAGCGGTCGCATAGGACAATGGAGCCGCGCTCGACCGCCGGGCGGATGACCTGCTCGACATGGTCGGAGCGCGCCGCCGCGAAAAGCAGCGCTTCCATCTTCGGCCCGAACGGCTCGGCGGCGCCCGAGAGCAGCACATGCCGGACCGCTTCCGCGCCCGGCGAGCCGCCCGGTTCCCGGGTGACGAGGACGTCGTACTTCTTGGCGCGCATCTTTCCCGCCAGCCGCTCGATCTGCGTCGACTTGCCTGCTCCTTCGCCGCCTTCGAAGGTGATGAAAAATCCGCGTGCCAATCGAAAGGCCTTTATCCCTTATTTGAATGGATTCTAGCGCTCTAGATAGTCCGCGTTCGGGGAAACGTCCATGCCGCCGGAGTTATCGCAGTCGCTCAAAAGTGAGCTCGGCTTTGAGAGAACGACATGCATAAACAAACACGCTAAAGCGCATCGCGTGAATCCGGTTCAGCGCGACGCGCTTTAGCGGAGCCAGCCGACGGCCAGTTCCTTGACGGCGTCGAGGGCGCGTTGCGGCAGCGTGCCGATGCCGATCGATTCGGCGGCGAACAGCGGCGTCTCCTGGCTCAGCGTATCGCCGATCCAGACCCGCAGCACGCCTACCGGCTGCCCCTCCTCCACAGGTGCGGCAACCGGTCCGTCATAGACGATGCTCGCCGTCAGTTTGTCGCGGTTGGCTACCGGCAGGAAGATGGCGATCGGCCCTTTCGCCTTCAGCGTCACGCCGGCTTTAATGCCGCCGAAAACCTGAGCTTGGCCCACCACCTCGTCCTTGGCGAAGATTTGCGTCTTCTCGAAGGAACGGGCACCCCATTCGAGCAGCTTGCGCGCCTCCTCGGCGCGTTCCTTGTCGCTGGCGAGCCCGCTCATCGCCGCGATCACCCGCGCGCCATTGTGGCTGACCGAGCCGACTATGCCGAAACCGGACACCTCACTGCTGCCGACCGCCAGGCCGTCGGCGCCGATGTCCATCGCCAGCAGCGGGTTGCGATTCCTCTGCGAAATCTTGTTCCAGGTAAAATCCTTCAGGCCGTAGTAGCGATAGAGGTCCGGATAGTCGCGCCACAGATGCAAAGCCAGCATTGCCAGTTCGCGCACGCTCGTCTGCTGGCCGTCCGCCGGCAGCCCGGTCGAATTGACGAAAGTCGATTTGGCCAGGCCGATCTGGCGGGCGCGTTCGGTCATCTGCGCGGCGAAATTGTCCTCGGACCCGGCCAAGCCTTCGGCCAGCACGATACAGCCGTCATTGGCCGCCTGCACCGTCACGCCCTGGATCAGGTCCTCGACCCGGACCGCCGATTTGAGCTTGGCAAACATCGTCGACGTTCCCGAAGGGGCGCCGCCCTTGCGCCAGGCGTTTTCACTCACCACGAACGTGTCGTCGAGGGTCAGGCGCCCGGACTTGATGGCGTTGAACACCACTTCCATCGTCATCAGCTTGGCCATCGAGGCCGGCTGTATCGGCTTGTCGGCGTCCTTGGAAAACAACACCGTCCCTGTGTCGGCGTCTATCATGAAGGCCTGGGCTGCCTTGGTCTCGAAAAGCTGCGCGCTGGCGGGCGCGATGCAAAACAGCAGCAGGGCCAATCCCAGAAATTCGGCCAAAGGCGGAAAGACGCGCAACTGCATGAAATCTCGACCCGTTTGCCGGTTCTGGCGCAGCCAAGCTATCAGGGTTTTTTCCGCAGGATCAACCGTGCGGGAAAAATAGATCAGTTGCGCACGGCCAGGGCGTCCGGCGCACCATGCGACCAGGCCGCCTGCAGCAGATCGTCGACGCCGCCATGGCCGTCCGGATAGAGGTTCACCGCATACCAGTCCTTGCCGTCGAATTCGGAACGCTGGATCTCTATCCTGCCGAAGGGCTCGAGCGCGGCCGCCACGCGTTTTGCCTCGGTGGCGTCGTCGAAGGTGCCGGCCGCGACATAGGCCGGCGATGGCGCCTGGGGATTGGCGCTCTTCCATGAGCGCAGGATGTCGGCGGGCGACATGCCGTCGTCGCCAAGTGCGGCAAAGACATCGGCGCTCCGCACGCGCTCGTCGGCATAGGAGAGCGAGGCCACCGAAAACGGCGATTGCGGCGGCAGGCCGATATCCGGACGCTCCGGCACGATCGGACCGAAGTCGGGCAGCGCCAGGTCACCCAAGGCCGGCGATTGTGCCGGCACCTGCCCTTGCGGAATCATATCGGAATTCGTCAGCTGACCCGGAAACGGCACGGCGGCAGCGCCCACCGGCAGGCTGGGCGACGGTCCGTTCATGGCCACCATGACGCCGGTCGGCAGGCCGTCCGACGGGTCGGGTATCCTGTTGCCTGGATGGTAGGAGGCCATCAGATACTGGTCGTCATTGCCGTCGAGCGGCGCGCGGCCAACATATTCCACCTTCACCTCGGCCGTGCCGACATTGGCATAGTCGAGCATCTGGGCGGCGCGTTCCGAGACATCGATGATGCGGCCCTGGTGGTAGGGACCGCGGTCATTGACGCGCACGATGACCGAACTGCCGGTCTTGAGATTGGTGACGCGAGCGTAGCTCGGCAGCGGCATGGTCGGGTGCGCCGCCGTCAGATGGCTCATGTCGTAGACTTCGCCGTTGGCGGTCAGCCGTCCATGAAAGGCATCGCCGTACCAGGACGCCAGGCCGACCTTGGCATAGTGTTTGTCTTCCTTCGGATAGTACCACTTGCCGCGAACCTGGTAGGGTTTTCCGAGCTGGTCGCGGCCGCCGCCACGCCGCATGAAGGCGACGCGAGGGCTGGCCTTCACGCCATATTCGGTTTCGGCGAAATATTCCTTGGAACGGGTCTTCTTGTGGACCATCCCTTTTGGTTCAGGCTGCGACGCGCAGGCGGCAAGCAAGGCTGCCGACATGGTGAATAGCGCGAAAGCGCAAGCACGGCGTAGACGCGGGCGCGCCGTAGTTTGCATTTCCTGATGTCCCCTACAGTCTCGACCAAAAACGCCGCGGCTTGAACGTCGCAGGAGCCAAAGCTTACCTGACTAAGACCAACGACGCCTCGAACCCCTGTCCTTTGTGCGCAGGAATTGTTTATCACGCTATTAATCGATTGTGGCCGGAACCGGGCAAGATTGTGACGCCACCCTGCCCGGCGTCGGCTGCCGGGAAACATGCGGTCCGCGCATGCCGGTTGACAGATCTTTGCCGGGCACACTAGAGCATCAGCAAGATGGCTCTCTTCATTCGCCGCCAGGCTCGAATATCTGATCGAGTGACGCTGGGCGAAGAGATGTCGCTGGAGGGATGGCCGAGCGGTTTAAGGCACCGGTCTTGAAAACCGGCGTGGGCGCAAGTTCACCGTGGGTTCGAATCCCACTCCCTCCGCCATTTGCATAAAAATTTCCGCCGCGTGCAACGCCACCGCGTAATGGTTCAATGCGCTGTTCCTGCGCTGCTGTTCACAGATGGGCGGCCAGCCTGCGACCGCAAAAGTCCGGCTGTTGTGCGGACGTAGGCTGTGGAGGCGACGGATGTTACTGCGGTACTCGAACAGTTCAAGCTTCGGGAAGTCGTCACAGAGCGCGCGAAAGCCGTCCGCCGTAAGGAAGCCCTTAGGGTTGCGCCACGGGAACGGCGCCCTGCTTTTTGAGGTGTCAGCGCCAAAGCAGCGCAGCAGTTCGTAGTCAATGAAAATTTCACTCAGAGAGAACGTCTTTCCGTGATCTTCATCAGGTCTGCGAATTCACCGGTAGCACCTTGATTACGACGGTATTTCTTACCGGAGCTGCGTAGGAGCAGCAAGCACCAGTGCGGCTCGCGCTGCCAACGCCTCTGGACCAAACCGAATACCTTGATTTTGTATCAGCAATGAAATAACCGCCCAGCAGTGACTGCAAAAGCCGGGGGGCTTTTCGTGAATTCCTATGTAATTAACCTAGACCGGAGTCCGGCTAGGTCAGGACGGATGTATGAACGCTTCGCGTCGATTGGTTTGGAATTTGAAAGAATTCCAGCGGTTGATGGAAAGTTGCTTAGCGAGAAAGGGATGTCGGACGTTTACCAGCCGGTGCCCGGCGCAGTTTCACTAACCAAAGAAGAGGTGGGCTGTTTTCTCAGCCACCGACGATGCTGGGAGGAAATTGCTTCGGGCCTCGAGCCGTTTGGCTGCGTTTTCGAGGACGATGTGATCATCTCCTCGCATTTACCTAGATTCGTTGGCAACGACACCAGTTGGATTCCCGTCGACGCCGATATCGTTAAACTAGAGACGGTCCTGGGAAGGGTGTGGCTGGACCGCGTGGTTTCTATGCTACCCGGCGATTTCCGCCTTAGCCTCCTGCGTAGCCTTCACTTCGGGACGGGTGGATACATAATCTCGAAAGCGGCGGCAGAACGGCTGTTAAAGCTGACCGAGCGATTCTCCGATCCCGTAGACCACGTGATGTTTAATCCTGCCTGTGGCGTCGCCAGAGGTCTGAAGACGTATCAAATACTACCTGCGCTCTGCATCCAGTCGTTCCATCTGTATCCGAAAGGATCTGATCTGGTCGACTCGCGCGCGCTTACACAGCACAGCGCTGTGCGATTCCCGGACAATTTGGAAAACATGCCCTGGTTGAAACGGAAAACAATATCGGCGCTCCGGCGCACTTGGCGCTTTCTGCGCCGATATTGGAGAACCGAAATTCCCTTCGCCGACGACCTAAACAGGGCGTGACCCCGACGGCCGAAACGCAAATATGGGCTGTTCGCTGCGGCAATACGGCCGGAGTCGGAATGGCATTCCATTCAAACCGACCGACGGCGAAATTGCCACTAGACGAGCGAATCGGACAACATCGGGCGTTTCATCGGTTCAAGCCTGAGCGCCCATGATTCCGTTCTGCATCGGCCGCAATCCCGTCCGTTGCGGATTGCTCACCGCAACGCTATAGAGCCGGCGTCGGAAAAGGCAGACTTGGTTCGGTAAGCCCAAGTCCTTTCGGTAACGAAAGCTCTGGTCTTTGGCCTCCTGCAGGAGATCCCCACGACGAACATCGGACGCTTCTCTCGCGTCCAATCGTTCGTCCGTGTGGTTCTCAAATCCGAGGAACGCTCCGGTCGAACATCGACAAAGGAGCAGTTCATGCACAGCCGCCATCTCGATCCCATGACGTAATAATCGCTGGTGCAGGCCCTGTCGGTCTGTTCCTCGCCTGTGAGTTGCGCCTCGCCGGCCTCTCGGTGCTGGTGCTGGAGCAAGCCGAAGACCCGCACTCCCCGTTGAAGCAGCTTCCGTTCGGGCTGCGCGGCCTCTCGGTGCCCACCATCGAAGCCCTCTACCGTCGCGGTCTGCGGGACGACATCGCCGCTCCACCAAATGCGAGGGATGGGACGGGCAACGGTGGCGCTGCGACTGGCGCGCACTGGCTGAATCAACCGCGCCGTCCGGGCGGCCATTTCGCAGGTATCCAGTTCTTCCACGATGCCATCGACGCCGCGAAATGGCCCTACCGCCTGCCAGGTTCGGCCACCGCCGCAATCGCGGTCGAAATGGCGCATCTCGAATCAGTCTTGGCCGCGCGCGCAATCGCAATGGGAGTCGAGATCAGGCGCGGCTTCGGTGTCGAGGATTTCGATCAGACGCATGAAGGCGTGACCGTTTGCGCCGGCGGTGAGATTTTTCGGGGATGCTGGCTTGTCGGCTGTGACGGCGGGCGCAGCACGGTGCGCAAGGCCGGCGACTTCGCGTTCGTCGGTACCGATCCGGAATTCACAGGCTATTCCGTTCAGATCGAAATGGCCGAGCCGGACAGGCTCACGCCGGGCCGCCACTACACGCCGACCGGCATGTACACTTATCAAAGACCCGGTACCGTCGCGATGGTCGAGTTCGATGGCGGGGCTTTCCACCGAATCCGGCCAATCACCTGCGACCACGTGCAGGCGGTTTTGCGCCGAGTATCCGGCGCGGACATCACGCTGACGGCCCTCAAACTCGCCGCCACCTGGACGGATCGCGCCTATCAGGCAACGACCTACCGCAAGGGACGAGTGCTGCTTGCCGGCGACGCCGCGCATATCCATTCCCCCTTGGGCGGCCAGGGTCTCAACCTCGGGCTCGGCGACGCGATGAACCTTGGCTGGAAGCTGGCCGCCACCATCCGCGGCGACGCGCCGGACGGTCTGCTCGACAGCTATGTCAGCGAACGCCATCCGGTCGGGGCGCAAATCCTCGACTGGTCGCGCGCCCAGGTCGCGCTCATGCGGCCAAGCCCGGCAACGCGCGCGCTCGAAACCATCATCCGTGACCTGATCGACACGCGCGACGGCGCGACATACTTCGCCGAACGGGTATGGGGTATTTCTCTTCGCTACGATCCTGGCAGCGGCCACCGGCTGGTCGGGCGCAGTGTTCCCGATTTCGAGCTGATCCAAGGAAGAAAAATCGGCGGGCTCCTCAGCCCGGGCAAGGGCCTGTTCCTTGACTTTGACGCTCGCCCATCGCTTGAAGCGCTTGCAGGCCGCTGGGGCGACCGGATCACCTACGTCGCCGGTAAGGCCAAGGATCAACTGGGCCTGAGCGCCGTGCTCGTGCGCCCCGATGGCTTCGTGGCCTGGGCCGCTGGGGATGACCCCAACCCGGAGGAAGCCGCTCAAGCCGCATCACGATGGTTCGGCGGACCCCGGAAAGGCATGTAGGCCTGCTCCCGAGGCTTTTCGTGCCGAATCGGCTAAGCCTTGGGGCCTATGAACGAAACCTCACTCTACGCGCCGGTGAAGCGGTTTCTCGAAAGCCTGGATTTTGCCGTGAAGGGCGAGATCGGCGGCTGCGACATTGTCGCGCTGCGTGAGGGGGAGCCGCCCGTCGTCGTCATTTGCGAGTTGAAGCTGGCGTTCAATCTCGAACTGGTGCTGCAAGGCGTCGACCGCGCGACCGCCTGCGACGAGGTGTGGCTGGCCGCGCGCATGTCGGCCAGGGGCAAGGGACGCGAGAGCGACGCCCGGTTCCGCAATCTTTGCCGCCGGCTTGGCTTCGGCCTGCTCGGCGTAACGGCGAGCGACCGGGTCGAGGTGCTTCTGAGCCCGGTCACCGTCACGCCGCGCAAGAACCCACGGCGCCGCTCGCGGCTGGTCGACGAACATCGCCGGCGCCGCGGCGATCCGGTCGCGGGCGGGGGATCGCGCAATCCCATCATGACAGCATACCGCCAAAGCGCCCTCGCCTGCGCCGCGGCATTGGCCGACGGGCCCAAGCGCCCGCGCGATCTCAAGGCGCTGACGCCGCTTGCGCCGAAAATCCTGCTGCACAATGTCTATGGCTGGTTCGCGCGCGTCGACCGCGGCGTCTACGATCTGACCGACGCCGGCCGTGCCTCGCTGATGCGTTGGCCGCAGCCGTCGCACGATGAATCCCGACACGGGATTTTGAACGCGCCGAGTGGCTGAGCGCGGGACAACGCCCGGCCCTTTGGTTGATTTTTCAGACAAAATATGCTGCTTGTCCCGCCCATGAAGACACTCTGCACGACGGTCATGGCGTTCTTGACCCTGGCTTTTCCGGCCAACGCCATGGACAGCGCCTTGCGCGCAGGCCTCCTGAAACTCGACCCGCAAACCCGCCTCGAACAGCGCTGTGATGCTGAAGTCCTCGACCGGATCACCCATGACGACCGCAAGTACAAGGCGGATCGGGTGGTCGCTTACGCCTTTGCCACGCCGGTCATGAGCGACGACGCCATTAAGAGCCCAGGAGCCGCCTTCCGCAGCAAGGGGCAATGGTACCGGCTGAAATTCAAGTGCGAGACGGCGCCGGACCATATGGAGGTTTTACAGCTCCGCTACCGCATCGGCGACGAGATTCCAGAGACCGACTGGGCAAAATACAATCTCTACGATTAGGTTTTTCACTGCCGTTTCGACTCGCTCGGCCGCGATTGTCGAATCCCCTCAATGGCGCCGCTGCAACGAAAGCGGTTTTGCGGCGTTGCCCGAAGCGATGTCTTGACGGCAAGGAACCATGCCTTTAGGGCGGGCTGGGCGATCGACAACGAACACTCGGCGAACAGGCAAGGGCTTCCAGGTCGATGGAAATATTTACTGCCGCAGGCTTATCGGCCCTTTTTCAGGTAATCGCGATCGATCTTGCGCTGGCTGGGGACAACGCCATCGTCATCGGCCTTGCGGCGGCCGGCTTGCCGGCCAGTCAGCGCAAACGGGCCATTCTGGTCGGCATCATCGCGGCCACCGTCCTTCGCATTTTCTTCGCCCTGATCACGCAATGGCTGCTGACAATTGGCCCCATGCTCCTCATCGCCGGCGGCCTGCTGCTGCTTTGGGTGTGCTGGAAGATGTGGCGGGAGCTGGGTGTCAGCCACGAGCAGGAGCGCGACGCGACCGAAGCGCTGTCGAATGGCGATTTCGACAAGGATGGGACCATTGCCGGCAAGTCGCCGCGCAAGACCTTCTCGCAGGCCGCCTGGCAGATCGTCATTGCCGACGTATCCATGTCGCTCGACAATGTCCTGGCCGTGGCGGGAGCGGCCATGAACCATCCGACGGTGCTGATCATCGGCCTCGCTCTGTCGATTGCGCTGATGGGCTTCGCCGCGTCCTTCGTCGCGCGCCTGCTGCACAAATACCGCTGGATCGCCTATATCGGCCTGCTGATCATCCTTTACGTCGCCGTGAAGATGCTTCTTGACGGCGCCGTGCAGCAGTTTCCCGACCAATTCGCTTTCCTGGCGCCATGGTTCGGGTCGAGCGGCCACTGAGCTGGAACCCTTGCGCCCGCCGATGTTGGTCAGTTTGAAGTTGCAGCATAGTGGTTCATTCTAATTGGGATTGAACCGGTGCCCATAGGCGCGAAGAAGCACGTCCACCTATATCGCTGGTAAGGATCAAACTTCATATGGGGAATGATCGTTCGATAAAACGTCATTAGACGCTCGCAGATGTGGTATCGATCATCGGGCGCAGCCTGGACACGTTCTCTCGGGATAAACCACTCTGCTTCTTGTGGCTCATTCAAGTAGGTAGGGTGCAGCCTGACAAAATAGCCGTCTTTGGTCATCCTGACATCGTTGGAATCGATGGGGCGGCAATCCTTGTTTCCGCAGCAGTCATAGTGAAGAACGGGATCGGTCTTGCCCGTATACCAACCGTGTGCGTCCGCATCGCCGGGCAGCACAAGCCACGCCAATGCAATATGTCCTAGCAACTGTTTCATGGGACTAGCCCCTCACCATTCTGCCTATAGCATATTAGTGAGTCCTAATCATAGCGCTGAAAGTCGCGTTGACTGGCTGCCATTACCCGGCAATTCGCTTTAAGAGCCGCGAACCAACGGCTTTCGGCTTCTTCGCTTCGATCCGCACAACGAGATCGCCGATGTCGCAGAGCTTGCCTGTTTGCCTGATCGGGCGAGCCGTGCTATTGCGCCGCCCGAATTGAGCTCCCGCCAGAGCCGTGCAAACCGTTATATGTCGAGACTTCGAGCCGGATCAGCGTTTCCGGTTCATGTCCATTGGAACCTTGCCCATGTCCGCCCCGCGCGTCAGCTTCGTCAGTCTCGGATGCCCCAAAGCCCTGGTGGATTCCGAACGCATCATCACGCGCCTGCGCGCCGAGGGCTATGAGATCGCGCGCAAGCATGACGGTGCCGATCTCGTCGTGGTCAACACCTGCGGCTTCCTCGATTCCGCCCGTGATGAATCGCTCAACGCCATTGGTTCGGCGCTTTCGGAGAACGGCAGGGTCATCGTCACCGGCTGCCTGGGCGCCGAGCCCGATGTCATTCGCGAGAAGCATCCCAACGTTCTCGCCATCACCGGTCCGCAGGCCTATGAGAGCGTCATGGCGGCCGTGCACGAGGCTGCGCCGCCGAGCCATGATCCCTATATCGATCTGCTGCCGCCTCAAGGCGTCAAGCTCACGCCGCGCCACTATGCCTATCTCAAGATTTCGGAAGGCTGCAACAATCGCTGCACCTTCTGCATCATCCCGGCGCTGCGCGGCGACCTTGTCTCGCGGCCAGCGGCCGATGTGCTGCGTGAAGCCGAGAAACTGGCCAAGGCCGGCGTCAAGGAACTCCTCGTCATCTCGCAGGACACCAGCGCCTACGGCATCGACATCAAATACCAGGCCAGCATGTTCGGTGATCGTGAAGTGCGGGCGAAATTCCTCGATCTGTCCGAGGAACTGGGCAAGCTCGGCATCTGGGTGCGCATGCACTATGTCTACCCCTACCCGCACGTGGCCGACGTCATCCCGCTGATGGCCGAGGGAAAAATCCTTCCCTACCTCGACATCCCCTTCCAGCATGCGTCGCCGCAGGTGTTGAAGAACATGCGCCGACCGGCACATGGCGAAAAGACGCTCGAGCGCATTCGCGGCTGGCGCGATGTGTGTCCCGACCTCGCCATCCGCTCGACCTTCATCGTCGGCTTTCCCGGCGAGACCGACGAGGATTTCGAGATGCTGCTCGACTGGCTGGACGAAGCGAAGATCGATCGCGCCGGCTGCTTCAAATATGAACCTGTACGGGGCGCGCGCTCCAACGAACTCGGCCTTGAGCAGGTGCCGCAGGAAATCAAGGAGGCGCGCTGGCACCGCTTCATGCAGCGCCAGCAGAAGATCTCGGCGACGCAATTGGCCAAGAAGGTCGGCAAGCGCCTGCCGGTGCTGATCGACGAAGCGCATGGCACATCAGCCAAGGGCCGCACCAAATACGATGCGCCGGAGATTGATGGCTCCGTCCACATCCAGTCGCGCCGCCCGCTGCGCGCC
The DNA here is from genome assembly GCF_006440955.1 of Mesorhizobium sp. B2-8-1. NCBI lineage: Bacteria > Pseudomonadati > Pseudomonadota > Alphaproteobacteria > Hyphomicrobiales > Phyllobacteriaceae > Mesorhizobium > Mesorhizobium sp. B2-8-1. Next base: position 418,755 of record NZ_VFTX01000005.1, on the reverse strand, counting down.
GGCGACATCGTCACCGTCAAGGTCGATCGCGCCGACGCCTATGACCTCTACGGCTCGGCCGTCTGAGACTGCGATTTACCACATTTCGCGATAGTTCCGGCCATTTACCCTGTTTGGCCGCCGCCTGCCTTATGGTTTCCGGACCGTAAACGCAGGAACTCAGGATGGACCCCAGACCTGTCCGCCAGGATTATATCGCGACGCTCGACCTGTTGAGGCTGGCGGCTGCGCTGGCCGTTGTGCTGTTTCACTATTTCTTCCGCGGCGCGGCTGCCGACGGCTTTCTCACGACGGGCTATCCTCATGCCGCGCCACTCGCTCTGTACGGCTATCTCGGCGTCAATCTTTTCTTTCTGATCAGCGGTTTCGTCATCGCATGGTCGGCGGAAGGCGGCGGCTGGGAAGAATTCGCCGTCGCACGTTTCGCGCGTCTATATCCGGGCTTTCTGCTCTGCATGACGATAAGCTTCGCGGTTATCGCCTTTTCCGGCACGCCGCTGCTCCCGGCCTCTCTCAGCCAATATCTCGCCAATCTCACAATGTTCGCGCCGGCCTTCGGTCAGCCTTTCATGGACGGCGTCTACTGGTCGGTCGTGCTTGAAGTGGTTTTCTACGGCTGGGTGACGCTGGCCCTGATTGCCGGCGTTTTCCAGCGATGGAAATTGGGGCTGATCCTCGGCTGGCTGGCGATCTCGGCCATCAACGAACTCTTCCTCGGCAGCGGCGCGGCGCGGCTTCTGTTTCTCACCGAGTTCGGGCCGTTCTTCGCCGCCGGCATGCTGGTCCATCATCTCCACGCGCATGGTCGCTCAGTGCCGGCCTTGCTGTTGCTGGCGGCCGCCTTCGTGCTCTCCAGCTATACGCTATCGGTGACGCAACAGTGGATGATCGGGCATTATGGCATTGCGGTCTCGTCCGCCCATCTCGTGGCCGCCAACCTCGCGATGCACGCGGCGCTGATCGGCGCTGTCCTGCTGCGCCACCGGATCAGGCCGTCGGCGTTCACGCTGGCTCTCGGCGGGCTGACTTACCCGCTTTATCTCATTCACCAGAATGCCGGCTATCTCTTCATCAGCGCCTTGACGCCGCTGGCCGGCAAATGGGTTGCAGCGTGGACCTGCGTGGCGCTCATGGTTTTGGTGTCGTGGGCGATCTGGCGCTATTTCGAGCGGCCGGTGCAGCGTTGGCTCAGGATCCGGCTCAGCCTCGTGGTGGACGCCGGCCTGGTGCGGTTTCGCCATGTCCCGGCGGTAGCGCAAGCCGCCGAATGAAAAGGGCGCCTCGCGGCGCCCTTCCCTGACGAACGTACGTAGAGCTTATTGCGGCAGCTTGTCGTCGACGCCCTTGACGTAGAAATTCATGCCGAGCAGCGTGCCGTCATCGGCGACCTCGCCGTCCTTCAGCCATGGCGAGCCGTCCTGCTTGGCGATCGGTCCGGTGAAGGGGTTCCAGCCGCCGGCGATCTTCTTCTCGGTCGCCTCGGCCATCGCCTTCACGTCGTCGGGCATATTGGTGTAGGGCGCGAGCTTCACCGCGCCGTCCTTGATGCCGAGCCAGACATTGTCGGGCTTCCAGGTGCCGTCGATGGCTGCCTGAACCCGGCTGATGTAATAGGGTCCCCATTCGTCGGTCAGCGAAGTCAACTGCGCGTTCGGCGCGAACTTGATCATGTCGGAGGACTGGCCGAAGCCGTGCAGCTTGCGCTCCTCGGCCACTTGCAGGGCCGCGGTCGAATCCGTGTGCTGGACGATGATGTCGGCTCCCTGGTCGAACAGGGCCTTGGCCGCATCGGCTTCCTTGCCCGGATCGAACCAGGAATTCACCCAGACGATCTTAGCCTTGAAATTCGGATTGATCGACTGCGCGCCGAGCATGAAGGAGTTGATGCCCATCACCACTTCCGGGATCGGGAAGGAGACGATGTAGCCGGCGACGCCGGACTTCGATTCCTTGGCCGCGATCTGACCGAGCACATAGCGGCCCTCATAGAAGCGCGCGTTGTAGATGCCGAGATTGTCCGCCGTCTTGTAGCCGGTGGCGTGCTCGAACATCACCTTGGGGAACTTCTTGGCGACCTTCACTTCTGCATCCATGAAGCCGAAGGACGTGCCGAAGATGATCTTGCAGCCCTCGCGCGCCAAGCGCTCGAAAGCGCGGTCGGCATCGGGGCCTTCGGAGACGTTTTCCAGATAGGCGGTCTCGACCTTGTCGCCGAGCGCCTTTTCGACTTCGAGGCGGCCTTGGTCGTGCTGGTAGGAATAGCCGAAGTCGCCGATCGGGCCGGTATAGACCCAGCATGCCTTCAGCTTGTCGGCGGCCTCCGCGGACGCGACCAGCGAAAATGCCGCTGTCGTCGTCATCAGGGCAATAAGCAGTTTTTTCATCGTGTTACCTCTCTGAGTTAAGCCTTGGAGCTTCCCGTCTTGTTATTGTTGTCAACGATCCGGAACGAATGGCTGCCCCAAGGAAGCCGGTGTGTTCATCATCGTCAGACGCTTGTTGCGCGAGATTAGAACGAGAACCACGACGGTCGCCAGATAGGGCAACGAAGAAAGCAGTTGCGAAGGCACTGGAATGCCAAAAGCCTGTGCATGAAGCTGGCCGATCCACACCGCGCCGAAGATATAGGCGCCCGCCAGCACCCGCCACGGCCGCCAGGACGCGAACACCACCAACGCAAGCGCGATCCAGCCGCGGCCCGCGCTCATGTTCTCGACCCATTGCGGGGTGTAGACCAGCGAGAGATGGCCGCCGGCAAGACCGGCGCAGGCGCCGCCGAAGATCACCGAGAGATAGCGGTAGCGGATGACCCTGATGCCGAGCGCATGCGCCGAGGCGTGGCTGTCGCCGATCGAGCGCAGCGTCAGCCCGGTGCGCGTCCGGAACAGGAACCACATCACCGCCGCCGTCAGCGCGATCGAGATGTAGAACAACGGATCCTGGCCGAACAGCAGTCTGCCCACCACCGGGATGGAGCTGAGCCCGGGAATATCGAGATTGGGCAACCTGACGCCGGGCTGGCCGACGAAACTGGTTCCCATCATGCCGGAGAGGCCGAGGCCGAGCAGTGTCAGCGACAGGCCGGTCGCCACCTGGTTGGTGGCCAGCGACAGCGTCATGACGGCAAACAGCAGCGAGAACAGCGCGCCCATGGCGATGGCCGCCAAGAGCCCGATCCAGGGCGAGCCGGTCAGATAGCCTGCGCCGAAACCGCCGACGGCGCCCATGATCATCATGCCTTCGACGCCAAGGTTGAGCACGCCGGAGCGTTCGACCACCAGTTCCCCGATCGCCGCAATGAGCAGCGGCGTCGCCGCCGTGGCGATGGTCAGGAGGATGTTGACGGTGATGTCCATCAGCGGGCTTCCTTCAACTTTGGCGCGGCCTCGAGCTTCGCGGCACTCTCCGATTTGGTCAGCGCCAGACCGATCAACCGGATGCGGTAATGGATGAGCGTGTCGCAGCCGAGCACGAAGAACAGCAGCATGCCCTGGAACACGCGCGCCACCTTGTCGGAGATGCCGAGCGCGCTTTGCACCGCCTCGCCGCCGAGATAGGTCAGGGCCAGCACCAGGCCCGCCGCGACGATGCCGAGGGGATTGAGCCGGCCAAGGAACGCCACGATGATGGCGGTGAAGCCGTAGCCGGGCGAAATGACGGGCTGAAGTTGCCCGATGGCGCCGGAAACTTCCGATATCCCGGCAAGCCCGGCCAAGGCGCCCGACAACAGGAAGGCGAAGAAGACCATGCGGTTGAGGCCGAAGCCGGCGAAGCGCCCTGCCCTCGGGCTGGAGCCGAGCACGCGAACCTCGAAACCCTTGAGCATGCGGCTCATCATCAGCCACACCAGCACCGCCGCGACCAGCGCGAACACGAAGCCCCAATTGGCGCGGCCGGCATCCGGCATCAGTTCCGGCAGGATGGCGGAATCGCCGAATTGGATGGTCTGCGGGAAGCCATGGCCCTGCGGGTCGCGCCAGGGTCCGCGCACCAGCCAGTCGAGGAAGAGCTGTGCGACGTAAACCAGCATCAGGCTGGTCAGGATCTCGTTGGTGCTGAAGCGGGTTTTCAGAAATGCGGGGATAGCCGCGTAGGCGGCACCGCCGACCATGCCCAGCAGAAGCATCAGCGGCAGCACCAATGGGCCCTCGAACCCAGGAAACAGCACCGGAACGGCCGAGCCGAAGATGGCGCCGAAGATGAACTGGCCTTCGGCGCCGATGTTCCAGATGTTGGCCTTGTAGCAGACCGACAGGCCGACCGCGATCAGGATCAGCGGCGCCGCCTTGATCGCCAGCTCGTGCAACTGCCAGACCTGGCTGACCGGCTCGATGAAATAGATGTTGAACGCGCTGAACGGATTGACCCCGAGCAGCGCGAACATGATGCCGCCCGCGATGATCGTCAGCGCGAAGGCGATGAATGGCGACAGCATGGAAAACAGCGCCGAGCGCTGCGACCGTTTGACGAGTTCGAGGCGCATCATGCCGTCTCCAGCGTGTGTTCGGCGTGGCCTGGTTCGGCGCCGCCCATCAGCAGGCCGATTTTTTCGAAGGTCGCCTCGGCGATCGCCAGCGGCCTGGACAGTTCGCCATTGTGCATCACCGCGATCGCATCCGATATCTCGAACAGCTCGTCGAGATCCTGGCTGATGACCAACACCGCCGATCCGCTGCGGGACAGTTCGATGAGTGCCTGGCGGATATGGGCGGCTGCGCCTGCATCGACACCCCAGGTCGGCTGGTTGACCACCATGACGTCAGGCCTGCGGTCGAGTTCGCGGCCGACGATGAATTTCTGCAGATTGCCGCCGGACAGCGCTGCCGCCTCCGGATCGGGCGCGCTCTTGCGCACGTCCATCGCCTCGATGATGCGCTGGGCGGCGGCATAGACGGTGCCGCTCTTGACCATTCCGCCCGTCCCGACGAAGGTCTTGCCGTCGGTGGCATGGCGCGACAGGAGCAGGTTTTCCGAAAGCCGCATGCGCGGGGCGGCACCATGGCCGAGGCGCTCCTCCGGCACGAAGGCTGCACCCAGCAGTCGGCGCCCGGTGATGCTGAGGCTGCCCGCATCCTTGCCGCGAATGCGCACCGAGGCGGCATCCGGCTGCAGGACTTCACCGGAAACGGATTCGAAGAACTCGCCCTGGCCGTTGCCCGCGACACCGGCGATGCCGATCACCTCGCCGGCGCGGACGGTGAGATTGATATTCTTGAGCGGGATCGAAAACGGCGTCGCCGGCTTGCGGCTGAGGCCGCGGATTTCGAGCAGGGACTGTGCCGTTTCGATGCCCGCGACCGGCGCGCGCACCACGGCCTGCACTTCGTTGCCGACCATCATGCGGGCCAAGGACGCGGCGGTCTCCTCGCGCGGATTGCAGTGGCCGACCACCTTGCCGTGCCGCAGCACGGTGGCGCGGTCGCAGATGCGTTTGACCTCCTCCAGCCGGTGCGAGATGTACAGGATCGATTTGCCTTCCGAGCGCAGACGTTCGAGCGTCTCGAACAGCTTGTCGGCCTCCTGCGGCGTCAGCACCGAGGTCGGCTCGTCCAGGATGATGAGTTGCGGCGTCTGCAGCAGGCAGCGGATGATCTCGATGCGCTGGCGCTCGCCCACCGACAGGTCCCCTACCAGCGATTCAGGATCGAGCGGCAGGCCGTAGCTGTAGGAAAGCGCCCTCGCCTTGGCCGCGATGCTGCTGATCGGGGAGCCGTCATCCAGGGAAAGCGCGATGTTCTCGGCCGCCGTCAGCGCCTCGAACAGCGAGAAGTGCTGGAACACCATGCCGATGCCGAGCTTTTTCGCGACGCCCGGGCTGGTAATTCTGACGGCCTGGCCATTCCAGAATATTTCGCCGGAATTGGGCTCCAGCGAGCCGAACAGCATCTTGACCAGCGTCGATTTGCCGGCGCCGTTCTCGCCGAGCAGCGCGTGGATCTCACCCTTGGCTATGTCGAGGTCGACATGATCGCACGCCGTCAGCGTGCCGAAAATCTTGGTCAGGCCGCGAACCTCAAGCAGATTCGCTCCGTTATGATTTGCACTCACAGTGCCTCCCATCCGGGTTCCCGGATATGTTCTGTGTTCCCGCAAGCATCGTATGCGCGGCCAGCTCTCATGCGAAAGCAGCACTCGACTTGAAAGAGCTTCAAGAATTTCAGCGGAAACTCAAGGGCAAAGATCAGTCTTCTTCGCGCAACCACGCGGCGGGCCGCCTTTTCGCGCAAACCGTGCCCGCACCTGCGGCAGAGAGCTCAAAACCAGGGCAGTTCCCGTCAGGGAACCAGTATGGTCGTGCCCGTGGTCCGGCGGCCTTCAAGATCCGCATGGGCTTTGCCCGCGTCCTTGAGTGCATAACGCTGGTTGATCTTGATCTCGACGGCGCCGCTAAGCACGACTTCGAACAAGGCCGCGGCCGAGGCGTCCAGATCCTCGCGTTTTGCATTGTAGACGAACAACGTCGGCCTTGTAGCGAACAAGGAGCCTTTCTGCGCCAGCAGCGACATCGAGAATGGCGGGATCGGTCCCGACGATTGGCCGAAGCTGACGAACATGCCGAGCGGCTTCAGGCAGTCGAGCGAGGCCGGGAATGTGTCGTTGCCGACGGAGTCGTAGACGACGTCGCATTTTTTGCCGCCGGTTATGGCCGCGACGCCGGCGACGAAATCCTGCTCCTTGTAGTTGATGACATGGTCGAAGCCGTGTGCCTTGGCGAGTTCGATCTTGTCGTTCGAACTTGCCGTGCCGATAACGGTCGCGCCCAGATGCTTCGCCCATTGGCCGAGAATGAGCCCCACGCCGCCGGCTGCCGCATGGAACAGGATGGTGTCGCCTGCCTTGACCTTGAAGGTCCGGCGCAAGAGATATTCGGCGGTCATGCCTTTCAGCATCATTGCTGCCGCCTGCTCGTCGCTGATGCCGTCCGGCACCTTGACGACCTTGCTGGCATCGATGACGCGCTCTTGCGCATAGGCGCCTGTGGTGACGGCATAGGCGATCCGGTCGCCGGGCTTCAGCCAGTCAACGCCCTCGCCCACAGTCAGGACCAAACCGGCGGCCTCGCTGCCGGGAATGAGCGGAAACCCGCCGGGCGGCGGATAGAGACCGGAGCGATGATAGACGTCGATGAAATTGAGGCCGATTGCCGTGTGCCTGACCAGGATCTGCCCTGATCCCGGTTGGCCGGGATCGGTGTCCTCATAGGTCAGGACTTCCGGACCGCCATGGGCGTGGATGCGGACTGCTTTGGGCATGGTGGGCTTCCTTGAGAAATTTGCCGATCAGGCTTTTTTGGCACCGAGATTTGGAAAGAACTGCATGATGCCGCCGATACAGGCGAGATAGAGCCCGGTAACGGTAATGCCAATCTTTATGAAGGTGCTGACCTGCGCGCCCAGCACGCCGATCTGGTCATAGAAGGCGGCGAGTGCCGCTTGCGCAAGCGCAAGCGCGCCGAAAGCGCACCACAAAAGAGTCATTGCGAGATTGATGCGCCGCAGCCGCACCACCCTAACCGGATGGATGAAGTTGATCGGAACGAATGTCAGGATGCCCGCCACCACGACCACCGCGAACGAGACCCATTGTCCCGGCTCGATGACGAACAGCGTGAACACCACCATGTTCCAGACAACGGGGAATCCCTTGAAGAAATTCTCCTTCGTCTTCATGCCTGTGTCTGCATAGTAGATCGCGCTGGACACTACGATGATGGCCGCCGACAGGAACGACAGGCCCTCGCCCATGAAGCCGCGCTGATAGAGCGCGAAGGCCGGGATCAGCACATAGGTGACATAGTCGATGATGTTGTCGAGGAGCTCTCCCGACCATGTTGGCAGGATTTCCTTGACCTCGAGCTTGCGCGCGATCGGCCCGTCTATGCCGTCGACGAACAGCGCCAGCCCCAGCCACCAGAACATGGCCGTCCAGCGCTCCTCGCTCGCCGCCACCAGCGACAGGAAGGCCAGGAACGAACCGGAGGCGGTCAGGAGATGCACCGAAAAGGCGCGCGCCTGCGGCCAGGTGACTTTCTTCTTCGGCCGCGGAATCCGGTCGGCGATTTTCTTGGCGGCTTTCCTGGCCGTTGTGTTCTTGCTCACGGGCCCTGCCAGTCCAGCTTGCAGATTTCGGCTGAACGGCCGCCGAAATTCCAGTTGCGACCAAAGGCTCGCATCTTGCTCTTGTCGGACTTGGCCACGATGATCTCCGGCGCGATCCAATATTCGGAATTGCTGATCACCGTGTCCTTGTCGCGGTCCTTGCCGGCAATTGGCGTGACCGCCCCATCGATGATCTTCGGTATCTGGAAGATACGCGTCTTGTCGCGTGTCTCATAGGTAATCGGCACTTGTTCGACACCGAGGAATTTGCCGACGAGGATCGAAAGCAGCGACGTCGTCCCGCCCGCCTTGCCGGTGAAGATCTTCGTCAACGCCTTGACGGCGTAGATCGAGGCTCTGACGTCGATGAACAGGCCGGCGGTCCAGTTGCCGCGGCTCATATAGCCGGGAATTTCCATGATCAGCCCGAGATTAAGGCCTGACAGGTCGACCTCTCCGAAATGACCGGCATCGATACGGAAACCCGCCCAGGTCTGGCAATAGCCTTCGGTCGGAGGATGGCTGCCCAGCGACAGCACGCAAGGGCAAAAAACCGTGCAATTGCAGGAGAGTACGAGCTCCCCCTTCATTGCCCAGCTCGGATCCGTCATCGAGTTTCCCCCACTCATAGCGAGACTACTAGCAGCGCGGCTGCCCAGACAAGCAGTATCGCACCGGCCAGCCGGGTTGGAAGCCTGCCCGCGGCTTGTTTTTCGATCAGGGTGAACAGGCCGATCAGCGCCATCCAGAAGACGTTCATCACGCCCACGGCGAACATCACCAGCATCAGTGCCCAGCAACAGCCAAGGCACCAGATGCCTTGCGCGACGCCGAGCCGGAAAATGGCTGCAGGCCGCGCGCTCCAGTTGGAAAACAGAATCGCGAAGGGGTTCCTGCATTTCTTCAGGCAGGCCTCCTTCAGGCCACTGAACTGGTAGAGGCCGGCGACCAGCAAGGCGACAGCGCCGGCAATGCCCAGAACCGGATCGAACATCTGGCCTGACGAGGCGAACGCATCGATGGCGAGCGTCAGCGCCGCAAACCCAGCCGACGCGGCCAGCCATGTCGAGAGATAGCCGGCGACCAGCACCAGCGGATGGACGACCGGCTCATGCCTGATCCTGGCCGTATCGGCGATCTCGCAATAGGTTCGGATCATCGGCGCCGCCGAGGCCAGCATCGTCGCGGTCGCCATCAGGAACCACATTGCCGTCAGCGCACCGGCGCGCGGGCCGATATCTCCGTCCAGGGGCGCGGCCGAGAGGCAGAGGGCGAAGAACCGGGCCAGCGAATCGGGCAACGGCAGCTGCGGCAGGGTTTTCAACAAGGCGTCGCCGGGCGCGCCGATACCCGCGGCGCGTCCCTCCGCGGCGCGGACCGCCATTGCGGCCAGGGACAGCCAGGCAAGCAGGATGCCGGCGCCGACAACGAGGTTCACCGTCAAACGCGGGTTGCGTGCGATATCGGCCGTCGCACGGCCTGCGCTGTCGAGATGGCTGAAGTCGTCCTGGCGGCCGGTCATGACCTTCGAATGGGCCGAATCGCCCCGTTGATCAAGCCGTATGACCTGACCTATATGCTCATCGAGTGGCGGGGCGCGTGCGCTGCCCCGCATCGCAAGCCGGAAGTCGATCTTGGAGCATCAGAAAACAGCACGGATACTCATCGCCGGCACGGGGCCGGCAGGGCTGATCGCCGCGCTCGGTTTCGCCGATGCCGGCTTTCCGGTGACGCTCGTCGGGCCGGAGGCATCCGCCCGCGATGGCCGCACGACGGCACTGATGAACCCTGCCTTGAAGGTGCTTGAGCGGCTGGGCGTCCTCGCCGACATCAAGCCGCAGGCCGCGCCCCTCAAGGTGATGCGCATCGTCGACGCGACCAACCGGTTGATCCGCAGTCCGGTCGTCACCTTCCGCGCCAGCGAGATCGACGAGGATCAGTTCGGGCTCAACCTGCCCAATAGCGTCCTCATTCCCGCGCTCGCCGGCAGGGTTGCCGCGCATTCCGGGATCGCGTGGCTGACATCCATGGTCGATGCCTGGCATCTCGGCGCCGATAAGGCTCGCGCGGCCCTTGCCGACGGCAGCGTGATCGAAGCATCCCTGGCGGTTGCCGCCGACGGACGCCTGTCGCCGGCGCGCCAGGCGGCGGGAATCTCGACCGCGGCGCGGACTTATCCTCAGGCAGCGCTGGTGCTCAACTTCTCCCACGGCCGCGATCATGCCTTCACCTCGACCGAGTTCCATACCGAAACCGGTCCGTTCACGCAGGTTCCGCTGCCCGGCAACCGCTCGAGCCTGGTCTGGGTGGTCAAGCCGGAAACCGCCACGGAACTCGCCGCGCTGGATGATGCGACGTTGTCGCTGCGGGTCGAGCAGCGGATGCAGTCCATGCTGGGCCGGGTGATGGTCGAGCCAGGCCGGCAGGTCTACCCACTCGCAACGGCGACGCCGCTGCGTTTTGCGCGCGACCGGGTGGCACTTGTCGGCGAAGCCGCCCATGTGTTTCCGCCGATTGGCGCGCAAGGGCTCAACCTTGGCATCAGGGATATCGACGATCTTATTGGAATCGCGAAAGAAAATTATGAGGACCCAGGGGCCGCGAAAGCCCTCGCCATCTATGACTTCAAGCGCCGGCCCGATATTCTGGCGCGCAGCAGCGCGGTCAATCTACTGAACATGTCGCTGCTTTCCGACCTGCTGCCGGCGCAGATGGCGCGCGGTGCCGGGCTCGGCGTGCTTGGTGGTTTTGCACCGCTTCGCGCTTTCTTCATGCGCGAAGGGCTCCGTCCCGGCAGCGGGTTTGCGGCGCTTGGCGGTGGCTTGGGAAAGCAAGCGCGCCAGCAGTGAGCTTGCGAACACATTTGCTGCCGGCAGGCATCGATGGCCGGCAACTCGCCCACAATCTTTGCTCCGTATCACACGCAGCTTGAGGACGCTCAAAGCTTCGGGATTGAATTGATTCGGAGTCTGCGCCAAATAAAGCTAAGGAATTCAGTGGTGAGTACGATGAGAACAGCCAAATTCGCGATCGGACAGGTGGTTCGTCATCGGCTGTTTCCGTTCCGGGGTATCATTTTCGATGTCGATCCGCAATTCGCCAATACGGAGGAATGGTACGAGGCGATCCCCGTCGACGTGCGCCCGCGCAAGGACCAGCCGTTCTACCATCTGCTCGCCGAGAATTCGGAAACCGAGTACATCGCCTATGTGTCCGAGCAGAATCTGCTCGAGGACCAATCGGGAGAACCGGTCCGCCACCCGCAGATCAAGGAAATGTTCGACAAAAAGCCGGACGGACGCTACGAGCCGAAACGGCAGTCCAGGCATTGATCACCTCAGGCACTGATCAGTGAGTCAGGTGCAGAAGCAAAAAAGCGGGGCATGACCCCGCTTTTTTGTGGCTTTGAGAATGCCCGAACCGATCAGTTCGCGGTCTTCGCCTTGTCCTGCTCTTCCTTGAGCTTCTTGGCGAAGTCCTGGTTGTTCTTGGCGACGAAATCCTGGAGCTTCTTCTGCCGGTCCTCGATGTCCGACTGCTGCAGCGGCGGGCCGTCATAGGCGCCGCTGAAGCCCTGCAGCGCGACCTTGATCGGATTGGGCTGGTTCTGGAAATTGATCGAGGTCAAGGTGAGCGCCTGGCCCTTCTTGAAGGAGGCGACGAGCTGGTCGGTCAGCGGCACTTCCGCCACGCAGCGGTCGGGGAAGCAGACCACATATTCAAGCTTCTGCGTTTTGCCGGTATCGATCTGGAGGCCAATGCCGGCACCAACCAGACGACCGGTCGGAACCGTCACCTGGAAGACCTTGCGGTTCACCTTGCCTTTCAGCTCGATCAGGCTCACGCCGGTGACCAACTGGCCGTTGCCGGCGGTGGTGATGTTCTGCACGTTGCAGATGTCGACGTCTTCCTGCTTTGTGCAAGCCTTGAACCAGCCCTGCGGGATCTGTTGTTGCTGCTGTGCGGAAGCAACGGGAATTGCCGCGCCCAGAAAGCCGATCACGCCAGCGGCCATGACCGACAGGCGGTACGCATTGCTGTTCAGGCTCGTCATGTCGTGCACTTCCTCTCAAATGATCCCGGGGACCCGCTTCTTCGCGCCGTGTGGTCCAGCTACCTGTTGCCGAAATGAGGCAACAGAATGACTTCGGACGGCGTGTTACACTGCAAGCGGTGCCGAATCCAGCCCGCAATCTGCGATTCTTGGCAACGAACATTGGCGGTGCCCCATGCTAGTGTGCGCACCGAATCATCAAGCCGACCCGGTAAGGAGACGGTCATGGGCCGCGTTCTCGTTTGGCTGATCACCGCGACATCATTTTTCGCCCTTTCGCCCCTGCCGGCGGCGTCGGAACCCAGATATGCAATTGCCATGCAGGGTGAGCCGGCCCTGCCGCCCGACTATGCGCATTTCGACTACGTCAATCCCGACGCGCCGAAGGGCGGCAGCATTACCTATTGCGTCGTCGGCAGTTTCGACAATCTCAACCCCTTCATCCTGAAGAGCCTGCGCACCACGGCGCGCGGTATGATGGACACGATCTTCGGCAATCTGGTCTTCGAGCCGCTGATGCAGCGCAATGCCGACGAGGCCTTCACGCTCTATGGCTTGCTTGCCGAGTCGGCCGACATGGATTCCGAGCGCAAGAGCATCGAATTCCATCTCAACCCGAATGCCAAATGGTCGGACGGCCAGCCGGTGACGCCGGAGGACGTGCTGTTCACCTACGATGCCTATACGCAGAAAGGCCGTCCGCCCTACAGCGACCGCATGGCCAGGATTGCCAAGCTTGAGAAGACCGGCGACCACAGCGTGCGGTTCACCTTCAACGACAAGGCCGATCGCGAATTTCCGCTGATCATCGCGCTGACGCCGATCATCCCCAAGCACGCCTTCGACATCGAGACTTTCGACAGGACGACGCTGAAGCCGTTGATCGGCAGCGGCCCCTACAGGATCGCACAGGTGACGCCCGGCCAGCGCATCGTTTTCAAGCGCAACCCGGACTATTGGGGCAAGGATATTCCGGCCAAGCGCGGCTTCGACAATTACGACCAGATCACCATCGAATATTTCCTCAATGCCAATGCCAAGCTCGAGGCGTTCAAGAAAGGCCTTTGCGCCATCGACGACGACAGCGATCCGGTGAAGCGCGAACGCGATCTGGATTTTCCCGCTTTCCATAGGGGAGAGGTGGTTGCCGAAACTTTCGACACCGGTATTCCACCCGTCGTGACCGGTTTCCTGTTCAACACGAGGCTGCCGAAATTCTCGAACCCCGTGGTGCGTCGGGCGCTCGGCATGCTCTACGACTTCGAATGGGCCAACAAGAACCTGTTTGGCGGCAAATACGCGCGAACGATGAGCTACTGGCAGAATTCCGAGCTTTCGGCGCTCGGCCATCCGGCCGACGACAGGGAAAAAGCGTTGCTGGCGCCCTACCCCGGCCGGGTGCCGGCCGACGTCATGGACGGAACCTGGCGGCCGCCGGTGACCGATGGCTCGGGCCAGGACCGAAAGGTGCTGAAAGCGGCTTTCGATCTCCTGAAAAGCATCGGCTACCACCTGCAGGGCGGCACGATGCTCGACCCCGAGGGCAAGCCCTTCGGCTTCGAGATACTGACCGCCTCGCAGGACGAGGAGCGTCTCGCCGGCATCTACCAGCGCACGCTGGAAAAGATCGGCATCGGTGTCTCCATCCGCAGCCTCGACGGCGACCAGATCCAGTCGCGCAAGCAGCGTTTCGATTTCGAGGTGCTGATCGGCTCGAGCGGCTTCAACAATTCGCTCTCGCCCGGCATCGAGCAGATCGGGCGTTGGTCATCCTCCGCCGCCAAGGCTGAAGGTTCGTTCAACCTCGCCGGCGTCGCCGATCCCGCGGTGGACGCTGCGATCGAGGCCATGTTGCGCGCCCGCACCAAGGAGGATTACATCGCCGCCGTGCGCGTTCTCGACCGGTTGCTGATCTCCGGCAACTACATGGTGCCGATGCAGCACAACACGCAGCAATGGATCTCTTACTGGAATTATCTGGACCATCCGCGAAAGACGCCCATATTCGGTTACCAGTTGCCGACCTGGTGGCGAAAGCCGAACTGAGCATGGGCCCGAGGAGTGGAAGCCGGGTTCTCCGTGAAGTGCACGGCACCCAAGACGTTCAGGAGATCGAGATGAGCCAAGCGAATGCGATCACCATAGACGTGGTGTCCGACGTCGTGTGCCCATGGTGCTTCATCGGCCAGAAGCGGCTGGACAAGGCAGTCGCCGCCGCCGGCGAGGTGGATGTGCATATACGCTGGCGGCCGTTCCAGCTTGACCCGACCATTCCGCCGGAAGGCAAGGATCGCCGCGAGTACATGCTGGCCAAATTCGGCAGCGACGAACACATTCGCCAGATCCACGCCCATATCGAGCCGCTCGGTGAAGCCGAAGGCATTTCCTTCGCTTTCGGCGCCATCAAGGTCGCGCCCAACACGCTTGATGCCCATCGCGTCATCCGCTGGGCCGGTGCGGCCGGCGAGGACGTGCAGAACCGGCTGGTGCGCCGCCTGTTCCAGCTGAACTTCGAGGAGGGCGCCAACATCGGCGATCACGCCGTGCTGGTCGAGGCGTCGCGCGAGACCGGAATGGACGCATCCGTTGTCGAGACGCTCTTGCCGACCGATGCCGATGTCGAGGCAGTTCGCACCGAGATCGCCACCGCGTCGCGCATGGGCATATCAGGCGTGCCATGCTTCCTGCTGGAGGGCAAATATGCGGTGATGGGCGCGCAGGACGTCGACACGCTCGCTGACGCCATCCGCCAGGTAGCCGCCGCCAAGGCGCGTGGCGAACTGGAAAAAGTCGACTGAACCCGATCTTAAACGCAGGATTTTCAAGCAGCCCTCCCCGGGCGTGAGGCAACGCCTGGCCCCCGTGGGTTCCGCGATCATTGGCTTTGCCGACGTCGCGGCCTGCCTTGACGCCGCCGGTCCGGTCGATCGCTGGGTTGCACAGCGTCTCAGGTCATTTCCGGACTTCCGGCGGGGACATGCCGGCGAGGAATCAGGCGTCCAGGGCGACGTGTTTTCCGGAATTTTGATTAGCCTGCAATGAAAAGCCGGCTTGCCGGGCAGCCCAAGCGGGTCACAAATTCGTGCGAACGCTTTCCCTAGGGGAAGGTAGAAACGTCGCGCTCTGATGCCGCGTAATTACCTGACATCACTAGCTTAAACCGGCTTTTCGTCGGCTTTGGCGCGACGCTCGGGAAGCCGAACCTGTTGCCCGGCAGCCACGGCATCCACCTCAATCCCGCTGCCCCCCTATAAAAAATAATGGAAAATGATCAATTGGTGTTACCATCCGTAACAATACAAAAAAGGTTTGGGCGGGATTGTGATTCGGGTCGACAGACCACCGCAACTGTCAGGAACAGATGGACTACACAGCGATGCCGCAAGGCGGTCGCTTCTGACCCCGGTTTCCTCGATGCGCAGCTTCTGGGGCCTGATGCGCGCCTACTGGGTCTCGGACCGGTGGAAGGAGGCCTGGACGCTGACGCTGGTGATCGCGCTGCTCACCGCTCTGTCCAGCAAGGCCGGCGTCTGGTTCGCAGAAGCGTCCGGAGAACTGGTCAACTCGATCGCCTTCTTCCACGACGCCGCCAACACCACCCCTCTCCAGACGCTTTTGGCCAATGCCGGTATTTTGGTGCTGCTGGTCGTGCTCAAGGACGCCGGCTTCACGGGCATCCGCAATCTTGTCTCGGCAACCTTGCACCGCAAATGGCGCGGCTGGCTCGACAGCCGTTTCAACGAGGCGCTGCTGGACGGCAACCACACCCATTTCCACGCCCAGCATGCCTCGACCGGCAATGGCGCGCCGGCCCCCGACAACATCGACCAGCGCGTCCAGGAATCGATCAAGGACATGACCGGCGGCGCCATCGGCCTGGCCATGGGCGTGCTGGGTGTCGCCACCTCGCTCTATTTCGTCGGCCAGAAGCTGCTCGAGACCTCCGTCGAGGTAAAGGGGCTCGAATTCCTCGGCAGCTATGGCAGCGCCATCCTCGCCCTCCTTGCCGTCGCCATCTATGTGCCGCTCAACACTTGGATCGCGGTAAAGCTCGGTGGCATGCTCGAGCGTCTCAATGTCAGGATGCAGCAGGCCGAAGGCAGTTACCGTGGCGAGCTGACGACATTCCTGCGCCGCAGCTTCCATGTCGCGGCTTCACGCGGCGAAGGCGTGCAGAGGACCATGCATGGCCGCCTCTATGGCGATATAGACGGCACATGGACGCGGCTCAACATCGTCAACACCATCTACATGTCGTTCGAGCTGATCTACAATTTCATCGGCGCCCGCATTGTCGCCTATGGGCCGGGTCTTGTGCCGTTCATCCACAACGGCTTCGACCTGAAGGGTTACATAACCGGCTCCGAACTGGTCAATTCGCTGATCGGCCAATGTTCGTGGTTCATCCATGTCATGCCCGCCATCGCCACCCTGCGCGCCAACAGCCAGCGTGTCACCGAGTTGGCCAATGCGATCGAGAACGTTCAGCACCCCCAGGAATTCTACAGCCAGAGCGGCCGTTCCGACTTCCGCTACGCCAGCCAGAACCCGGTTTTTGGCTTGACCATCCAGAAGCTTGAACTGGCGCATCAGGGCGAGGACGCAACGCCTTTCCTCGTAGCGGCGAACCTGCGCTTCCGGCGCGGCGAATGGACCTTCCTGAAAGGCGAATCCGGCTGCGGCAAGACCTCGCTGATCAAGGCCATCAACGGCCTGTGGCCCTACGGCCGCGGCACCATCGTCTTCCCCGAAGGGGTGAAGAGTTTCTATGCAGCCCAGGAGGTCAAGCTGCAGCAGGTGACCCTGAAGCAGCTGGTCTGCCTGCCGGGCTCCGAGCACGACCATGGCGACGCGCAGGTCGCGTCCGCGCTGCACAAGGCGGGTCTGGGCGACTTCATCGAGAATATGGGCGACGAAAGCCGCGAAGGCAAAAGCTGGGATCAGGTCCTGTCCGGCGGTCAGAAACAGAAGCTGGTGGTGGCCCGCATCGTGCTCCATCAACCCGGGCTACTATTCCTGGACGAGGCGACCGGCGCACTCGATCCGGAGGGCAAGGTTGCCTTCCACCAGGCGATCAAGGACAACTGCCCCGATGTAACGGTGATCAGCGTCATGCATGAAGCGGTGGCGCCGCGATCGGTCACCGGCGCCGAGTTCTACCACTCGATCGTCGCGATCGCGGACGGCGTCGCCACCAAGAAGCCGCTGGTGCCGAGCCTGCCTCCCGAGCTCACCACCATTCTCGCACAGCCAGGGCCGGTGCCAAGGCCGGTCGACGACAAATGGCTGCGTTTTCCGCGCCGGCTGAAGCAGAAGTAGCCGGACTCGCCGCGGCATAGGCCGTCCAGCCATTTTACCGTTTCGGCGCGATACGCTTCAGCGATCACAGTCTCGCGACTGGGGCATGTTGCCCGCATTTTCCTCGATCACCTCGATTGACAGGGCAAGGCGAGCTCCTATGTTGCGCCCGCTCGCAGACATCAAACTCGAACCCGCGAGCGGAAAGGTCACCGCGCCATGCCTGGCGACAGTCACAGTCGAACGCAACCGCCGTCCGCCCTGACGTGACCTCGACCGTTCACGTCTTGCCGGACGGCAAGGAGTGAACCATGAACGATTTTTCCCCCGTAGCGGACGACGAGGCCGTCGCCATCGCCCGCATCCTTGCAAACGACCATGTCGCAGACGTGGTCGAAGCGCTCAACCGCGAGTCGCGCGAAACGGCGACCGAGCTGCTTTGCGAAGTGCCGTTCGAACGGCTGGTCGATATCTTCGACCAGCCGGAGCTCGAGGGCGCGCCAGAGCTGGCGGAGGCCTTGCCTCGCGCCAAGGCGGGCAAGCTGCTTACCGCCATGTCGGTCGATCGCGCTGCCGACATCCTGCGCGGTCTTGACGAACCCGCCCGTTCCGAGCTGCTCGGCGTGCTGGCGCCCCCGCTGCGCGCAACCCTGCTCTCGATTCTCGGTTACCCCGAAGGCAGTGCCGCTTCGATCATGACGACGGAGTTCGTCAGCGTGCCCTCGGACTGGACCGTCGGCCGCACGCTCGACTACATCCGAAAGGTCGAGCGGACGCGCGAAACCGTCTACGCCATCTACATCGTCGATCCCGAGACGCATCTGCTCATGCGCTCGACCGGCCTGCGCCGGCTCATCACCGGCGAGCCTGACGATTCGATCCTGTCGGTGGCGCCGGACCGCGTGCCGGTGACCGTCACGCCTTTGACCGATCGCGAAACCCTGGCGCAGACGATTTCCAAATACGATCTGCTCGCCGTTCCCGTCGTCGACCATGGCAAGATCCTCGGCATCGTCACCATCGACGATATCATCGACACGATGATCGAGGAGACGACGGAGGACGTGCATCGCTTCGGCGGCATGGAGGCTCTCGACGAGCCCTACATGAAGATGAGCTTCCTCGCCATGATCCAGAAGCGCGCCGGCTGGCTGTGCGCGCTGTTCATCAGCGAGATGCTGACGGCCAATGCGATGCAGAGCTATGAGAGCGAGCTGGAAAAAGCGATCGTGCTGACGCTCTTCATTCCGCTGATCATGAGCTCCGGCGGCAACTCCGGCTCGCAGGCGACCTCGCTGGTCATACGCGCGCTGGCGTTGCGCGAGATCGGCCTGGGCGACTGGTGGCGGGTGGCGCTGCGCGAACTGCCCACCGGCCTCCTGCTCGGGGCGATACTCGGCGTCGTCGGCATCTGCCGCATCGCGCTCTGGCAGTATTTCGACTTCTACGACTACGGCCCGCACTGGCCGTTGATCGCCGCGACGGTCGGAGCGGCATTGGTCGGCATCGTCACCTTCGGCTCGCTGTCGGGTTCGATGTTGCCGTTCGCCTTGAAACGCGTCGGCTTCGACCCGGCCAGCGCGTCGGCGCCGTTTGTCGCCACGCTGGTCGATGTCACCGGGCTTGTCATCTATTTCTCGGTGGCGCAGGTGATCCTGCGCGGCACGTTGCTGTAGCAGCTCTCCTAGCTGCGTCGCGGCAAGTACCTTGCCGCGGCGCGTTTGTCCGTCAGCCTACGCGCTCGCCATCCTTCACTCGGTAAGTCGGCTTGTACATGGTCACAAGCTCTTCCGCGGCCGTCGGATGCACGGCCATGGTGCGGTCGAAATCATCCTTGACCAGCCCGGCCTTCAGCGGAATGGCGAGAAGCTGCGCCATCTCGCCGGCATCCGGCCCCAATATGTGCGCGCCGAGTACCTTCTTAGACGCGCCATCGACCACCAGCTTCATCAGCATCTTTTCGTCGCGGCCGGACAAGGTGTGCCGCATCGGACGGAATGCCGCGCGATAGATCTCGATGTCGGGGAAGCGCTTGACCGCCTCGTCTTCCGACAGGCCGACCGTGCCGATCTCCGGCTGCGAGAACACGGCGGTGGCGATCGTGTCGTGGTCGGGCGCGGTCGGGTTGCCCTTGAAGGCGGTCTCGACGAAGCACATCGCCTCGTGGATCGCCACCGGCGTCAGTTGCACGCGATTGGTGACGTCGCCGATCGCCCAGATGTTTTCGACGTTGGTGCGGGAGTACGCGTCGACCTGGATCGCGCCGGTCGCGGTCATCTCGATGCCGATGCCTTCCAGTCCCATATTCTCGGTGTTGGGGATGCGGCCGATGGCGAGCATCACCTGGTCGACCGTCAGCGTCTGGCCGCCGGTGAGCAACGCGTCGAGCCGGCCGTCCGGCCGTTTGCGGATCCATTCCGAGACGGCATGGCAAAGGATCTTGATCCCCTTCTTCTCCATCGTTTCGTGCAGCATGCGCCGCAGGTCCATATCGAAGCGGCTGAGGATCTCCTTGCCGCGATAGACCAGCGTGGTGTCGACGCCCAGGCCATGGAAGATGTTGGCGAATTCGACCGCGATATAGCCGCCGCCTTCGATCATGATCGACTTGGGCAACTGCTTGAGGTCGAAGGCCTCGTTGGAGAAGATGCAGTGTTCGTGGCCGGGCAATGCCGGGTGCGGCGCCGGACGGCCGCCGGTGGCGATCAGGATCTGGTCGGCGGTGACGGTACGGTCCTGGTCCAGAAGATGCACCACATGCGGGTCGACGATCATGGCGCGCGTGTGAAAGGCCTCGCCGCCGGCGCCCTCGACGTTCCTCTTGTAGATCGCCTCCAGACGGCTGATCTCGCGGTCCTTGTTGGCGACCAGCGTGGGCCAGTCGAAACTGGCTTCCGGCACCGTCCAGCCATAGCCGGCGGCATCGGCGAAATGCTCGGGAAATTGCGAAGCATAGACATAGAGCTTCTTCGGTACGCAGCCTCTGATGACGCAGGTGCCGCCGAAGCGATATTCCTCGGCGATGCCGACGCGCTTGCCGAGCGCTGCGGCGACGCGCGCCGCCCTCACCCCGCCCGAACCGCCGCCGATAACGAAAAGATCGTAGTCGTAACCGGCCATTGCGCGGCTCCTTGAGCTTCGGAAAATGTGAGTGACAGGTAGGCCGCAAACCATCAAAAGAAAAGCCCGGACGAGCCGGGCTTCACAGATGGCCGCAGGGCCGTTTGGAATGGCAGGATCAGTTCTGCGTGTCGTCGGCAGGGGCCGATCCATCGGCAGGCGCGGCGCCATCGGCGGGCGCGGCCGCATTAGCAGGCGCTGCCGGCGCTTTCGCCTTGGCCGCCGCGGCCAGCGTTTCACCGACCTGCTGGGCGAGGTCACGAGCAAGCCCGTTCTGCCAGATATCGGCGGCCTTCACCAGGTCGCGCGTCACGGCCGGGCCGCTCTCGAGGAGCTTCTTGCCGGAGTCCGAATTGTAGAAGGTCGCGATGTCGTTGAGTTCCTGTTCGGAAAACACCTTCGCATAGGCAAGGGCCGCTTCCTTCTCCAGGTCGGCCCGGCGCGAGGCAAGCGCCAGCGCCTTCTCGCTGATCGTCTTGGCGATCAGCTCCTGCATGTCGGGGTTCTTTTGGATGAGCTGCGATTCGAGGGCGGCGGCGGCCTGCGGCAGGATGTTGTCGAACGGGTCGGTCGCATGGATCGCGGTGACCGCGGCGCGCGCCGCCTTCAGGTGTGCTTCCGTGACGTCCTGCGAGAACGCCGGCGAAGAGAAGGCGAAGACGGCCGATGCCGCCAGAAGGACGGACAAGCGGCGAACCCGGTTATGCAACATCATGGTCGATAGAACTCCCTGTTTTTCAGGCGGCATGGACGGTTTGGATGCCATCGCCCCCGGCGATGATGGCCGCTGACGCCAGCCCGATGAAAAGACCGTGCTCGACCACGCCGGGAATGGCGTGGAGAGCATTCGATAGCGCTCTTGTATCCGGAATGCGGCCAAAAGATGCATCGAGGATAAAGTGGCCGCCGTCTGTAACAAAAGCCTGGCCGCCCGTCATCCTCAATGTAACCGGACCGGAAAGGCCGAGCCTTGCAGCCGCCTTCCCGATCGCGATTTCGGTTGCGCGCAGGCCGAACGGGTTGACCTCGATGGGCAATGGAAAACGGCCGAGCGTCTCGACCATCTTGGAGCGATCGGCGATGACGATCATGCGAGCGGAAGCCGCCGCGACGATCTTCTCGCGCAGCAATGCGCCGCCGCCGCCCTTGATCAGCGTTAGTGCGGGGTCGACTTCGTCGGCGCCGTCCACGGTGAGATCGAGTTCCGGCGTGTCCTTCAGTGTCGACAGCGGCACCCCAAGCTCGCGGCACAGCGAGGCGGTGCGCTCGGACGTCGGCACGCCGATGATGGTCAGGCCGGTGGCCACCTTGTCGGCAAGCAGCCGCACGAACTCGTCGGCGGTGGTGCCGGTGCCGATGCCGAGCCGCATGCCGTCGGTGACATGGGCAAGGGCCGCCCGCGCGGCTTCGACCTTCAACTGTCTTGCATCCATGCCGCTTTTACCGCCCCGGAACCTGGTGTTTGCGGCTCCTACCATTTTTGCCGGTCCGGTCAAAGCCCTTGCAGCGGCGTAGGTTGATGACGGTCGGCCTCCCGTCAATGGTGTGCCCGCGCGGTCAGCGAGCGATGCGCGGGCAACGTTAATAGGAATTTTTTCTTATATGCCATTGACTGGGTGAAGGCAGTTATGCTACATATTTGCCTATGGTGCAGATTTGCGCCGGGACCCGCCGCACTGGCGGGTTTTTTCATGGCTGGCGGTTCGTCGCGAATGCCCGGTCCGGGGAGCTTGCTTGCCTGAACGAGCCTGCCCGGCGCTTGCCTTGACGCGCCGCAGCCTTTATCGCCTGCCCATTGCATAAACTACCCAGGATGGATCATGACCCGCCCGATCATCGTGTTTGACCTCGACGGTACGCTGATCGACACAGCGCCGGACCTGCTCGACAGCCTTAACCACAGCCTTGCCGCCAGCGCGCTCGCGGCCGTCGACGAAGCCGGCTTCAGGCGCTTCGTCGGCCATGGCGGCCGCGTCATGATCGAGCGGGCGCACGCCGCGCAGCAGCGGTCGCTCGATGTCGCCGAACACGACCGGCTGCTGAAACTGTTCCTCGACCACTACACCCTCAACATTCCCGGCAAGTCCCGCCCCTACCCCGGCGTCCTCGAGGCGATCGCCCGCTTCGAGAAGGCAGGCTATCTCCTGGCCGTCTGCACCAACAAATACGAGGCCAACTCGCTGGCGCTGATCGAGGCGCTCGGCCTGACCAAACACTTCGCGGCGATTGCCGGACAGGATACCTTCGCCTTCCGCAAACCCGACCCGCGTCACCTCACCGAAACCATCAAGCGCGCCGGCGGCGACCCGCACCGAGCTTTGATGGTCGGCGATTCGCAGACCGACATCGACACTGCGAAAGCCGCCGGCATCCCAGTGGTGGCCGTCGACTTCGGCTACACCGACCGCCACGTGCGCGAATTCGAGCCCTCGGCGGTAATCTCGCATTTCGACGCGCTGACGCTGGACCTGGCTGAGCGGCTGATCGCCGCGGCGCAACATTGAACGGATAGCGGGCGGCCGGGACAGGTTCAATGACAGTTTCCTGTTTGCGGCGGATGCCTCTAATGATCGAAGTCGGCGCCGCCCCTCATCGCCCTGCCGGGCATTTCTCCCCGCACAGAGACGGGGAGAAGGGTCTGGCCGGAACGCTGGCGCCTCCATTGCAACGTTAAAAATTGGCGAAAACGGCGACACAGCCCCCTCTCCCCGTCTATACGGGGAGAGGATGCCGGCAGGCAGGTGAGGGGCGGCGCCGGCGCTTGAAAGAGTATGACGAAACCTGAAGCGATTGCCCCTGTGAGAACGCCGGACACCGCCTTGACTTCCCGCACCGCCCTCCCTTATATCGCGGCTCGCTTGGCCTTCGGGCAACGAGCGGGCGATTAGCTCAGCGGGAGAGCACACCCTTCACACGGGTGGGGTCGCAGGTTCAATCCCTGCATCGCCCACCATCCAACTAAACTGATTTGTTGGATGACTAGGCCCCTCCACTTTGTCCAAAAAAGCTACTGGCGCGTAGGCCAAACAGCTTGGCGCCTCGCCCTTATTGATTTT
Source organism: Mesorhizobium sp. B2-8-1 (assembly GCF_006440955.1). NCBI lineage: Bacteria > Pseudomonadati > Pseudomonadota > Alphaproteobacteria > Hyphomicrobiales > Phyllobacteriaceae > Mesorhizobium > Mesorhizobium sp. B2-8-1. Next base: position 395,128 of record NZ_VFTX01000005.1, on the reverse strand, counting down.
GGGTTTCCGTCACCATCTGTCGGTTTGTTTGTATGCAAATCAGTTGGGCGACGCTATGGTAGCTTCCTCAACGTCAGATTCTCGGGGGAGAACATGGCAGAACACGCCGTTGAAATCGTCAGGGAAAAGTCGTGGTCGGTTCGCGTGACCGTCAATGGCGTCACCACCACCGTCCCATTCTCAGCCGAAAGTTATGCGCGCTCATACGCCGACGGTCAGGCGTTCCGGCTGGGTGTGCAGGTGGCAGAGCTTAAGCGGTCAGCCTGACGCGTGGGGGTTGAGAAGCCCTCCGAAAGATTGCAGGTAGGCGACGAAAGCCGGATCATGTGGGGCGACGGCGAGCGGGCTCGGCCCGTGCGGGCGAGCAGGTATTCGAGAATCGCGATCGATTCGACCATGATCATCTCGCCGTCTTGTAGCGCCGGGACAAAGCCGGCGGGGTTGATTGCAAGAAAATCGGGAATTGCTCGAGGGCAGTCACAAAGCCGATGCATAGCCTGGCCATCCATCCCGCCTGGGGAACAAACCTCCCCATCACTGAGTTTCCCCCTGTCGAAACTTGAGGGAAAACCATGACCAGATTTCTCGTGGCGACAAGCGTCGCCGTTCTTCTCGGCTCCGGCCCGGTTCTGGCGGCCGACGAAAAACCGCTGCCGCCGTCCAATGCCAAGAAATTGTCTGACATCATCGCCAAGGTCGAGCAGCGCGATGGCTTCCGCTATGTCCAGGAGGTCGACTGGGATGATGGCGCCTATACCGTCACCTACTACACCGCCGACAAGGCGAAGGTCGAAATCACCTATGATCCGGTGACGGCCGAGCCCAGATAGCTTCGTCAGGAGAAACTTGCGGGGCGGGCAACCCGTTCTACGATCCCTCCCGCGGTGATCACCGGTTCCCATCTGAAAATGCCGAGCCTGCGGCGTGAGCCCGCCCTTGCGCCAATGCACCTTTGATGGCTGATTACAGCGGAGCTTCACGGGGGGTATGCATGGCGACGGCCAGGCATGTGTTGAAACGTATCTTGATGGTGCTTGCCGGCTATCTCGTCGCCGCGCTGGTCGGTCTGATCGCCGTTGTCGCGATCTATGCCGTGCTGAGCTCCCTACCCAATGCGCCCCGGTATTTCGACCTCATGGGCGTCTCGCCGATCGCGGCGCTGGTGGTGCCGCCGGTCGGCATGTTCATCTATTTCCTGACGATCGTGCTGACCGGGGTGCAGACATTGGTGTTCGCATTGATCGCCGAATGCTTCTCGTTGCGCGGCTTCTGGCTCCACATGCTCTTCGGCGGGGCGGCGGCGGTCGGCGGCTTTGCCCTGATCTGGCCGAGCGCGCTCGAGGACATGGCCCCGGAGCGCTGGGCCGACATCGGCATCATCGCCGCTGCAGGCCTGGTCGCCGGGCTTGTCTACTGGCTGATCGCAGGGCGCGACGCCGGTTTCCGGCGACCGCTCTCGGCCCGCTGAATTCTCAGCTCGACGGCGAGCGTGCTGCTTCGGTAGCGTCCAGGGCTTGCTTCAACCGCGTGTCCCGGTCGTAGACGTCGTTGAAGTATTCGACCTTGCCGGACATGTCGGGCCATGCGGTGAAATAGGCGACATAGACCGGAATCGTGCGCGTCACATTCTCGGTCGCGTGCCCGTGCTTCAGCTTCTCGGCGATGTAGTCGACCGACGTGCCCAGCACCGCAGCCGCCATGCCGCGCGGGTCCTGCAACCGCACGCAGCCGTGGCTGAGCGCACGCATATCGCGCTGGAAGAACGACTTCTGCGGCGTGTCGTGCATGTAGATGGCGTGCTTGTTGGGGAACAGGATCTTCAATTCGCCCAGCGCATTGGCCTCGCTCGGGAGTTGGCGCACGCTGTAGGGGATGTTCGCGCCATAGCCGCCCCAGTTGACCGCCGAGGACGGAATGCGCTTGCCGCGCGAATCGGTCACCTCATAGCCGGCCCGGTCGAGATAACCCGGATCGCTGCGCAATCTCGGCAGCATTTCGTTGACGATGATCGACTGCGGCACCCCCCAATAGGGATGGAAGTCGACCTGCTTGATCTGGTCGTAGAAGAAGGCGGTCTGGTTGGTGGTCCTGCCGATGACCGCACGGGTTTTCAGCTTTTCCTCGCCATTGTCGATGTAGCTCGCCGTGAAGGCCGGCTGGTTGATGAACACACGCGGGCTGCCGAGGTCGGATGGCAGCCAGCGCAGTTCTTCCAGCGCCACCTGTACCTTGAGCAGCCGGTCGGCCTTGGACGTTCCGGCCAGCGACGCGACGGTGCGCGGTCCGATGACGCCGTCGCCCTTCATGCCTGCCTTTTGCTGCACCGCCTTGATGACCGGGACCAGCTCAGGGAGGTAGACGTCGCTGGTGGCGAGCCGCGACAGCACTTCGCCGTAGGCGCCGCCCATCTCGTCGTCGAGATTGCGCGCGATCAGGCTCAGCAGCTTGGGAAGCTCGGGACTGGTTTCGCCCGGCTTCAGCAACAGCTTGGGATCGACGACGATCTCGTTTTCGGCGCTCGCTTGCAGCGACTCCAGCTCGACGCGCAGCGCCTGGTACTCCGGGTTCTGCGGATGCCGCGATTCGAGATAGGTGCGCACTTCCTGGGTGTGCGCCAGCGTCTTCAAAACGCCTTCCATGTCGAGCGGCTTGGCGGGGAAATCATAGTAGCCGGTCATGCGGTTGGGTTCGACGCGGCCGCTTTGGGCATCATGGACATAGCGAAGCACGCGAGCCGACAGCGCCATTTCGAAGCGCACGAACTCCTTCAAACGTGCAGCGGCGTCACCAGTCGACGCAGCGGCGGTCGGCACGTCGACCGTGTAGTCGGACGGTGCCAGGCCGTAGCTCGCCGCCTCGCCAAGCACCCGCACCGCGTCCTGTGCGCGGCTGTTGGCGTTGGCTCCGGTCACCCAGATGAAATCCGGATTGGCCGAATAATAGGCGATCAGCGCCTTGGCGATATCCGGCTCCGCATAGAGCTCGTAGTCGCTCAGTCCGGCGATTGCCTCGCGAAAGGCGTTGCCGGTGGCTGAGGGCACGAAGGCGGCGTCCTGCGGCGTCGCCGGCTGCGGCGCTGCCGTAAGCGCCGAGAAGTCGACGCGCACGAGCTTGTCGGCTTTGTAGGTGTAGTAGGAAGGGCTGCTGATCTTCACGCTGCCGCCGCCACCACCGCCGGCGGATACGTTGGGGTTCGGCTTGCGCCTTGGTGGCGGAGGAGGAAACTCACCTCGCGGCTCGTGCCTTACGCCGCCGCCGAAAAGCATGTCGAAAAGCCCCTGCGCGCCTGCTTGCGGCGTTCCCAGGGCCAGCGTCGCCACGAGCGCTGCAAGCGGCAACGCGGTAGCTTTGTTTCCCGGCAATTTCATGGTCACCCGCTCCAGCCGCAACCGGCTCCGTTCCGCACGCTCGTGCGTCTTGCCCACCGCATGGCGGATGTAAGACGCGACTATACCGATTCATACCGATTTCGTTAAGCTTTCATAAATTTTGGGGCAGCTGTGGCAGAACGGTTTCACAACATCGTGACGGCCGGAGCGGACACAATCCGCTCCGGCCGTCGAAGCGGGCGGGCGTCGTCAGGCGTTGGCGCCGCCATCGATGGTCAGCGCGGCGCCGGTCACAAAGCGCCCCTCGGGACCGGCCAGCCAGGCGACCATGCCTGCGACCTCATCGGCGTCGCCGAAACGCGGTGTGGCCATTTTTTCCCGCTGATGCTCGGCATGCGGACCGCTTGCCGGATTCATGTCAGTGTCCGTCGAGCCCGGATGGACGATATTGGCGGTAATGCCGCGCGCACCGAGGTCACGTGCCAGGGCTTTGGTCAGTCCGACCAGCGCCGCCTTGCTCGCGGAATAGGCACTGAGGCTTGTGTCGGTCACACGCTCCGCCAGATTGCTGCCGATGGAGATGATCCTGCCGCCCTTGCCCATATGCGCCACCGCGGCCTTGGAGGCGACGAACGGCGCTCTCAGGTTGACCTCCATGGTTTCATCGAAGTCGGCGAGCGACAGGGTGTCGATGGGCGCGGCGCGCCAGATGCCCGCGCTGTTGACCAATATGTCGAGCCGTCCGAAGGCAGAAGCAACATCGTCGACCGCCCTCGCGACCGCCGCGGCGTCGCGGTTGTCGGCCTTGATGGCGATGGCGCGTCCGCCCTTGGCCTCGATCTCGCCGACCACCGCACGGGCCTGCTCCTCGCCATTGACATAGGTCAGTGCCACGCTGGCGCCGTCTGCCGCGAGCTTGCGAGCGATCGCTGCGCCGATGCCGCGGCTGCCGCCGGTGACGAGCGCGGCCTTGCCGCTCAAACGATTCGATGACATCGATTTCTCCTTTTGTAACGATCGATACAGAAATAGATGTCAGGCTTGTCCGGCCCCGTCAACTGAATTATGTATCGATCAGCACAGAAAGAGCATGATGCCGGAACGAGGCCGCCCCCGCACCTTCGACAGAACCGCCGCCCTGCGGCGCGCGATGGAGGTGTTCTGGGTCAAGGGCTATGAAGGCACGTCGATAAGCGACCTGACCCGGGCGATGGGCATCAATTCGCCAAGCCTTTACGCGGCTTTCGGCAGCAAGGAAGCGCTCTTCCTCGAGGCGACCGAGTTTTACACGCAGGCCGAAGGCACGGACATCTGGACCGCGCTGGACGAGGCGCCAACGGCACGTGAGGCGATCGAGGCTTTCCTGCGTCAGACCGCCAAGGCCTATTCGCAGACCGACCGCCCGCAAGGATGCCTGGTCACGCTCGGCGCGTTGCATCAGGACAGCTCGCGCGGCGCCATCTGCAACGACCTGCGCCGTCGGCGCGCCGAAAACCACGCAGCCTTGCAGAGGCGGTTGGAGCGTGGCGTGGCCGAGGGCGAATTGCCGAGGAGTTTCGACTGCGAAGCCGCCGCGACCTTTTTCGCCACGGTTCAACACGGCATGTCGATCCAGGCGCGCGACGGTGCTTCGCATGCGGCTCTGCTGGCGACCGTGGAGGGGGCAATGGCGGCCTGGAAGACGATGGCCGGTACCGACGCGGGATGACAAATGCCGGGCGTTGTGCTCGAAATCCGAACGGACGGAGCGCCAGTCTAAACGGGCCGGGAGGATCGGACGGTGAAAAAGGGTTATCGCGAACTGCTGGACGAGGCGAATGCCGAGATCGAAGTGCTTTCGCCCGAGGAAGCGGCAGCCCTGATCGAGGACGAAGGCACCATCTTTGTCGACCTGCGAGATCCTCGCGAGATTGAACGCGACGGCAGGATTCCCGGCGCCAAACATGTCACCCGTGGCATGCTGGAATTCTGGATCGATCCCGAGAGCCCTTACCACAAGCCGTTCTTCGCGTCGGGAAAGAGCTTCGTCTTCTTCTGCGCCGGCGGCTGGCGTTCGGCGCTCGCCACCAAGACCGCGCAGGACATGGGGCTGTCGCCCGTCAAGCATATCCTTGGCGGCTACACCGCCTGGAAGGCGGCCGGACTGCCGGTGGAACCCGGCGAGAAGAAGAAACAGCCCTGATTGCGGTTCAATGGAGCAGCGACGGCTCCCGGTGCGCGGCCACGAAGCTGACGGCGCGTTCCACCACGCCCTTGTCCGCCAGGATGCGGCGATGGCCGAGCCCTTCGGCCCAGTGGAGCAACACATGGTCACCGGCGCCGGCATAACGCCAGGCATGATCGGCCGAGACTTCGCGATCGTCGGGTGCGTGGATGACCAGCGTCGGCACCGGCGCCTGGGCAAGCTGGCGATCGCCGGTGAATTCGTGCAGCGGCCGGCCGGAAAGATGTTCGACACGGTCCGCCATGGCGGCCTGCGAGCGCGGACCGACATTGAGCATGCGACTGAAGTCGGCGAAGATGGCCGGCAATGAACTGGGCGCGGCGATCAGCACCAGGCGCCCGGCCGCCAGCGGCGCAATGTTCCTGATCGATCCGGCGATTGCATTAGCGGCGACGGCGCCGCCGAAGGAATGACCGACCACCGCCGCGAACGGGCCGAACCATTCGCCCGCGATTCGCACCGCATCCACGGCATTGACCATGTTCAACCGCCGGCCATGCGATTGGCCGTGGCAGGGAAGGTCGAGCGAGACGACCCTGTAGCCGGCGGCGCGGTAGCCCTCGATCAGCATGCGCATATATTCGGTGCGCGAGCGCCACCCATGAACGACGAGAACCGTTCCGGCGGACGCCCTGCCCGGCTCCGGACGGAATTCATGCACCATGACGCAGCCGGATCCGGCTTTTAGCCGGTGATGCCGCGCTTCAGCCATGAAATCTGCCGCGCGGTCGACGGCACCGCGTTCGCCCTCGCTCAGCACCCTGGCGTTCGGCGTACGGCAGAACAGCTCGAATGCGGCGCGCCCAGTGAGGCGGGGGGCGACATGTTCGGCGGCCCCGAATACACCCCGGATGACCTTCAGTCCGAATGATGCCATAGTGGGAATCCATCCATACGTTCAAGCATGAACATAATAGTTCAAAGATGAACAATAAACAAGAGCTGCCTTGGGACAACCCGCGGTTTCGCAACTGGGTCGCGGTTGCGCGCGCCTGCCATGTGCTGGAGCGCACGCTTGCCGTGAAGCTGGCGCCGCTCGATCTGAAGCCCGCGCAGCTCGATGTGTTGATGAATCTCTACCGCCATCCCGGCATGTCGCAGCACGATCTCGCTCGCAAGCTGCTCGTCGGCCGCTCCAACATCACCATGCTGTTGCCGCAGCTTGAGGCTCGCGGCCTGCTGCGCCGCGAAGGCGACGAGAAGGACAAGCGCATACTGCGGCTGGCCCTCACCGAAGCCGGCGAGGCGCTGCTGATGCAGGCGCTGAAGGTGCACATGGCGCTGATCGAGAAAGCGATGAGCCAGTCGACGCCGGAGCAGTGCGACATGATCGGCGAGCAGATGCGCAAGATCTACGAGGTGTTGAAGGACGCCTGACCGCCATTGCGGTCCGGCGGATCACCACATCGTCTTTTTTGCCCGCTCCGGCCATTCCTTGTCATAGGTTTCGCCGTCGATGTTCCTGCGGCTGGTGATCTCCAGGATCTTTCCTGGCGTCGGCAGGGATTTCGGATCGACATGCCTTTCCGGGTTCCACAGTTCCGACCGCACGATGGCGCGGGCGCATTGGAAATAGACCGTATCGACATCGATGACGCTCACCGAGCGTGCCGGCCTGCCGTCGACCGTGAACGACGCGCAGAGCGCGGCATCCGTGGTGATGCGCGCGCGGCCGTTGATGCGCAGCGTCGTGCCGGAGCCCGGCACCAGGAACAGCAGCCCGACGCGGGGATCGCGAATGATGTTCTTCAGCGAATCGGCGCGGTTGTTGCCGCGCCGGTCCGGCATCATCAGGGTTTTCGGATCGACGATGCGCACGAAGCCGGCGAGATCGCCGCGCGGCGAGCAATCCAGCCCTTCCGGCCCGCTCGTCGCCAGCGCGACGAAGGGCGAGGCCTCGATGAAGGCGGCGTATTCGGGAATGACGTGGTCGAGTTCCTTGACCACCGAGGCTTCGCCGGGCAGGCCATAGAACGCTTCAAGCTGTTCGACGGTGGTTATGATGGACATTGTCTTGTCTCCCGATCCGCCGCCCCTACTCCCGCTCCATGACATCTTGACGACGCCCGCCGGCTAACGGTCGCGGCTGAGACCCTTTTGTGCCAGCTCGGCAAGATAGGCATTCCAGCGCGCATCCTTCTCGTGGCCCAGCGTGTGCAGGTAATTCCAGGTGAAGATGCCGGTGTCATGGAAATCATCGAAGGTTATGCGGACCGCGTAGTTGCCGACCGGTTCAATTTTGAGGATGGTGACATCGCGCTTGCCCGGAACGGTCACCCGCTGGTCCGGCGAATGGCCCTGCACCTCGGCCGACGGCGAGGCGACGCGCAGCAGCTCGGCCGGCAGCTCGAATGGCTGGTGGCCGGGAAAGGTCACGGAGAGCAGTTTGCGGTCTTTGGAGACCCGCAGTTCCTTCGGCGCCGTCATGGTGTTTTTCCGTTTCGAACCACCCTTCCCTACGCCGCTTCGCCGGATTGGAAAAGCCCGTACCAGGCAGCCGACATCCGGTGTCGGTCAGGGAATGTTACCAAAGATCGAGAGCGGCTATCTTGAACGACAGGCCGGATCGTATCACATAGCGATATATAACGCCGTCGTTCACAGCCACGGGAAACGCTTCACGCATGGACATGATCGATCCTTTCGGCCGCACGATCAGCTACCTGCGCGTGTCGGTCACCGACCGCTGCGATTTCCGCTGCACCTATTGCATGGCCGAGGACATGGCTTTCCTGCCCAAGAAGGACCTGCTGTCGCTCGAGGAACTCGACCGGCTGTGCAGCGTCTTCATCGCAAAGGGCGTGCGCAAATTGCGTCTCACCGGCGGCGAGCCGCTGGTGCGCAAGAACATCATGCACCTGGTCCGTCAGCTGTCGCGTCATCTCGAAAGCGGCGCGCTGGAAGAACTGACGCTGACCACCAACGGCTCGCAGCTTTCGCGTTTTGCTGCCGAGCTCGCCGATTGCGGCGTCAAGCGCATCAATGTTTCGCTCGACACGCTTGATGCCGACAAGTTCCACGCAATCACCCGCTGGGGCCATCTCGGCAAGGTCATGGCCGGCATCGATGCGGCGCAGGCGGCGGGGCTGAAGATAAAGCTCAACGCCGTGGCGCTGAAGGATTTCAACGACGCCGAATTGCCTGAGATGATGCGCTGGGCGCATGGCCGCGGCATGGACCTGACCGTCATCGAAACCATGCCGATGGGCGAGATCGACGCCGACCGCACCGACCAGTACCTGCCGCTGTCGCTGCTGCGCGCCTCGCTGGAGCGCCAGTTCACGCTGACAGACGTCCCGTTCAAGACCGGCGGTCCGGCCCGCTATGTCCATGTCGCGGAAACCGGTGGCCGGCTCGGCTTCATCACGCCGATGACCCATAATTTTTGCGAGAGCTGCAACCGCGTCCGGCTGACCTGCACCGGCACGCTCTATATGTGCCTGGGCCAGGAGGATGCCGCCGATCTCAGGGAGCCGTTGCGTGCGTCCGAAGGCAACGATCTGGTCGGCGCGGCGATCGACGAGGCGATCGGGCGCAAGCCGAAAGGGCATGATTTCATCATCGACCGTCGCACCAGCCGCCCCTCCGTGTCGCGGCATATGAGCGTCACCGGCGGCTGATTTTCCCACGGATCTGGTGCAGGATCGCTTCCGGCTGACTGCTGGAGGAATGGAATGAAGTGCGCGCGCTCGGTATTGGCATTCGTTGCGGCGATCGCCGCAATCCCCTCGGCCGCCGCTCCTTTCACCTACACCAACGAGCGATTCGGCACGGTCTGCACCTTTCCCGATGATGTTTTCACCGACCGCCAGCCCGAACCGGACAACGGTGACGGCCAGCAATGGCTCGCGCCCGACGGCGCCAGCCTGATCTGTTCCGGCATCCTGAATATCGACAACGACACGCCGAGGCACTTCGTCGCGACCGAGAAAGCCAGCACGGCCGTGCTTTCGGGGCTGAAGGCCGGGAACATCTTTTATGAGCGCCGCCTGTTCGGCAAGGACGGCGTCATCCGCACCGTCTGGATCGAATATCCGCCGGCCGTGAAGCCGAAATACGACCCGCTGGTCGGCGCCATCGCCGCCAGCCTCGAGGGACCGTGACTATTGCGGCCATGCCGCAATAAATCTCCGCCGGCGGATGCCCGCCTGATTTACCCCAGCCGTTTTCGCGCCTAGCCTTCCATCCGGTAGCGGCTTTCGCTCCGTTGGGGGAAAACATTATGCGCAAATTCATCTTTTCTGTTGCCTTGCTCGGCCTCGCCGCCATGCCGGCGGCGGCGCAATCCATCGGCGGCACTTACGATGTCGCCGGCACCAATTTCGATGGTTCGGCCTATGGCGGCGAAGCAACCATCACGCTGACAAGCGGCACGACCTGCACGATCCATTGGGAAACCGGCGGCTCGTCCTCGGACGGCATCTGCATGCGCAACGACAACGCCTTCTCGGCCGGCTATGTCCTGGGCAAGGAGATCGGCCTTGTCGTCTACAAGATGGATGACGACGGCTCGCTGCACGGCCTGTGGACGATCGCCGGCAAAGACGGCAGCGGCACCGAGGTGCTGACGCCGAAGAAGTAAGGCCGGCCATCCGCGGTTGAAATTCTGGGCCGCGATCAAGGCCGTGGCCCAGCCCTTTGTCGTTGCTGTTTCGGTCCCGGCTGCTACAGGCTTTTTTCAAAGCAGAACCGGTAGAGATCTTGCCCCTTTCTCCCAATCTTCGCGGTGCGTTGTTCATGGTGGTGGCGATGGCCGGCTTCACCCTCAATGACGCGATCACCAAATATTCGTCGCAGTCGATGAACATGGCGCAGGTCATGCTGATCAGAGGCGCATTTGCCTCGCTCTTCGTCGGCCTGCTTGCCTGGCAGCGCGGCGCGCTGGTCCGGCCGCGCTCGATGCTGCAGCCACTGGTGGCGCTGCGCGTCCTTGCCGAGGCCGGCGCGACGGTGACCTTCCTGGTCGCGCTTGCCCATTTGCCGATCGCCAGCGTCTCGGCCGTCCTGCAGGCACTGCCGCTGGCCGTGACAATGGGCGCGGCCCTTGTCTTCGGCGAGGCGGTCGGCTGGCGCCGCTGGCTGGCGATCGCCGTTGGATTTGGCGGCGTGCTGGTCGTGGTGCGCCCGGGCTTCGAGGGGTTCAGCATGTTTTCGCTCGTGGCGCTGGCCAGCGTCGCCTGCTGCGCGGTGCGCGATCTCGCCACCAAGCGGATTCCGCAGGCTATCCCCACGCTGCTGGTCTCCACCGCAACGGCATTGGCCATGACGGTGGTCGGCGCGCTGCTGCTGTCGCCGATGGGCGGCTGGACACCGATGACGGGAAAAGCCACTGCGCTGCTGGCGCTCGCAGCAGTGCTGGTGCTCATCGGCTACCAATTCATCATCATGGCGATGCGCTCGGGCGAGATTTCCTTCATAGCACCGTTCCGCTATACGGCGCTGCTCTGGTCCATTGTGCTCGGCCTGCTGGTCTTCGGCGATGTCCCCGACATGACAATGATCATCGGCGCCAGCACAATCGTCGGCTCCGGCCTTTACGCGCTTTATCGTGAGCGCGTCGTCGGCCGGCGCAGGATCGTCGCGGAAAGCACTGGTCCTGCCATGGCCCCGGACGGCATATAAGAGGCTCGCGGGGAATTTTCGCGAAGGCGCACGGGCTCGATGATGGTGAGAGATATTGCGGGATTGATGCTGGCCGGCGTTCAATCCAGACGCAGGGGCGGCGGCGACAAGACCTTGCTGCGGCTCGAAAGCGGCTGGCCACGGCGGCCGATCAACATCAACATGCCCGACGATCTTGCCAAGGCGGCGCGGTTGCTGCAGAGCATCTGAGATGAACAAGCGCCTCTTCGGCATCACCGGCTGGAAGAACTCCGGCAAGACGACCCTGACTGAGAAACTGGTCGCGGAACTCGTTGGGCGCGGCTGGAGGGTTTCGACCGTAAAGCACGCCCATCATGATTTCGACATCGACAAGCCGGGCGCGGACAGCTTTCGCCACCGGCAGGCAGGAGCCATGGAAGTCGCCATCGTCTCCGCCAATCGCTGGGCGCTGATGCACGAATTGCGCGGCGAGGATGAGCCGGCGCTGGAAGCGATCCTGTCGCGGCTTGCGCCGTCCGACATCGTGCTGGTCGAAGGCTACAAGCGCGAAGCCCACCGCAAGATCGAAACCCGGCGCCTGGAGGCGAAGGACCGGACGCCGCTTTCGGCGGGTGACCCCGGGATCGTTGCCATTGCGGCCGACTTCGCCATCGAGGACAAAAGCCTGCCGGTGTTCGATCTCGACGACGTGAAATCGATAGCCGACTTCGTCGAGCGCGCGACCGGCCTCGTTGCTTGAGAAGTAACGTAACGGCAGAAGGACATTGCCGATTTTCGTGGTTTTGCAGTTGCTTTTTTCTTGGAAAGAGTGGGAGTATCGGGCCAGCGGGCGGTCAAAAGCACCGCCCCCACAGAGCCGTTTCGGAACGACGGCCGGGACCATAAAGAGAGGATCATTATGCGTATTGCACTGCGTATCGCGCTCGCCGCTTCGGCCGCGCTGCTGACGCTCGGCGTAGCCCAGGCCCAGGAAAAGACCCTGAGGATCGGCACCGAGGGCGCCTACCCGCCCTTCAACAACCTGACTTCCGATGGCAAGCTCGTCGGTTTCGACATCGACATCGCCCAGGCGCTCTGCGATGAGATGAAGGTCAAGTGCACCTTCGTTGCCCAGGATTGGGACGGCATCATCCCGGCGCTGCAGGCGGGCAAGTTCGACGCCATCGTGGCATCGATGTCGATCACGCCGGAGCGTGCCGAGAAGGTCGACTTCACTCACAAATACTACAACACGCCCTCGGCGCTCGCCGTGCCGAAGGATTCGACGCTGAAGGGCGTGACCAAGGAGGACCTCGCCGGCAAGAGTATCGGCGTGGCCACCACGACGACCCATTTCAACTATGCCTCGAAGACCTACACCGACAGCACGATCAAGGGTTATCCGAGCAGCCCCGAGGAACAGGCGGATCTGGCCAACGGCCGCCTCGACGCCATCGAGGATGATATCGTGGTGCTGCAGCAGTGGCTGGATTCGCCTGACGGTGCCTGCTGCAAGATCCTCGGCCAGCCCTCGCCGCAGCCGGTCGAGATTTTCGGACCTGGCGCGGGCATTGCGGTGCGCAAGGGCGAGACCGATCTGGTCAACAAGCTGAATTCCGCCATCGACGCCATCAGGGCCAACGGAAAATACAAGGAAATCAACGACAAGTACTTCAAGTTCGACGTCTACGGCGCCGAGTCCTGATAATCACCTCCAAGGGCGGCAGGGTCTCCCTGCCGCCTTACCCGATCTGGGAGCTCTGGAGATAACACCACTCGATGCCAGCCCAAAGCATATGGACACTTCTCAGTTGGGGACCCAATGGCTGGCTTGACGATATCGCCTATGGCGCGGTGGTCACCATCGCGCTGGCGCTCGCCACGCTTCCGATCGGCCTGACGATCGGCTTTTTCATTGCCTGGGCAAAGCAATCCGAAGAGCCTTCGCTGCGGCTGGCCGCGAACATTTACACCACCATGTTTCGGGGCCTTCCGGAGCTGGTGACGCTCTTCCTGTTCTTCTTCGGCATGCCCATCCTGCTGCAATACATCATCCGCTTCTTCAGGCCCGAGGCGACGATCGATGTCGACAGCTTCATCGCCGGCATGATCGTGCTCTCGCTGATCTTCTCTTCCTATGCCAGCGAGGTATTCCTTTCGGCCTTTCGCGCCATTCCGAAGGGCCAGTATGAGGGCGGCTATGCGATCGGTCTGTCGAAGTGGCTGACCATGCGCAAGGTGATCCTGCCTCAATTGCTGCGCATCGCCTTCCCCGGTCTCGAGAATTGCTGGCTCAGCCTGCTCAAGGACACAGCCCTGGTCTCGGTCGTCAACCTCGCCGAGACCTTGCGCAATGCGGGCGTCGCGGCGCGCGTCACCAAACATTCGTTCCTGTTCTACAGCGTCGCGGCGCTGGTCTTTCTCATCCTGGCAATCCTGTCTTCGATCGCCACCGGCTTCATCTTGCGGTCGCTCGGGCAGAAGGAAGCGCGATGAGCGTCACCGACACCATTGCCGTCGATCGGCCGCCGCCGCCGGCGCGCGGCTGGCCGCGTGCCCGTATCGTGGGATACGCACTCGTCGGCCTCTGGATCCTCTTCGGCTTCGGCATACTGGCCTATCTGGTCTCCGCGTGGAACGGCGAGTTCTTCGCACGATATGCGCCGGCCTATCTGCAGGGACTTGGAACCACCCTGTCGCTGGTGGCTGTGTCGATGGTGGCCGGCGCCATCCTGTCGCTGCCCGTCACCTATGGCCGCATGTCAAACAACCGGTTGCTGTCGTGGCCCGCCTATTGCTACGTCTATTTCTTCCGCGGCACGCCGCTGCTGGTTCAGGTCTATCTGGTCTATTACGGGGTCGGTTCTTTCCGCGTGCAGCTCGAATCGGTTGGGCTATGGTGGTTCTTCCGCGACGCCTTCAACTGCGGCGTGTTCGCCTTTGCGCTCAACACGGCCGCCTATCAGGCCGAAATCTTGCGCGGCGCCATAGAGAGCGTTCCAAGGGGCCAGTGGGAAGGCGCCGCTTCGCTCGGCCTGCACAAGTTGCAGACGCTGCGCAAGGTCATTCTGCCCCAGGCGATCATCGTGGCCTTGCGACCCTACGGCAATGAACTCGTTCTGATGATCAAGGCCTCCGCGATCGTCGCCATCATCACCGTCTACGACCTGATGGGCAATGCGAAACTCGCCTACGCCAAGTCCTTCGACTTCCAGGCCTATGTCTGGGTGGCGATCGTTTATCTGGTGATGGTCGAGATCCTGCGCCACGGCGTCGAATGGATCGAGCGCCGGATTACCATTCACCTGAAACGGTAAGCTTACCTGATCTGTGCCAGTCGATGGCTCGGCGCCCGCCTTGACGAATCCGCCGCATGGCCTAGACCTTCCGCAACTGCAATCTCTGCTCCCGTCGGAAGGAACAAGCCATGGCATCGGTGGCATTTCTCGGTCTTGGCGTCATGGGCTACCCCATGGCCGCGCATCTGAAGAACAAGGGCGGCCATGACGTCACCGTCTACAACCGCACCGGGGCAAAGGCGGAGCAATGGGTCGCCCAGCACGGCGGCGCTCTCGCCCTGACGCCGGCGCAGGCTGCCGAAGGCAAGGACTTTGTTTTCTCGTGCGTGGGCAATGACGACGATCTGCGTTCGGTGACGACGGCAAAGGACGGTGCCTTTCAGGCCATGAAAAAGGGCGCCGTCTACATCGACAACACCACGGCATCGGCCGAGGTCGCGCGCGAATTGGCCGAGACCGCACAGGAGCGCGGCTTCTCGTTCCTCGACGCGCCGGTCTCCGGCGGCCAGGCCGGCGCCGAAAACGGCATTCTGACCGTCATGGTCGGCGGCGATCAGGCAGCCTTCGACAAAGCCAGGCCCGTCATCGACGCCTATGCCCGGATGGTCGGGCTTATGGGACCGGCAGGCGCCGGCCAGCTCACCAAGATGATCAACCAAATCTGCATCGCCGGGCTGGTGCAGGGACTGTCCGAAGGCATCCATTTCGGCAGGAAGGCCGGGCTCGACATCGAGAAGGTCATCGATGTGATCTCCAAGGGCGCAGCGGGCTCGTGGCAGATGGAGAACCGGCACAAGACGATGAATGCAGGCAAATACGACTTCGGCTTCGCGGTCGACTGGATGCGCAAGGATCTCGGCATCTGCCTTGATGAAGCCGACCGCAACGGGGCCAGACTGCCCGTGACGGCGCTCGTCGACCAGTTCTATAAGGACGTCCAGGCGATGGGCGGCAGGCGCTGGGACACATCCTCACTGCTGGCGAGGCTGGAAAAGTAGAACGCAAATGTCCCTGCCCTGCCCGAGCTGGAGCGCGGACGACATCGTCGCTCACCTGCGCTCGATAGGCACGCAGGAAAACCGCGCCGGCATGGCCCGGTTCGGCATCAACACCGCGACGGCGCTTGGTGTAGGCAATTCGGATTTGCGGCCGCTGGCGCGCAAGCTGAAGCGCAATCACGAGCGGGCGCTTGCCCTGTGGGACAGCGGTGTTCGCGAGGCGCGGCTGGTGGCGGCGTTCACCGGGGAGCCGAAAAGGATCACGGCCGAGCAGTGCCGCCGCTGGGCCGGCGATTTCGATTCCTGGGAGATCGTAGACAGCGTTTCGGATCTCTTTGCTGAAACGCCGTTCCGGCGTGAGTTGATCGAGGAGTTTGCTGCCGACGAACGCGAGTTCGTGCGCCGCGCCGGCTTTGCCATGGTGGCGTGGAGCGCAGTACATCTGAAGCAGGAGCCGGACGCGACGTTTCTCGCCTATCTGCCGTTGATCGGGGCGCATGCCGGCGATCCGCGCAATTTCGTCAGGAAGGCGGTCAGCTGGGCGCTGCGGCAGATTGGCAAACGCTCGGCGGCGCTGCATGCCCCTGCCCTTGCGCTCGCGCAAAAGTTGGCCGGATCATCCGACAAGACGGCGCGCTGGATCGGCCGGGACGCCGTGAAGGAGTTAACGGATGCCAAAAGGCTGGAACGGCTCACCTCCAGAAAAAGCTGATCTTGCCGATATCCGGTTCACGGAGGTGACGCCGGCAACACGCGGCGACTTCGAGATATTGTTCGAGCAGCCGGGTGCGCCAAAATATTGCTGGTGCATGGCGTGGCGGCAGTCCGTCCGCGAGCACATCCCGAATGATGAGAAAAAGCGCCAGATGATGGCACTTATCGATGCCGGCAGGCCGGTCGGCATCCTCGCCCAGATCGACGGCAAGACCGTTGCCTGGTGTTCGGTCGCGCCGCGCGAAACCTACCGAAGGCTTTCAAAGCGGCAGGACGACAGCGAGACGGGGGTATGGTCGATCGTCTGCTTTTATGTGCCAAGGGCTTTGCGCGGCCGCGGTTTTGCTTCCGCATTGCTCGATGCGGCCATTGACCACGCGTTCGCCAAGGGGGCGCATATCATTGAGGCCTATCCGGTGGGCGAGGCATCGCCGAGCTACCGTTTCATGGGGTTTCGCGACATGTTTGCGGCGCGCGGCTTTCACGACGCCGGCATGACCGGTTCTCGCCGGCATGTAATGCGGCTCGAGCGTTGACGTCGCCGGTGGCGGTGTCTTTACTCGAACGCAAAGGAAAACGTCCGATGACCAAACGTCTCATAGCCATGGCAGCGTTCGCAGGCGCAATGTCGGCATTTACAGCCGCCCTCGCTTCGGCCGAGACCACACACATATTCTGGAAGGATCTGCGCCCGGCGACCCAGGCGGTTGCAGAAGAAGCCGGCCTGCCGATGATCGCGGCAAAATTGCCCGATCACGGCGAGACGTTATCCCTCGGCCTGCAGGACAAGACCATACAAATAGCCGGCTATGCGTTGCCGGTCGATCGCGAAGGCGATCTTGTCTATCAATTCCTACTGGTGCCGTGGACCGGGGCATGCAGTCACATGCCGACGCCGCCGCCCAACCAGATCGTCCTGGTCACCCCGGCTCATCCCTACAGGATGTCGCAGGCCTACCAGCCGGTTTCCGTAACCGGCGCGCTGAAACCGGGCATGGAGAAGAGCCAGCTGTTCATCCTGGACGGCGTCTCGGTCATCCAGTCGGGCTATACCGTGCGCAAGGCAGGCGTGACCGGCGTCGACACCGTGCCGGACACAATAACCCTACCGGTCAACTCGCCTTGGACTTTCCTCAACAAAAAGAAGAACTAAGCAAGGCGAGCTTGCGTGACCTTGCATGCATCAAGGCCACGCGCGCTCAGGCCGCGTTCGCACCCGATTCCTTGTCCAGCACCATGTAATCGAGCGGGATTTCGGTCGTGTATTTGATCTGCTCCATGGCGAACGAGGACGAGACGTCGCGAATCTCGATCTTGGCGATCAGCCGCTTATAGAAGGCATCATAGGCTGCAATGTCGGGCACCACGACACGCAGGAGATAGTCGACATCGCCGCTCATGCGGTAGAACTCGACCACCTCGGGGAATTCCTGGATGACTTCGGAAAAGCGCCGCAGCCATTCATGGCTGTGCGAATTGGTGCGGATCGAGACGAAGACGGTGACCCGCACATTGACCTTTTCATGATCGAGAATGGCGACACGCCGCTTGATGACGCCCTCTTCCTCGAGCTTCTGGATGCGCCGCCAGCAAGGGGTCGTCGACAGTCCCACTTTCTTGGCGACATCTGCGACCGCGAGCGTCGCGTCCTCCTGCAGGAGGCGGAGAATTTTTCGGTCAAGGCGGTCCATTGAAAGCTCCTGAAGGAATGGATTGGCCATAATCGGCGTTATTATAGGCTTTCACAAGAAAAAAATTCTGCTGATTGGCGGAAAAGCCGGTGGTTTCTTGCTGAATGTCTAACCGAGGCGATAGCGGATTTCCGACCTGAGGAAAGGCAGCAAATCCATTTCAAACCAGGGATTCCGCTTCAGCCAGCCGGTGTTGCGCCAGGACGGATGCGGCAGCGGCAGCACCTTCTGGCCAGCGGATTTCTCCCAGATGGAGCGCCAGTCCCTCACCGTTTCCGTCAGGGACGGGCGCCGCGCGGCACCCATGTGCCAGGACTGCGCGTAGATGCCGATCGTCAGCACCAAGTCGATCTGCGGCATGAGCCCCATCAACGGCGCGCGCCAGGCCGGCGCGCATTCACGCCTTGGCGGCAAGTCGCTGCCCTTGGCGTCCTGGCCGGGGAAACAGAAGCCCATCGGCACGATAGCGAACTTCTCGGTGTCGTAGAACTCCTCGCTGGTGACGCCGAGCCAGTCTCGCAGCCGGTCGCCCGAAGCATCGGTGAACGGCATGCCCGACAGATGCACCTTGGTTCCCGGCGCCTGGCTGGCAATCAGGATGCGGGCATTCGACGAGGGTCGCAGCACCGGGCGCGGTTCGTGCGGCAGTGGCCGGCCGATCGGATTGTCGACGCAGATGCGGCAGGCGCGAACCGTCGCGGCGAAGCTTTCGAGTTCCGCAGTCATCCTCAGGCCGCGGCACTCGGCCGGCTCGAAACCATCCGATACCAGCGCAACACATTGCTGCACTCGTCCGGCACCTTGATGCGCGCCGGTTTCATAAAATCGATGGCGATCATCCCGGTGATATCGGCGATCGAATAGGCGTCGCCGGCGGCGAATTCGCGGGTTCCCAGCTCGCCCTCGAGAAGTCGCAGGAATTCGATTGCCTTCGGCTTGTTGGCCTCGCCCCACTCGGGAATCTGCGGGATCTCCCATTCCTTCATAGCCGGATGGGTGTGGCGGAAAGCTTGCGCGACGCAGGTCAGCAGGTTGAATTCCATCCGCCTTTGCCACATCTCGACCTGCGCCTTGCCGAGCGCCCCGCGACCGAACAGTGCGGGCTCGGGATTGAGTTCCTCGAAATAGCGGCAGATGGCGACTGACTCGGTGATGACGGTGCCATCGTCAAGCTCCAGCACCGGCAGCCTCCGTAAGGGATTGAGCGAGCTGACGGCCTGTTGCCTGTGTTCCAGCGCGCCCATGTCGACGGACACCAGCGGAACCGCGATTCCCTTCTCGGCCAGAAAAACGCGAACCCGTCTTGGGTTGGGCGCTCGGCCGCCGTCGAAGAGCTTCATTCGATCCTCCAGTTCTTGCCGGTGATGGCAGGGTTCAGCTTCCGCCGGCTTACCAGAAGCGGAAGATCTCTCGCACGGCATCGCCGATGGAGGCGAGCGTGCCATGTTTTCTCTCGACGGACTCGCCATGGTGGCTGTCGCGCCAATCTTGCGGCTGGTCGAACGTACCTGCCCAGATACCGGCCTTTGCCGCGCGCGCGATCGCTTCCTCGCTCTCGTAATCGCCGAAAGCGACCGCCCAGCCTGCCTCGACCTGTGCGCGGTTGAGATCGATGTCCCCGGCCCTGCAATCGCCGAGCAGCCGGCCGTAACGATCGCGCTGCCAGCCGCTGCAGATGACGGGCCTGCCGGCGATCAGGCGCACCAGAGATTGGCGCGCAAGCGTGCCACAGGAATAATCGGCGCCGTTCTTGCGGCAGGTCTGGGTGTATTCCGGCGCGTCGATGCCGCGCATGCGGATGCGTTCGGCCCCGAGCGTGATCGAGTCGCCATCATTGATGATGGCGACGCCCTGTGTCTTTCGCGTCTCCACGCGATCGAGGCGCGCCGCAAGCACGATCAGCAACCCCAGAATAATGACGGTCAGCCCGTAGTCCAGCAATTTGCGCCACAGGCTCCGCGGACGCGGCGCAGCGTACCGCCGGCGCGGTCCCTGCGACCAGGAACGGCTCATATGGCAAACGGTTGGTTAATCATTCGAACGTAGCTTAACACCTTGAAATGCCGCCCGCATAAATTGAAGTCTTCATGCCTTTGCAACGCTCGAACACAGCGGACAAATTCATTGTGGACCGCAGGAAACGCCATCGCAACAGCGATGTCGCGCGCGCGGTGCGCAAGACGCGCGACCGTCTTTCGCAACAGGCTGGCAATCCGGATTTCGATCGCGAACTATTGAAACTCCATGCGCGCGCGATGACCAGCGGGGCCATTGCCATTCCGCTGCTTGTCCTGGCGATCGCCGCGCTTGGCCGGCTGGCCGGCATCGGCAATGAGATCATTCTCTGGGCGCTGTTCACCCTGACCTGCTACACGATGTTGGCTTTCATGGCGCGCCGCGTCGAACGCGTGGAAGCGTCCGATCTTAACCCGTTGCAAACCCAGAGAGAATTCCTGTTCGCACATTTCCTGTGCGGCCTCGGCTGGGGCTGGTTCGTCTGGATCGGCTGCGGTGCCTGCGCGGTCGACCAGTTTCAGGTGGTCAAGGCCGTGGTGCTGCTGCTTGCCATGGCCGGAACCGCTATCATGGCCTCATCCCTGCGCGGGGCGCTGCTGGCGACTTTCGCTGTTCCGGTGACGCTTTACGCCTACGCCGAAATAAGGCTGTGGATGCCTGTCGGGGCGATCATGGCCGTACTGCTCGTTCTTTCGCTGCCTTTCTTTGCCTATATCGCGCGGAACCTCAACCGCTCCTCCCTGATGCTTTTGTCGTTCCGCTCCGAAAAGGACGCACTGATCGCCGAAGTCGAGACCGCGAAATCGATGTCGGACGAGGCGCGGCGGCGCGCGGAAGATGCCAATCTGGCGAAATCGCGCTTTCTTGCCTCGATGAGCCATGAATTGCGCACGCCGCTCAACGCAATTCTCGGTTTTTCCGAAGTGATGTCGAACGAAGTGCTGGGGCCGATGAGCAATCCCACTTATCGCGACTATGCCCATGACGTGCACGAATCCGGCCAGCATCTTCTCGACCTCATCAACGAGATCCTCGACCTGTCGCGCATCGAGGCCGGCCGGTACCAGCTCAATGAAGAGCCGGTGATGCTGCTCGGCATTGTCGAGGATTGCTGCCACATGATGGAGTTGAAGGCGCGCAACAAGGATATCCGCGTCATTCAGGATTTCGAACATGCCTTGCCGCGCCTGTTCGCCGACGAGCGCGCGGTGCGCCAGATCACCCTCAACCTCTTGTCCAACGCGATCAAGTTCACCGCCACCGGCGGCGAAATCCGCGTGCGCGTCGGCTGGACGGCCGGCGGCGGACAATACATCTCGGTCAGGGACAACGGCCCCGGCATACCGGAAGACGAGATCCCGGTAGTGCTTTCGGCCTTCGGCCAGGGTTCGATCGCCATCAAGAGCGCCGAACAGGGCACCGGACTTGGTCTGCCGATCGTGCAGGGCCTGCTCGCCATGCATGGCGGCGAATTCCAACTTCATTCCAAGCTGCGCGAAGGCACAGAGGCGATTGCCATCTTCCCGCTGAGCCGGGTGATGGAGGAACTGCCGGCCCTGCCGACCGCGGCGGTCGCGGCGCGTCGGCGTTGACGCGCCTCATGCGTGGAATGAGCGACGAATGCTCGGCCTAGCCGCGAACGGCCGCGGCCATGCCCGAACTGGTCAGTGCCGCTGCCTTGATTAGGCCGGCGGCAAGTGCCGCGCCTACTCCCTCGCCGTGGCCGACGCCGAGGTCAAGCAAGGGGCGAAGGCCAAGGCGCTCGGCGGCCTGCGCATGCGCGGGCTCCGGCGACAGGCCGGCGAGAAGGCAATGATCCAGCGCGGCAGGATTGGCGGCATGCAGGACCGCTGCGGCTGCCGTTGCCGCAACTCCGTCGAGCAGCACGGGGATTCTCTGCATCCGTGCCGCAAGGATGGCGCCGGCTATCGCCGCGAACTCGCGGCCGCCGAGCCGGCGCAGCACCTCCAACGGCTCATCGAGATGGCCGGCGTGGAAAGCCAGCGCCGCATCGACCACCTCCGCCTTGCGCGCCTGCATCGCCGCATCGGCGCCAGAACCCGGGCCGACCCAATCGGCGCCCTTGCCGCCCAACACGGCCGCGAACAGGGCCGCGGCGACGGTGGAATTGCCGACGCCCAGATCGCCGAGGCAAAGCAGGTCGGCGCCGCCGGCGATCGCCTCCATGCCGAAGGCCATGGTCGCGGCGCAACCCCGCTCGTCGAGTGCGGCATCCTGCGTGATGTCGGCTGTCGGAATATGCAAGGCGAGATCGAAAACCTTCAGCCCGAGGTCGTTGGCGACGCAGACCTGGTTGATCGCTGCACCGCCGGCCGCACACAGTTCGACGGCGTTGGCGGTCGCCGCCACGGCTCTCGGCGAGACGCCGTGCCTGACAACACCATGGTTGCCGGCAAAGACCGCGACCAGAGGCCGCGTCACTGCCGGCGGCGCACGGCCACTCCATGCTGCCAGCCAGGCAGCGATATCCTCGATGCGACCAAGCGAGTTCCTTGGCTTGTCCGCCTTGGCGAACAGCGTTCGCACACGGGCCTCCGCTGTCGTGTCGGCCGCCGGCAGATTGGCCAGCAGGTTACGGAAATCGTCGAAAGGCTGTGCTCTGGTCATGTCGTGGAATTCGTCCTTGCAGATGGGCAGCGGCATAGCCGCCCTCGTGCGCCGGCACAACCTCCCGCTCTTGATGTAAAAGCGGCCGCGGGCGACGCATTCCCGAGGGCTTGCAAAGGCCATGTCGTTGCACCATGTGGAAGTCAGCCAAGGAAACATCCATGACGGCCATCGAATCCCCATGCATTCTGGTCTGTTCGATCGATATGAAGACCGGTTTTTGTTTTGGGTGCGGCCGCACCCGGGACGAGATCGGCGCCTGGATCGACATGACGGCGCAGGCGCGCCGCGACGTCATGGCCCAACTGCCGGCGAGGCTGGAGACGGTCGAGCGCAGGCCGCGCCGCGAAACCCGCCGCACCCGGATGGCGCGCGAACGCGACGCGCTCTCGTGAACGGATTGCCGACATGAACCGCCTGTTCTGGATCCTGATGCTCGTCATCGGCGTCGGCGCGGTGCTGCTGATGTTCGACGATTCCGCCGGCAATACGCTCGGCGTCGAAAACGATGATTTCGGCCGGTTGATCTGGCTGGGCGCCTTCGGCGCGCTCATCGGCGCCGGCCTTCTAAGGTCGGGCCGCCCGCTCAGCGCCATGGCGCGCAATCTCGGCGCGTGGGCGGCGATCGCGCTCGCGCTGATCGCCGGCTATCAATATCGCTACGAATTGCAGGATTTCGCCAACCGGGTAACCGCTGGCCTTGTTCCCGGCAGCCCGCTGGCGCTGGGCATCGAGGACGGCCATGCCACCGTGACGCTCGACAAGGCCGACAATGGCCATTTCGAGGCGCGCATCCTGATCAACGGCGCGCCAGTGCGCACGGTGGTCGACACAGGAGCGACCAGCACCGTGTTGACGTCGCAGGACGCCCAGGCAGCCGGGATCAATCCCGCCGCTCTCGATTTCACCATACCGGTCTCGACCGCCAACGGCACGGCGCGCGCCGCGGCTGTGAAAACCAACGAACTGGCCATCGGCGGCATCGTGCGAAAGAATATGCCGGTGATGGTCGCGGCACCCGGTATGCTTGGCCAGAGCCTGCTCGGCATGAACTTCATCAGTTCGCTGTCCGGCTTCGACGTGCGCGGCGACCGGATGACCCTCCGGGATTGACGTTCGGCAAAAGCGGTTCAGGCGGCCTTGTCGACCGCCCCGCTGAGGTCGACCGCAGCGAACGCCGTCTTCAGCACCTGCGGCCCAGCGCCGGGGCGCGTTGCATCCGTGGAGAGGATCTGGCGGTAGCGGCGCGCACCGGGCAATCCATGGAACAACCCGACCATATGGCGGGTGACGTGGCCGAGCCGCCCGCCCTGTTCGACATGGCGTGCGGCGTAGCCGGCCATGACATCGATCAGCGCGGCGAAATCGAAGGGACCGGTCCGCTCTCCATAAAACATGGCATCGACGCCGGTCAGAATGCCTGGAGTATGGTAGGCGGCGCGGCCGAGCATGGCGCCGTCGAGGTGCTGGAGATGCGTCTGCGCCTCTTCAAGCGATTGAATACCGCCATTGATGCCGATGAATTCGCTCGGTTTTCTCGCCTTCAACCGATAGACGCGGCCATAGTCGAGCGGCGGGATGTCGCGGTTTTCCTTGGGGCTCAGCCCCTCCAGCCATGCCTTGCGCGCATGCACCCAAAGGGCGTCGGCGCCGGCCGCGAAAACACCGTCTGCAAGCGCATCCAGCGCCGGCTCGGGATCCTGCTCGTCGACGCCGATGCGGCATTTGACGGTTACGGGAATGGTCACCGCCGCCTTCATCGCCGCGACACAGTCGGCGACGAGGTCAGGCACCTTCATCAGGCAGGCGCCGAACGTACCGGACTGGACGCGGTCCGACGGGCAGCCGACATTGAGGTTGATTTCCTCATAGCCGAAAGCCTGGCCGATGCGCGCCGCCTCGGCCAGCTTCCCCGGATCGGAGCCGCCGAGCTGCAGCGCGACCGGATGTTCCGCATCGTCGAAACCGAGCAGGCGCTCGCGCGCGCCCTGGATGACCGCGTCCGCCACCACCATCTCGGTGTAGAGCAACGCACGGCGAGTCAGCTGGCGATGGAAGAACCGGCAATGGCGGTCCGTCCAATCCATCATAGGCGCCACGGCCAGTCTATGATCTTGATTTTTCAGCATTTTTTCTTTAACATCAAATCGTTAGAACGTGCCGAGTGCACACGAATTTACGCCAGAATACGACCCTTTTCGCCACGTTTCGATCTCTCAGTGCACACGGAGCGCACACGAAAATATGGCCACTTACACAAAACTCTCGTCCGGTTCCTGGCGTGTCCAAGTCCGTCGCAAAGGTCGCTACGTCAGCGAGACCTTCCTGCGTCGAGACGATGCACGACGCTGGGCAACCGACACCGAGCGCCAGGTCGATCGTGGCGAGACGCCGACAAAGTCCCGTATAGCGCGCCTGAAGACCTTCGGCGAACTCATCGACCTTCATATCGACGACATGTGCGATGTAGGCAAGTCCCCTCTCCGCTCCAAGGCCGCGACACTCGACATGCTGCGAAGACATCTTGGCAAGTGCAATATGGCGGCTCTCGATCGCGAGCGGCTCATTCGTTTCGGCCGCGATCGTGCCGCCCAAGGCGCCGGACCGGTGACTCTCGGCATCGACATCGGCCTGATAAAACTCATCCTATCCCACGCTGCTGCGGTACACGGCCTGCCGGTCAAGGTCGAACCCGTTGATCTCGCGCGTATCGCCCTAAAGCGGCTTGGCCTTGTTGGCAAAGGGCATGAGCGCGACAGGCGGCCGACCCAGGATGAGCTTGATAGGCTGATCGCTCACTTCGACGAAAACCCTCGTCAGATTGCACCGGTTAGCCAGATCATACGTTTCGCCGTCGCAACCGCGATGCGCCAGGAGGAAATCTGCAAAGCACGTTGGTCCGATCTGGAAACGCACACGCGAATGCTTCTGATCCGTGACCGGAAAGACCCGCGGCACAAGAAGGGCAACAATCAGCGCATACCGCTGTTCGCGGCTACCGGTTACGACGCATGGGCAATTGTCGAGGAGCAGCAGGCAAGGCGCAGCAATGACGATGATCGAATTTTCCCATTCAATCATAGGTCAGTCGGCACCGCCTTCCGTCGAGGGTGCGCTGACCTTGGCATCCAAGACCTTCATTTTCATGACTTGCGGCACGAAGGGACAAGCCGCCTTTTCGAGGCCGGATTCACGATCGAACAAGTTGCGCTGGTAACTGGGCACAAGGACTGGAAAATGTTGAAGCGCTACACCCATCTGAAGCCGGAGGCTCTCCACGCGCTGCTGGCGGCGCGCGCCGCGTAGATGTCTCGAGCACGAGTTGCACAGGTTTGAAGGCTGGAACCCGGGCAGGCAAGCGACATCTCTATGCCTTTATAGAGCGCTGAGAGCAGCGGTCGCCACGTGTGTCCGCTGACGTTGATGAGCAGAACGCCGGCAACAATCGGGAGTCAATGGTTCGTTAGAGCCTGAAGGCGGGCCTCGTGGCAGCGATTTTTTAAGCCGCTCGTGGTACCCGGGAGGTGAATGTCGCCCGGGTCACCGCCACGCTGGTTCCACCGGCGTCGCTGATGACGTCGACCCTTGCTTCCAGCTGTTTGACCAGAGCTTCGACGATGGCCGTTCCAAGCCCAGTAGCTGGTATGTCGTTGGCGATCTTGCCGACGCCATTGTCCGAAACCGTCAGTTTCCAGTCGATGCCGGCGGTCTCGTAGCTGACCTGGATGCGGGCGCCGGCCTTCTCCTTGGGGAAGGCATATTTGATGGCGTTGAGGACGAGTTCGGTGACGATCAGTCCCAGGCTGACGGCACGCTGCGAGTCCATCCTGCCGCCTTCGGCCGTGACGGTGACCGTGATCGGCTGAGCTTCGCCGACCATCGACGAGGCGAGGCTGCTGCACAATTTCGGTAGGTAAGAGCTAACGTCGATCTCGTCGATACCGGCTGCGGTGTGGAGATGGCGCTGCACTTCGGCCACGGACAGAACGCGCTGGTGAGCGTCCTTGAGATGCTGGCGCGTCTCTTCCGAGGTGACGGATCGTGCCTTTAGCAACAGGATGCTGGCGATGATCTGAAGGCTGTTGGCAACTCTATGCTCCATTTCGCGCAGCAGCACGTCTTTCTGGTGGAGCAGATCTTCCGTGCGCTTGAGCAACTCCTCTTTCTCTCTCTCAATCACCCGGCGGGCGGTTATGTCATTGAAGGCGAGCAGGATGGTGATGGCCGAACTGTGATCGTAGAGCACCTTGCGGGCATTGAGCAGCATGATGCGGCGGCCGATTCGCGGGAAATCGTGCTCGACCTCGAAACCGTCCATTGCGGTCTTCTCGGGAATGATTGTTTCGAGCAACAGGCGAAGTGCGGGAATATCCCACTGACCGTCGCCGAGCGCGTAGAGCAGCGAGCCTTGAGTCTGCGCGGGGTCGACTTCGAATGCCTTGTAGAAGGAGCGACTGGCGGCCAACACGCGAAATTGTTCGTCCAGCACGAGAAACGGCTCGGTGATTGTGTTGACGATCGCCTGCGCCAGTGTCTGCGCATCTTCGATATTCGCGATGGGTTGAAACATAGGCACAAGCCAGACGAGCGGCGTTTTGCCTCTCCAAGCGTGGACGTTACACACTTGCCCGACCATTGTCGCGAAGTAAATCGGCCGCGTGTTTTACGGGCCGAAAAGGTTGACGGGGATGGTGCAAGGGTGCAGCGAAAGCCCGCGCCTCTTGCGGAGGGCGCGGGCCGATCGGGACGGCCGATCTTCGGCAAGCAATGGAGGGCACCTCCTGCCGCGAGGATCGAATTTAGATGCCACTACGCGGTCGAACACGACTTCCCTAAGCTTGGCCGAAGAACGATGCCGACCGGCGTCTCGATGCTTGCGCAGAGCCTTCCTTCAGCCGATTATGAGAGCGGGTTTTCCTTACCCAGCAATTTGTCGAACCGGACGCCAAGGCGTGGGCAACTGCGCAGGTGGCAATCACGTCACCAAGGGCTCTTCCGGACACCGTCGACGACACCCTCGCATCCTAAGCTGGGATCGACATGCGGTTTCGCCGCCGGCGCGAGGCGGTCTCTTTAACTTCGGCAATGGCCTTATCGCCTTATCCTCGCGGGCGCGCAGTATTCGCACGACTTGTCAAACGATCCGGCGCACACGCCGCACTTGGCCGCCTGGCGTCGTTCTCTCGCCGCCCCTGAGGAATATCGCCCTCTCGGGTGGAAAACGCAGTGATGATCGCCTGGAGCGACACATTTAGTACGTTGGAAAAGGTCCTGCCCTTCTGCCAAATCGCCACGTAGTGATACAACGCGGATGGTTCCACGGGCTTTATTCCCAGCTGAAATGCCGCGTATTCGCGCGCAATGATCTCATTGGTGATTGAAATGCCGAGGCCAGCCGAAACGTATCCGGCCTCGTGACCGTTGCAATCGAATTCCACCAGTATGTTTGGCTCAACGCCGGCGAAGCGCAACGCATTGAAGTTCATCTGATGGGCGGCGAACTGGGGATCGATATCGACGATCGTTTCGCCTGCCAGGTCTTGAGCGCCAATACATGTCTGTTTTGAGAAGCGATGGTCGGGATGAAAGATGCACACGTTTCGTGCCGATCCCAGCGGCGCCCATTCAAACAGACTTGGGTCGAGCGGCAATCTCGAGATCCCAAGATCTGCCCGCCCAGCCAGGATGTGCTCGCCGATCTGGTCGTAGCTTCCCGAGATAGACCGGACATTCGAAGCCGTCTTTGCGTGGATAATCGCCACGACCTTGGGCAAGGTCACAAAACCGAAAACAGAAGGCGCGGCAATCGCAATCCTCTGCCTTTCCTCGTTCTTCATCGCGAAGATCGACGCTTCCAGCCGATCCAGGGACGTCAGGGCAAGTTCAACGTTTCGCAGGAGTTCCCAGGCTTCCTGCAAGGGGACGATTCGGTTGGCTGATCTCTTGAATAGTGTGATGCCGAGCGTGGTCTCGAGTTGCTTCACATGTTGACTGACGGCGGGCTGGCTTATCCCGAGCGCAACCGCTGCTCGCCTTGTCGAACCGGCCCGCAACACTTCTCGGAAGACCTTCAACTGACGGAGCTTGAGGTCGCTCTGCAGCAACTCCATTGCCTGCGCTCCTTTCCCTGATAACGCCACCCCGGAAGCATACCGCCAACCCAGGGAG
The DNA here is from genome assembly GCF_006440955.1 of Mesorhizobium sp. B2-8-1. Taxonomy (NCBI): domain Bacteria; kingdom Pseudomonadati; phylum Pseudomonadota; class Alphaproteobacteria; order Hyphomicrobiales; family Phyllobacteriaceae; genus Mesorhizobium; species Mesorhizobium sp. B2-8-1. The sequence continues at coordinate 366,478 of NZ_VFTX01000005.1, read as the reverse complement.
CAACGAACCGCTTCAGTATATAACGGTGCGTTATAGATAAAATAATAAAAATTATAGATTGAGTGTGTAATTTCAGGCGCTAGAATTAGCCAATATCTTAAATTAACTCCAAATTACAAATATAACAATTCGCAACCTTGGGTTATACGACTTGGTCTGAGTGACACGGACCGTCGTATCTCGCGGTATTGCGAGCCAAGGAACGCGCCCCATGGGTGGTTTTACTACTCAGTTTGTTGTCGCACTCACCGTGACCATAAGCCTGGCTCTTGTCAGCGGCTGCCTGGGTACGGCATTCGGGCTGTTTCTGGCCATTTCGAAGGGCACGGCACAGCCGCGCCTCAACAGCGTCGTGACGGCCTACTCGACGGTTGTTCGTGGTGTACCAGAACTTCTCATTATCCTGCTCATCTACTTCGGCGGAACGACCCTCGCCAGCAAGATCGCCGGCCGGTACGTGGAGGTGAACGCATTCACCGCAGGCGTTATCGCGCTCTCGGTCGTCTTCAGCGGCTATGCGACCGAAGTGTTTCGCGGCGCGATTGCGGCGGTGCCAGCGGGCCAAGCCGAAGCGGCAAAGTCGCTTGGGCTGAACGCCTGGCAGCGCTGGATGTTCATCATCGGACCGCAGATGCTGCGGCTGGCGCTGCCGGCCTATGGCAATCTCTGGATTTCGCTCTTCAAGGACACCGCACTGGTCTCGATCGTCGGCCTGGCCGACATCATGCGCGTTGCGTATGTGGGGGCCGGATCCTTGCGCGCACCATTGACCTTCTATCTTGCGGCCGCCGCTCTCTACCTCTCGCTGACCACCGTCACGCTGCTGTCGATCCGGCTGGCTGAGCGACGCTATCCAGCCCTTGGCCGGTAGGAGGGAGCGACCATGAACCTCGGCTTGATGTTTGACGCTCTGGTTGTCCTGCCTTCGGGCATTGGCCTCACCTTGACCCTGACGGTCCTGTCGCTGACGGCCGGATTTCTTCTGTCGGTGCCGTTGGCCTTCATCCGCGCGTTTGGACGTCCCGGCCTCTCGCTCGCGGTGCTGGCATACACCTATGTCATCCGCGGAACGCCGATGCTCGTTCAGCTCTTCCTGCTGTACTATGGCCTCGGTCAGATCGAGGCGGTGCGAGCCAGCATCTTCTGGGTGATCCTGCGCGACCCTTTCTGGTGCGCCCTTCTGACATTTTCGCTGAACAGCGCGGCACACACCACCGAGATCCTGTGCCGCGGTCTCCAGTCCGTGCCTAAGGGTGTCACTGAGGCGGCCAAGTCTCTCGGCTTGAAACGCTTCCAGACCGCTCGCCTGGTCACCTTCCCGATCGCTTTCAGGATATCGCTTCCGGCCTACGGCAACGAGATCGTGGGGATGATCAAGGGTTCGTCCCTGGCAAGCACCGTAACGCTGCTCGAGATCACCGGCATGGCGAGACAGATGGTGTCGACCACGTTCGCGCCGTACGAGATCTTCATCGTCGCCGGAGCGATCTACCTATCGCTCACCTCGATCGCGGTGAAAGCGATCCAGTTGCTGGAGCGATGGCTTTCGACCGACGGCCATCCTGTGCGTCGACGAAAGCCGCGATTGCGCCCACCATTGCCTGATCCCGAGATCACGACGCCCCTGCCCTGACCCGCCGGTCTTTCGGCAGCCCTTTCCATCCAAACCAACGAAGAGGTGCATCATGCGCATACCCCTGGCTATTGCTGTTTCTATCGCTTCCCTGATGTCGGCATTCCCAGCCGGAGCGCAAAGCGAGCGCGTGATTTCGATCGCCTCCGAAGGTGCTTCGCCGCCTTGGGACTCTACCGACGCGAACGGTCAACTTTACGGTTACGATATCGATGTTGGACAGGAACTGTGCCGCCGCATCGAGATCAAATGTACCTTTGTCCCGCAGGATTGGGACGGGATCATCCCGGCACTGCTTGTCGGCAAGTTCGACGTGATCATGTCTGGCATGGCGATCACGGAAAAGCGCAAGCAGAAGATCGCGTTCTCCGTTCCCTACGCCACCGGCTTCAACCAGTTCGTGGTGCGCAAGGACCTTGGTCTCGACGCCGGCGACACCAAGGAGAAGGTCAACCTCTCGACCATCGGGGACAAGGAGAAGGCGACCATTGAACGCCTCAGATCGACACTCGCCGGCAAGGCGATCGGAGCCCTGCGCTCGTCGAATTCGGAAGCGGTCGTGAAGGAAATGCTGGGCGATGTCGTGACCATCCGCAGTTATGACAGCCAGGACAACATGAAGCTCGATCTTGCCGCGGGTCGCATCGACGGCGGCCTCGCCGACTATTTCACCTGGCGGGATTTTCTGGAGACGCCTGCCGGCTCGGATGTGGTGTTTTTCGGCCCTGAACTGAAAGGCGGGCTCTGGGGGCCCGGCGTCGGCGCCGGTATGCGCAAGGACGACGCCGAACTTCTCACCAAGTTCAACGCGGCAATCGACGCCGCCACCAAGGATGGGACGATCAAGGCGCTGAGCCTGAAGTGGTTCAAGAGCGATATCTCACCTGCCCTCCCGCAATAGCCGGTAACCGACTTCGACATTGACGTGGCGCTGGCCGGAACGCCGGCGCCCTCCCCTCCTTCAAGGCGAGTTCCATGAAAGACCAGTTCTGCGCGGTCGTTACCGGCCAATCCCTGATCACGCACGACGTCCGTGACGTCAAAGACGAACGCTTCATCGCTGTTACAGACTTCCTGCGCCAAGGCGACGTCGTCTTCACCAATTTCGAGTCGACGATCCTCGGCAAGCACGGCGGTTGGCCGACCAAGGGCAAATACTTCGGATATTCCAGGGCTGAAGTGCTCGATGCATTGCAGGCCATCGGTTTCAACGCGCTTGCGCTCGCGAACAACCACGCCTTCGATCTCGGCGCCGGCGGCATCCTCTCGACGCTGGAGGAAGTGGAAGCGCGCGATTTCCTGCATGCCGGCATCGGAGCCGACGAGACGGAGGCCAGAAGACCGGGCCGACGCCGATTGGGCGCACGTGAGGTCGCGCTTCTTGCGATGGATGCAGGCCCCGGCCCTACCAACATGTATGCCGAAGACCGCACGGCCTTCCGGCCGCCTCGGCCCGGCGTCAATCGCCTGAACACCGTTCGCAAGATGGGGGTGCCGGACGGACATTTCAGCAGACTGGCAAGACTGGGCGCTCATTTGCAAAGCTCGCCCTTTGAACTGGCTAACTATGCGCAACCAGAGGACCCGGTAGAGGTGGCAGCCGGCAAGGAGATCAATTTCTACGGCACCGTGTTCACGCAGGCCGCCGATTTTGGCCGTCTGATCGAAGTCGATCAGCGGAGCGCGAGTGTCCATCTGTCCGCCATCCGGAACGCGGCGGCACAAGGCGATTTTGTCATCGCCTATCTTCATCACCATCATTGGGAACCAAGTTGGCAGGATGTGCCGCGCTGGGTGCAGACCTTTGCCCGGATGTGCATCGACGCCGGCGCCAACCTCTTCGTCAGCCACGGCGCTCCGGTGCTGCAGGCCGTGGAAATCCACAATGGCTCGCCGATCTTTTACGGCCTCGGCAACTTCCTTTTCCACGTACACCCCGAAGAAACCGAATGGGATCCCCCGGAAGTCTGGCAAAGCGTTGTCGCCGCGTGCCGCTATGATGCCGGCGGGAACCTAGCGGGAATAGACCTCCTGCCCGTAGCGATCGGCGCGGACCCTCAGTCCCTCGGATCAGCAACAGGCAGATTGGTACCCGTCGCCGTGACGGGAAGCGCGGCGCGAGACATCCTCGAGGGATTCGCGACCCGCTCGCGGGCGTTCGGCGTCGAAATCGAAGTGTCCTCGACTTGCGGCCGCATCGCCCTGCCCGCTGCCCGAAAATTCGGCTGACGGGCCCGACCGGCCGTCAGACGGTATTGCTTTCGGCCGGCGGGAATTCGCCGGCCGTCTCGCTGTCCGCCTTTGTGTCTAGCAGGGCCAGTTCTTCTCCTAACGCTGCGATCAGGGACGAGACGCGACCGCGCACACGCGGCGGAAGGTTCACAAGCCCCTCGATCAGGCGCCGGCCTTCCGCGCTGGCGATGAAATCCAGGCGCTCATCGACCGGCAGCGGCCGCGCCTCGACGCGGGTCTCATCGTTTCCTGGCAGGCCTTCGAAGAAGCGGCCGACAGGAACGCCGAGCGAGCTGGCAATCTCGTAGAGCATCGACGCGCTTACGCGATTGCGCGCGTTCTCGTATTTCTGGAGCTGCTGGAAACTGATGCCTATGGATCGGGCAAGCTGGGCTTGCGATACGTCGGATTGGACGCGAACGGTCGCAATCTGCCTGCCGACATGCTGATCGGCGGGATGAGGATCACTCTCGATCTTTGGCTTCGGCTCCATCCGAAGGAGAAACGAGCGTTGCGGTTTCAACAAGGCCTTTCGATGCTCCACTAGTGAGCCGGACAGAACCTGTCGCACGCTCCGGGCTCTTCGCGCCGATGTTTTCTGAAATGTCGAATCGCCATTTAATATACCTTATAGGGTGCAAAATAACCCTATAGGTGGCAAAGAATATCGGCCTGCCGATTGTGGACTCATGGTCAGTCCACGACAGATTCGAGCCGCACGGGCTTTGCTTGGTTGGTCGCAGCAGGAGCTTGCTGACAAGGCAATTGTGTCACTGAATGCGCTGGCCCGGTTGGAGAATGGCAAGGTAGATTCCCGGATCAGCACTCTGCAGGCCATTGAGGCGGCTTTGATAAAAGCCGGTGTCGAATTCTTGTCCGCTGGCCAAAAGGGTGAAGGTGTACGGCTCTTAGATCCTCAGGCTTGAACGTTCAGTTGGCGGGGAAGACGGGTTCCCATTCTCGCAATTGCAATTGCCCAAGCACCCTCCTGCGGATGACGAGAGGCAAAGTCGTGGTATTGTCGAATCACCCATGATCCGAACTCGCTTAAACTTGGTCGTGGTCAGGCTGGGCAGATGCCATCCGCCCGTCAACTAGATCGCAATTTGTCTAACATCCGACATTTAAGCTGACATTCGATCCAAAGTCAAACAAAAAGACTGATTTTAACGATGAGCCAAATTTCGGTGGAGCAATGCAGAGGCGCCAGAGCGATGCTCGGCTGGAGCCAAGCTGAACTAGCAGAAGCTGCAAGTGTTTCGCGCGCTACGGTTGTGGATTTTGAACGAGGATCGCGCATCCCACATCGCAACAACCTCGGTGCCATCCGCGAAGCGCTCGAAGCTGCCGGTATAAAATTTATTCCGGAGAACGGCGGCGGTGCCGGCGTGCGCTTGGCCAAACGGCGATAGTGGCGCCGAACGCACCGCTTCGAGCGATTTGCTCAAACCTGAGGCCATCCTGATTTGCGAATTGCTACTTTTCCGTCATAGCGGATGCCTCTCGCATCTTTCGTTTGCAGCTGCTGGGGGAGCTTCCAAGAGCGTGACCCAGCAAGCAGCGTGTGTGGGACGCAACGTATCACTGCGCCTGCGGGCTACCCGAGCACGTGGCGTTTCATTCTGCGAATCGCGAAGCCGTCGCAAAAGAGCTCAAGTTCTTAAAAGGGAAGCTCGGGTGGGATAAGGCTCCGCCGGGGAAGACCCGCACGTAGAAATTAATAATTTAACCTGCCGATTGATCCATGACCTTGGCTGGCATTGACTCGTTTCCTAACGTGCCTTCAAACTTTGAGGTGGATTCGGGAAGAATGACGGTCAGTTGACTGTCACGCGGAGTCCGGAGATCGAAGAGCGCGATGCACGGGCCGCAAATCCTCATTCGGACATTGTCACCCACAACACGCCGTGACCGGTCCGGTAACCTCTGGCAATATCATTCGCGCAGTGACCATCATTCGAAGGTCGCTTGCTGGGGGGTAATCTTCGATCTACTCGCGACTACCCCGCTTCTGCGGCGCCACGTCGAAGCGGGCGTCGTCTGCTTCGGCATCAATCATGAGATGCGCGACTTCGTGCATGATCGTAAAAAGAATCTCGATCTCGTCCTTTGCATGCCGAGTGGAACGGCGACCAATGATACGCTTGCAAGCATCGCCGCCGGCTACGACATCGAGTTGACAGCAGGCGAGCGTGCAATCCTGAATGGCCTTCCAACACTCGTCCGGGCACCAGTAGGGTCAGTGATCTTGGCGCTCGAAGCCAAGGCATGCATGACTGCGCATCAGCGCGCTCTGCCGCGGCTCTACGATGAGCTAAACTCTTCACATCTCACGGTTCACGGGTCAAGCGAACAGGCGATAGCGGTCGGATTCACGATGGTAAACATCGCCGAGCATTATCTCAGCCCCGATCTCAATAAGAAGAATCGGGCCGCCGATCCCGAGTGGAGCCAGCACAAGCAGCCACGTGACGCTCAACTTGCGATCGACAAGATCAAACAGCTCCCCCGTCGGTCCAAGGTCGGCGACGTCGGTTATGATGCGCTCTCGATCGTGGTGATCGACATGCCAAACGATGGGACGCCAGTTGCACTGATCAAGACACCTCCGGCACCTCAGCCAGGTGATATTTACCACTACGACACTATGATCGCGCGGCTATCGGGAATCTATGCGACACGTTTCAAGGATCTTGCCTAACTTGGCGCGAATGCGACCCCTCTCACATTCCCAAATTACGACTACGCGATAGCCGTCCTGTCGAAGGCGGCGAATTGCCCGCGCGTCTCGACGTCGGTTGTCGCGGAATTTCGTCGTCCAAAAGTCGCTGTTGGATTTTGGGATGGTGGCTCTTCGGCAGCCGGTGTGATGGTGCCAAAAACAGCCATTGACGAAGACGGCCCAGAGGCGCGAGCGGTTGGCAAAATCCGGGCTGCCAGGGAGCTTTTTAACGTTCTTCCGATAGTGGAGACCCAACTCGCGAAGGACGGTCGCTACCGTCGCTTCCATCTCCGTGCCTCTCTGTCGGACCAACGCCATCCGCGCCGACGTGTCGGGGTCTGGTCGTGGCGCCCTCATTCCGCGGCGACAGCGAGTTCCAAGTCTTTCGTGCGCTCCGGCGTCTCCATGCGTTCGAGATGGTACCGCAGACGATCCTGGAAGCCGTCGGCGAACCGAAGCACAGCCCGCTCAGTCCTAGAAAGGAACCCCCGCGTCGCACGCGCCGACAACGGCTTACCGCGATATCGAAGGAAATCCGTCAGGGCCGGCCGCACATCCCAACGTGGATACGCGTTTATGGAAACTGCATGCCGACGATCGCCATCGAAACGAGCGGCTCTAGGCCAACGGCCATTCGCTGGGAGGTCGGCGTCTCGGCCTGCATAGTAAGATCCCGGCTCGGCGAGCCGCCCGCCTAACCACTCGGCGACAGGAACAGAGACAGCATTGCCAATGAGTGACCAACGAAGCGATGCGCGCCCGACCATTTCGGCCGGCAATGTCCAATTTTCGGGAAAGCCCTGAAACCGTTCGGCGTCTCGAATATCCGGCGTGATGACCTCCCCCGACGGCAACAGGATCGCCGGCGGGGATGCGATGCCCACCGTCGATCCGTTCTTGAGTGTTGGAATCGCGTCTGGCGCCCAGCCCAGTCCGCGCACGCCCTCGGTCCAGTAAAAACCATGCGCGCGCGCGTCCAGATCGGTCGGCGCGAGCCGAGGTTCTGCCTCGTCGGCGAGAACGACCGAAGCCGGATCAACGTCCGACGTGGTCGCAACGAAGAGGACGCGTTCGCGCCTTTGTGGAAGGAACGAAAGGCTGTTCACTACGCGATAAGCCCAACGATAGCCGCGCTCTTCGAAGGCATCTATCAAGATGCGCATCGCGCTGCCCTTATCCAGTTGCAACATGAACGACACGTTCTCAAGCACGACCCATGGCACGCGCTGCTTGTCGATCAGTCGAAATACTTCTCCGACTAGGCCCGACCGCGCGCCGCCAATGCCTGCCGTTAGTCCGGCCTGGCTGAGGTCTTGGCAGGGAAATCCACCGACGAGCAGTTCGACTTCCTTCGGCAGCGTCTTTAGGTCGCAAACGTCCAACTCACATGGCACGTCGGGCATTCTCTCGGCGAGGACGGCACGCGCAGGTTCCCAGATTTCGCAGAGCAGGCTCGTCTCATGCCCCGCTTTTGCGAGGCCGCGCTCCAATCCCCCAATACCCGCGAACAGTCCCGCAACCTTCACGCGCTTCCTCCGATTCCATCTGTTTCAGACCTTACCGTCAAATCCGCCACCAGCAAAGTTCCGATTTTGTTCTCGACCATTAATCCAACCTAGACGCGAAGAAAGTTCCGTTCGGTCCATTCTCGACCACGAAAGGCGCGTCCACTGCACGAAGCTGATCAGCAATTGGTGCCATCGGATCGAAGGCAACAACGCTGGCGGTTACCCACGATCCGACACCTTGGTCGAAGAAGATCGTCCCCGATCCTCTGGGCGTGCGAAAATCCAGCCGCCTTCGATGGGGAACGTCCTGATGAAGGTTGAGCCTCCCGGCGGGAGCAATTTGCGCAAGCAGATGCTGGAACACGACGTTGCGGTCGGCCACGTCCGGCCAGTCGTCCTTTAATGTCTTACCGATACGCGGACGGCGATTGTCGCGGCGCTGTACGAGCGTGTCGACGAAAATGGCGGTATTCGCATTCGCGAAACCCGCAAAAAGCTCCGCGACCAACCGCACGACAAGAGGACTGAACAGATAGCGATCTGAATAGCGCAGCTCGCTACATGGCTCGGACAAAACGGCGGCGAGCGTCTCGTTTCGGCCGATCATGAGGGCCTTCAACCGCTGTCCGAAGCCAGTGACCGGGCCATCTAACTCGTTGTACAGCTCGAAAATTGTTTCTCTCACTCTCTCAACGAGCAGCGATCTCGAGTCGATCGTCGCCGGGCTTTCGTTTATGCGCTCCCTCTTCCCCCGCACCACTGGCGCACCTGATGTGCTCGCCCAGCCGGAGCCGATACGATACGCCTCGCGATCGAGGGAAGCCCAAGCGAACGCCCGGTCGGTCGCAGTCACGACCGCCAGGATTTCCGCATCCGCTCTTGGTAGAGAGCAGAGCGATGCTCGGGCCCTTTCGATCCAAAGGGCGATGCGGCGCCGAGTGACTGCATCGGCGCGCTCCAACGCGGCTCTGTCGACTTCAACCGTCACCTTACGGCCTCGCGCGCCCCATCGCTCTACAACAGGAGCCATCGGCCAAGCATCGAAATCCCAGTTCGTCGGGTCGCCGTGCAGTACAACACAGAGTTCGGCAGCTGGGTCGGTTGTCATCCACTCGTTCAACGCGTCCGTAAGCGCCGCAGACTCGTAAGCGGTCGTGGGCCCGAACAAACGATGTTCCTCGGGAAGCGCAATGCGAGATAGCGTATTGGTGAGTAGATCAAACGCCGCGGCTCGATCGGTAGCCTCGACGGCGTGTTGCGCGTCGGGCGCGAGGACGCAGCGAGGACAGACACGCGTTGCGTTGCGATCGCCGCATCGGCCGGGCAGGCTGCAATCAAGGAACGTTCGCGCATCGCCAAGCAGGCCAACCGGATCGCGCGCAATCGTCGCGGAGAATCCAGCACCACCGCTCGCCCGGTCGAAAATGACGCTGCTCCAATTATCCCGCCCTTGTGGGTTCGGTGCGGCAGGCGCTGCGAACCCCATTTCGTCAGCATCCACGCCAAGGCGCTTTGCCACTGCTTCACGCAGGGCGAGCGCAATGGTCAATGCGACATCGCGTGAGCGGCAGTCGTAGAGTTGTATCTCACAAAGATCGGTCCTGATCTCGTGGGCCAGCATCAGATTGCGCGTGACTGCGTATGGGGCGAATTCTGGCGCGCCGCTGCAAGTGAAACCGTCGATTGCGGTTGGAGCGCCGCGCAACGGCTTGTGCTCCGACAGACCGGGGCCACCCAAGGCGTCTTCCTCAGCTTCGGCCCGGCCGCAATGCAGGCAGAGCGCATACCCGTGACCATGCTCACCGGGGTTAAACCAGAAGACCGTGCCATCCGGGCTAGCACGCACGCGCCCTACTGCCGGGTCCGGCAACGACCGCCAAGGCGCCTCACGCGTTGAGACCCAGGGATCGACCACTTTGGCTCCACCAATGTCAGATGGATCGTCATGAATCTTGAAACGGACATCCACTGAGAAGCCTCCCGGGCTCAGATAACGAACTGGGGTCATACTATTCGAGCCGCACTCGGCGCACGGCGTCTGTTCGATCGCGGAAGGTTTCGATGACAAGGCACCGCAAGTCTTACAGGACCACATTGTTCGCAGGCTTTGGATCTCGCGCAGACCTGCTGCCGATACGGGACGCTGCCAATTGAGCGTGACACCAGCGGATTCGCGAACCACGCCGTCGACGACGATGGCTCGGCCCGGGGCATACTCGTAGATACCGACTTCGCGTGAGCGTGAAGGATAGCCACGGCCGAAGCTGCGCTCCTGAGGCTCGCCTCCACCCCCGCCGGCCCGCTCCTTCGCCGATTTCTCGCTAGCCGTCTCGGTGACGAACTGGACCACGTCGGTGGGAAACCCATACGAAGGCAGGAACCCCCTCCCGGCCAATTCGCCCAGCAGGTAGCCGCGTTCCAGGCGATGACGCTGAAGTTCGCGAGCCTTGTTGATCGCGGCGAGCTCCACATCGCCCGCTGGACTTTCGTTGGTGGCGGATGCAAGCGCTTCCCATTCAGCCCGCAGTTCGGCCGTGATCCTCTCCATTCGTGTGCGAAGTACCTCGATGAGATCCCAACCCGGCGTGACCGGTGTTCCCGCTAGCAAGTGCGACAGCGCGGCCGTCATGGCACGGTTCGACGGAACCGCGTCGAGCCACGCCAAGAAGGCGACCGCGGGGGCGGTCCCCGTCTCGAGAGTCGCTTCGGAAGTTAGCGCGAAGAAGGTCCCGTTGGTGAGCTTGTGGAGTTCCGTCCCGAGGCTCGCAAGGAAGCGAGCGAGGAGGAGCGCGGCGGCGTGGCGCGTCGCGATAGTCGGGCTCTCAAGGCTGACCCGAGGCGTCCTAACTTGGCGCTCAAGGTAGTCCAATGGGTTGGCGATGGTCATCCGATCGAGCGGCCGGTCCTTACACAGCGTCAACCCGACGGCGATCGGCTGGCGTTGCCGGCCCGCGCGACCGACACGCTGACGGTAGTTGGCAATCTCTGGTGGTGTATTGGTGTTGAGCACGGCTTCGATGCTGCCGATGTCAACACCCATCTCCATCGTGGTCGAACAGCCGAGGACGTTAATTTTGCCCGCCTTGAATTCTCGCTCATAGCGCCTTAGCGTCGTGCTCGCCTGCTGAGCCGAATGCTCGGCGGCCCGCAGCCATGGCGAAAATTTCGCCGTTCGATCTTGCTGGTCGCCCCATTGACCAGCGTCGCGCCGCTCAACGACGATGGGGTCGGTCGCGAGCCACGCATCCATCGCGTCCTCGTCGATTGCATGTCCGTCCGGGCCACGGCGCCAAGGAAACGGCAGTCGCGGAAGCGTCATTGGCGCGGCGATCGGATGGATGCCGTCCAAGTCGTAAGGGCTCCTTCCTCTCATCGTCGTGTCGAGGACACGTCTAGTCGTAGGGCACCAAAATGCCTTCTCGACCTTCGCCACCGCGAGATCGCCGAGTTTGAGACGGAATCCATTGTCGGTTGGCGTCATGAATCGTTGTAGAGCGTGCCAGGCATCGATCAGGACATCACTGACCTTGTCCTTGTGGACCTGATAGTCCGGGTCTAACTGCAACGCCTGAAACAGAAGCCGAACGACGCGCGTCAGGCGTACGCCATAGGGATTGGGCCAAAGGCGCACGTATAGGCTCGATTTTTCGCCCGGTGCCCAAGGCTTGACCTCAATATGGCTCTGGCGGCGATCGATCCAGTTCAGCCACCAACGCGGGAAGTCAAGCGCGACGTTGGTGCGCAGGAAATGAGTGACGAGGAGCCGCAGCAAATCGCGCCAATCTTCACCGGTCATCCCTACTGCTTGAGCCGACTTGGGAACGCGCGGCGCGGCATCGTCTATCCCAGGCAGCTCGAAACGGAACAGCCCGAGGGTTTCGGCCGAATTGGCGCGCACCGGTCGCCGCATGGCTTCCCGGTAAAGGAGGAATTCAGCGAGCATTTCAGGGTCCTGGAAGCGATCGTCGCGATTAGTGGTCGTCCAGAGCGCCCGGAGAAAATGATCAACCGTCGTGTGTCGCGCCAGGCGTCGGACAAGGTCGCGCCAGGGCCTCGCAGTGCTACCGACCATTCTCGCTCGTTCACGCTCAAGATCATCGGCCATGCCAGCGAACATTGCATCACCGGGATCTTCCCTGAGCCGAGCGATCCTCCTGTCGATCAAAGCTAGCGCCTCGCTGTCGACGCCAGCTCTTTCCTGGACGAACTGGTAGATGAAGCCGCGCACGAAAGTGCGTTCCGACGCGATCTGCACGTTGGCTGCATGGCGCGCTGTACCTTGCCGGGCGTCAGTGAATGTGATGAGCCGGCGACCGTCGAAGGGAAGCGGTTCGTCCGACACTGGCTCAGGCGACATGTCGGCCAGGAAACCCGGCGTAATCTGCGCCATGAGGAATGGCGCACCGGCGACTGCCGCCCGCATGGCGCCGCGGCTCGCATCTACCCGATTGGGTGCTTTCGTACAGGCCGGGCATTCGGAGATGTCTCGGCTGGCCGCGAAAACGATCTGCCGCCGAGCGTCACTATCGATGATGCCGGTTTCCAACTCCACACTTAGTCCGTGCGACCCGGCTTTCAACGGCAGCGTCAGATATCGACGCGACACTATCGTCGGCGCCTCGGCGCCGGCTCTCTCCTGCTCCTCCTCCTCTTGGAGGTCGCTTGGATCTTCGCGCTCAAGCGTTTGTTCGAATCCATCCTCGTCGTTGCCATCGCTCCACGCGGCGATACGTGAGCCGCCATCGTACTCCTCGGCTCTGAGGGCACCCTCGCCGCAAAGCGTGCAGCAGACCCATTCGAGAACGATAGATGAGCAATGTGGGCAATGCTCGCGCGTTTCGGAGAAGATCGGACCGTAAGGCCAATCGGAACCTTCCACGTGCCTGGGACTCGCCGAACAGGCGGGATTGACGCAAACCCACAAGCCCGCGACGGTCCGATGAAACAGATGAATTCGGTTGGGTAAAATGGCGTCTCCGCCGCTCGCTGCCATTACCGGGTCGGCGTGCGGGTCTTTTGCTCGCGCGGCCTCGACGAGTAATCGCGTCGCATCGACCGCACCGCCGGCGAGCGTTGATGCTTTCTCGGTCCATGCGCGCCACGAATAGATTTTGCCTGTCCGCAACTCTTCGCGCGTGGCGCGCAGCCGAGCGGACTGTGCGAGTAGGTGCCCACTTTCTATAGGGTCGAGGTTGGTGAGCGCTCCCGGTCGGAGCGGCCGCTCGTCATAATGCGGCGGTTCTGGCGGGAGCGGCGCCCGCTGCCCATCGACGACGTGGATCGCGTCGGCAGGCGCGCCTGACAGGTCTTGCAGGAAACGGCTGAGATCAGCCTTGGCGCTTGCTCCGCCAATCGTTGCAGACGTCGCCACGTAGCGGATCTGATCTGGGGTACGACCAAAGGCGAGCGCGACCCGTCGAAGGAGCAGCGCTATCTCAGCGGCTTGCGCGCCCATGTAGGAATGGGCTTCGTCGAGAACGATAAAGTCGAGTTTTCCTTGTGACGCCGCCAGAATCGGCGCGTCGTTCTGGCGAATGAGCATATATTCGAGCATCGTCGCGTTGGTAACGAGCACCGGGGGCGCAGAAGCGCGGAGTGCTGTGCGATCTCCGACGCGCCAGGGCTTCTGCGCGCGAACGGCGGCACGTGCAGTGTCGGGCGTCTCCCCATTGTAAAGACAATACCGAAGCGTTCCGCCGAAAGGCTCGAACCACCGGTGAAGTCGCTCTTCCTGGCTGCTAATTAATGCATTGAGGGGATAGAGCATGAGGGCGCGCACACCGTTGAGCGGTCGCGCGCCACCATCAGAGAGTCGCACCAAGCGATCGAGGATCGGAACGAGGAAGCATTCCGTCTTGCCGGAGCCAGTGCCGCTCGAAACGATCACTGAAGAGGGACATTCAGCCGTTAGATGTTGCCAAGCATCCGCTTGATGCACATAGGGTGGAAACGACACGGATGTAAGCACGTCGATCGTTCGCGGATCGAGCAGTCCCGGCTTGAGCGCCCCCCAACCACCGTCCAATGGCAACCATGGAAACGCGCCTTCCACAAAGGGTTCTGCGATCAGAGAGCCGTCGCTTCCGGCGGGCGCCCCCCAAGTGGCCCTAAGGTGGCTCACGAGGGTCCGCGATTTCGGGCGCAGCATACCTAGGATAGCGTCGGCTGCCTGCTCTGGCAGGCGCACCATCATGCGGTCGAAGTCGATCATGATTTTCTTTCTCCAACCCTAGCGAAGCCGCGAAGGACCGCGTCAATGCCTATCGGCACAATCGCTTCGAAATATTCGGGATCGTAAAGCCAGGCGTGGCGGCAACGCCGCTGTTCGCCCTCGTCGAGGGGTGTTCGACCGCTCGCATGATCGGCGATGGCAAAGGGAACCGCGATGACTTCCATGAAGCTTGGATCATAGGGCGCCCAGTGCGACTGCTGAGCTGTTCGGCTTCTGACGCCTAGCAGGCCTTGGGGTGGTGGGTCGTCGTCGTCGTGGCGGCCGATCAGACGGTCGATTTCGCGTCGCACTCGATCGCTTCCACCAATCTGAAGGAAGTTTACGGCCGCACCATCGATCGACGTTTTCTCACGCGCCATTTCGGGAGCGATCTGCATCAGAAAGACCGCCTTTGCATGGCCTGCCAGCTCTGGTCTCAGTCCAACGATGTCGTCGAGAGCGGTGATCGCGCTGCGGTAGGCAACGGAGGTATCGATCCCGACCTCCGTCAACCGCATCCTTGCATGCTCGATCCGAGCCGAGAAGGCGCTCAACCAGTTGCCAACGGTCGTCGAGGACCACAAAAATGGTAAGTCCCGCTGCAAGTCGAGCAGCGCCGCGCGCTCATCGAGGGAGTCACACGACGCAAGCAAGAGCGCGGCGAAGCCGGGCGAACGGTCGAATGCTTTCAGCGCGTCGATCGACGAGATAGGGAGGCCCTCGCGGCGAGCCAGCGTGAGAAGATCGATAATCGTGCGGCGATCTCGCGGGGCAACCTGTTCTGGTTGCGCATAGGCCTGAATAAAGGCGGCTGCGCGAGCGGCAGACCCATCGATGCCGATCGCCCGTTCGAACAAGGTTTCTTCTCCTGTGGCCGCCCTCGCCGCCGCAGGCACGATCCTCGGCCGGACCTTTGTGCCTTGCCGACGCCGACCATAGATCAGCCACGGGCCGGGCGGGAGTGCGCGGCTTAGTTCGGCACGCATCGCGACCTGGCTCGCGGGGGCCACGAGAGACACGGTGCCGGCTGCCGGATGTGCGAGCGAAATCCCTTGGAGATCCAGCCCATGCGTGGTTGCGAGCACGGAAAAGGCGTTTAGCGGGGGAGCGTCGAAAGGATCGACGTCCTCGGCATACCATCGCACATCGGCGATGTTGGCGGTCGCACCGATCGTGGAGAGTTCGACGCGGGCGTCCAAGCTCTCCGAGTTGCCGAGTAACTGCGTTATCGTATCGGCGAAGGCGGAAAGAGGAACTTCGCCGGACACGCGCCGTGTGATCGTCAAGCGCGGAGCATCGTTCGCGCGCAATTCCATGCACAAGGATACTTCGCGCGTGGCAAGGATTCGGAACCCCTTCAAGCCGTCGACCGAGAAGGTCGAACGCGGTGGGACGAGGACGTCGTTGGCGTCGATTAGGCGCAGGTCATAGTTCGGATCGGTGAAGGTCAGCGCGAGCTCTGCATCCCATCGCGGTCTGAGGACGATCGTCGATGCTCCGGTCGGGGGGCCGAGCCGAACAATCGCCATCTCGCCTTCGAACCGAACGTCCAGATTGGTCGACCCGCGCGCGCCGAGCAGTCGAGTGTCGAGCCCAGTAACCCGAAACTCCCTCCTGCCGCGATCCACCGCCAGGTCAAAGTTCGGCGGAACGATCGATGCCCCAATCGCGAATAGGAGCTCGCCATTCTCGATCACGGCGAGATCGACATTTCCCCATGGTTTCGAGCCATCGACCGATCGCCACGTTCCTCTTCCGCGAGGGCGCCAATGCAGCGTTTGGCGCCTCGGAGAAGCGAGGTGGCCATCTCGGTCGATCCATAGCTTCGGCATACCGCGGAACACGGACTCGCGCACATTGCGAACGAGATTGCCAACGAGTATAGGGCGTGCGTCGACTTCGCGCTCCGCCGCCGTCCTCCACGACGATCGCGCGCCCGCTAGCGTGAACGCTGCAGAGCCGCTGAAGCTGACGACACGACGATCGCCCGCGCAACGCCCGAGATCCGTGAAGCCAGCCGAGAACGAGACCGAGCGGAAGTGCTCATCGCGCACGGCGAGCGCAAGCGCGGGCCGGCTCGTCCGTGCAGGTGACGACCCCAACACTCGCAGCCTTGTTGGGGATTCGTTTTGGTCGACCTGCTCGATTTGGAGCGCGATGACAGGATCGTGCAGCGGCTCCCCACCGGCGGCGATGAACTCACCGACGGTGTTGCTGCCCGAATGTACAAGGAGACGCGCCTCGTCCCCCAAAGCGAGCGGCGAATCAAACTTGGCCACAAACGCGCGCAATTCGTGCGTTGGCGCGTCGTCCTTTTCATACGTCTCGATGGCGGCTACGGCGATCAGCTCCTGGCAGAATGGAGGGCGTGGAAAGATTCTGATCCTACGGCCGTCCAGAACTGCCTCGGCAACCGACGACGGCAAACGCCGCAGATCGATCCGTCCGGACAAGCCGAGCGAAGCCCGCGCCTGCCATTCGTCGTCAGCGCGAACTAGGTGTCGACTGACATCGAGCGCTGCGGCCCCATCGTCGCGAAGTCGGACGATTTGCTCGACCATGGACCGAATGTCCTCACATTCTACGTCGAACGGGAGTTCGTCTCGCCAGCCGAGCCTGTTCTGATCTAGATAGTCGACCGGGTCGCCGCGGGCTTCGGGGGGTGGGAGCGAAGCGCGCAGGTCGATGATCTTGTCGCAGAGATCGACTGCCGGATCGAATAGCGCCTGCGCCAAGCGGTCCGACACGCGCCATGCCTCGGCGCCAACGGCATCACGGGTCGAGAAACCTCTTTCGGCGCACAGCACCGAATTCTTCAGCCAGGACGAAATTCGCGGATCCTCGCGAACCGATGCGACCGGAAAGCCTGCCTCGCGTACTATGGCGAGGAGCCGCTCGCCTCCTGTCGGCTCGGGACGGCGCCAAACTCGCAATCCGAGGCTCACCAAGCTTTCGACGTCTCGATATTGGATCCGTGCATAAGGTCCGTAGTCCAGACCAATGGCTCGGAGCGGACGAATCCAATCCCAGTGGCCGCCGCTCCGCTCGCGTCTAAACCACTCCGCCACGTGCGACACGATTAGCGCCGCGCCATGACGATCGCGTACCGCCGAAAGGCCGCATAGACGCAAGATCGCGCCGATTCGGTCGAAGTCGGTGCGCGCGAACCTGTATGCATAGAGCGGACGGCCATCGGGCAGCGCCAGCCCCCGCGACTCTAACAGCGACTGCAATGCGTCTCTGAGTTCCCCCAAGATCCCCCCTGCTTGGAATGGTCCGCCCCAAACGCAGTCTGCACTGTTCGCCCAAGAATAACACCAAGAATCGGACAGTATGGGTACTCTCAAGCAAAAAGAGTAACTTGTCGCTCTTTCGGGCGATCGCTGGTTTTGCTCTTAGGAAGCTGTATGCAAGGATGCCTGGCGCCTGAGTACCTGATCCTACGACGGCCCGCGGCGCGTTTCGCCTGCGACGCTCGCTTTGGAGGACGAGGCGCGGGCTTGGGTTGGCCGGACGCTTTGAGAAAGGAGCAAATATGCCCATTGAAGAATAATGTCCTGCGAAGATATGTTAGCAGCGTTCCTATCGATGTTCGGTCTGCCAAAAGCCTGTTTATATGGTGTAGCGGAGCGAACTGATATCAAACTGTACGAGGGGGGAAGTTTGTCTGGTTCGATTTTATCACCAAGCCTAAGAACGCTTGAGCTCTTAAAGGATGTAATCGATAGATTCCGCAAGGATGGTGGGCAAATTACCCGCACCACACTGAAGCGGACGATTGGAGACAACGAAGCATCTACTGACGCAGCCATCAGATATGGCATAAGCCAAAACTATCTCAATCAACTTACTCAAGGCTATATCAGCCTGACCAAAAGCGTCGGTGACAAAACATTCATAGTACCTGAGGAGAGTTATTATCCCGTTGTCGAGAACGTTCTTCAAGAATTATGGATCGGTAGCAATTACGACAGATCTGAGTTCCTTCTTGAGAATACGGCGAGAAAAGATAGTAAGATAATAGGTCCATGGACGAGACCGGATTTCACTCTCGTTTCACATAAGAAATTCTCCTATACGATCGGCAACGAATTTGACGTCGTTACTTTCGAAGTGAAGCGACCCGATTCGGCCAATGTTCTGGCGGTATTCGAAGCGCTTTCACACACCAGCGCTGCGACAAAGGCGTATGTGGTCTTCCCCATCGATGCAGCAATGTGGACAAAGACGGCACCCGATCAGGAGAGCCGGGTTAAGGACGAGTGCTCAAAGCACGGCGTTGGCCTTATCCTAATCGAATCCGCAAGTTCGATGCCAAAGCCTTTGCACGTCATAAAGGCGCGGCGGCGAGAGATTGACCACGAGCGCTCGAGCGACTTTCTTGGTGCAGTTTTGAGTACCAGCGGCAAGGAGCGAATAGCCAAGTGGAAGTAGGAAGGCCGCCAGGCTGGCATTTTCTGCGTCAGCGCACCTAATCCTACTCCGGCTCTCGTCGGCATATTGCGCTAGACGCTGCCCAGGCCAATTTCGGTTAGGCACGAGTCCATGTATTAGCCTTGTCAGCGATGCACCTTGGCAGGGGGCGTCCGGCTTCTCTGTTAAGATGTGTTTGAAAGACGTTCTCTCCATGGTCCCAGAGTCGCCCCCAACACCAGCTCTCGATCTTGACATTAAGAAAATGTCCGCAGTATTCGGGAAGAACTCCGAAATCTACGGTCGCATAGTCAACGACATTGCGCCTGATCTGATGAGAGACAGGTACACTTTCGAGGATTTGTCGGAGTTCGAACGCAGGTCTCGCGACGAAACGATCGGGCGAGAATACATGAAGCACATCTATTGGACGGAGATGCTTTACCGGGCGCATATGGCTGCGGTTGCATCGGTATTTCGTACGTCCAGGTGGATCAAGGTGGCGATCCGCGAACATGAGGCGGGAAGCCTATATGGCTGGGCGTCGGCATGTAGAAGCCTGATCGAATCAGCTGGCGATATAAACCACAGCTTGGGATCGGTGGCCCACACGCTCGCCTACAACAAGGATGCGATACGGGCCGAGACTTCCGGTCAGACCGGAGAGCCCATGCTGTCCGCAAAGGAGCTGGAAGACACGCTGATACATTTCACACATGCCCGGAAGGTGCTGAAGACCGAAAAGACACCGGACAGTCATAAGGCGATGCAGACCTTCCAGTACGTCGACCACGTGGACAAAATGAAGATTCCCGGCGTAAAGCCGCTCTACGCGAAACTTTGCGAGATCGTTCACCCGGCTGCCGATTCCGTGTCTTCACCTTCGTTGGCAATGCCGGAGCTTGGATCGTAGATCCGGGCAATGAGATCGTCGTCCTCGAGGCGTTGCTTTCTGAACGGCAAGACACTCTCTCGGGCGTGGTAATGGCGTCGTTTAATGCGCCGCTCTTAATCCTAAGAACCCTCCACGCGTTCGATCTTTTTACGAAGTTGTTGGGGCTAAGAAAGTACCGTTTTGATGAAATTCCTGAGTGGAAGAAAATCCAATCCGCGCTGCGATCGTAGGCCATATGCGTGTCGAAAGATGCTCCGCCTTTCTGCACGCTCGGCGCGGATATTCCCTCCGCTAATCTACGAACACTTGCCTTCGGAGCCTAACGTCTCGCATAACTGCCATCATGAGGGGGAGGATTCGATGGTCGAGCAGGTCATTCAGGTCGCGGTGCACGACCTGAAGAAGGATTCCGAGAACTTCGAAACGGTGTCAGGTAACGCGCACCTGAAGGTCTCGAAAACGGTTGAGCGGGTAGTTGGCGAGCTGCACGCGATGTATGCGAGCCGCGCCTCGAAGTCCCACGGGCGCTTCGCGGCAAGCGCCGACAACTATCCGGCACAGACCTATCTTGACGAATTCCGGAAGGGCGACTTCAAGGACTTCGCTACGCTCACGGCCAAGCTGATGACGACACTGACCGTTCAGGCGCGCCGAAAGCCCGGGGCGACGGGCGGCCACGTCCTGTTCGCGCATCTCGAAAAGGACGAGCAGCGGTATCTGCTAGTGGCGATCATCAACGATAAGCTCGGCGCGGCGCTCACCAAAAACTTTGACATTGCGTCAGTCGAACACCTCGATCTCGACGGCTTCCGCTTCGCCGGCCGGATCAACATCACTGCATGGACTAACTCGGCGGACCGTTACATCGGCTTCCTTAAGGGCAAGGGGAACGTCGCCGAGTACTTCAAGGAATTCCTCGGTTGCGACAGCACCGTTCAGGACCTCGAGGATACCAGGACACTCGTGCGCGTGCTGAACGGTTTCGCCGAGCCGGCGAAGGGTTTCGTGAAGGACAAGCAGGCTTTTCTACAGAAGGCGTACGACATCTGCCAGCGATACATCCGAGACAACGAGCCTTTGGATCTTGAGACATTCTCCAACGAGCTGTTTCCAGATAATCCGAAAGAACTCGCCAAAACGCTTGGTGATCCGGATGTCGGACTTAGCGACGGCTTCGTTCCGAAGAAACGAGCACTGTCGCCGATGGTGAAGTTCTCCGCGAAGACCCGACTCTGGTCGGTCGAATTCAATCGGCAGGCCCTCACCGACGGCAAGATTGTCTATAATGACGACAAGAAGACCCTGACTTTCACCGAACTCCCTGCCGAACTGATCGAAAGACTGGAACACGATCAGGAGTAGTGTAGCCTCATGATCACGTTCGACCAGCTGATAGCCCTCTACCGCAACACGGAGTTCTCGAAGGATGGCTCTGCGGGCAAGTTGACGGTCCGCGATTACAGCATCGTGGAAACGCTGAAGCAGATTGAAAACGATGAGAAGGCGTTCGACGACGCGGCATTCACGGTCGATTCAGCGTCTTCGATCCTCATAGGCGCGACCGTTAGCGTCGAGATCGGCGCTCCGCGCACAGGACTTGGCTTCCTTGCGCTCAACCTCGACCGGCTGCTCGAGAACCGTCGCAACCGCATAGGCGAGCCGGAGCGCTACTACCTGATCGATGAAAGGTTCGCCTACAACGATACCGTCGTCCCCGACTCCGTCGCGCGCTACCGGAATGCATTGCGCCTGGTCCGCACCTTAAAAGAGGCGGCTGCCTTTCTCGACCCATACCAGGCCGAGATGCTGTTCCTCGGCCCGATCCGGCTGATGGTCCCCGTAGATTTCAAGTCATCGGACCTTGTCTCCTTAAACTCCATGCTGGTCGACGAGTTCGAGAACTTCGTCATGCAGAAGGTGCACAAAGACCAGAAAACTGCGATCGTCGCTACTACCCTCATTGAGACGTGCCGCACTCATCCCGACGGCGAGCGCTTCAAGTACCTTCTTCGACACCTTCGGGACTTCGTCACGAAGTGTGAGGACAGCTACAGGCTGTTCGCGTCGGAGTTCTCGTACGACAAGATCCGGGGGAAGGCGGAAGAGGCCATCGCGGACTACACCGGTAAGATTCATAAAACATTCCACGACATCCAGAACCAGATAATGGGCATTCCCGTCGCGAGTGTGATAATCGCCACCCAGCTCAAACCCGCAACTCAATGCGACGTGAATTTTTGGGCGAACTTGGCTATCTCGCTGGGTGCAACGCTGTTTGTTGCCCTTCTGGCGTTTGCCATCGTCAACCAGCTGCTGACGCTGTCGACGATAGACGACGATCTGACCCGACAGAAGACAAAGCTAAACGGCGACTACTCCGTCGTCGCCGCGGAGTTCCTCCCTCTTTATCGCAAGCTGGAAAACCGGATTACACTTCACCGATTCGCTCTTAGCATCATCCTTCTCGTCTGCTTGCTCGGTGCGCTACTCACCTGGCGCATTTTTTTTCAGCTGACAACTCTGATGCCGTGGGCGTGCTGAGAGCGCCGTTCGGGCGACGCTATGGAAAGACTCGTTCGATTGGGGCGCACGGCAGCCATCCGGTTCACTAGAACGGACTGTCCTCTTTCGGCGAAGGCAAAGTTTGCCTGAACGGCCGATTAGGCGCGAAGCAGCCATTAGCAATCGGCGGTGGAAGCGCATAAAACATTTCAGGAAAAAGCCCATTCCTCGTCGGCCGGCGTGACCAACCCCTGCCGCAACCGGCTGTGAAGTTCATGCCACCACGGGTCAGTCACAAAGCCCTTCATGCTTCCGCATGCCTCGGCGAAGGAAATGTCGCCCAAACGGTCGATGAGATCACTCATCCCGCCGTTCATGCCATTTAGGAACAGCTCGAACGGATCATCATCACACTCAACGACCCGATGTCCCCAAGCGCCCGGAACGTCGTCGGTCGCGAGAGCCTGCTGAAGATCTCCATCCACGCCTGCGGCCTCGAGCGCCCGGCAGACGACATAGCGCATCAGGGGGTAGTAGATTGGCTGATAGCTGCCTCCAAGCGCGCGCACGCCGGGCAGGATCGACAAAACCAGAAACATCAGCAGGAGATTCGGGACAAGGCTGCGGTTTGCCAGCCGCTCGAGGATGTCGGGGGCTGTGAAGCACGCCACCTTCATACCGGTCGCAGGATCGATGAGTTCGCCGGCGACGAGACGCAGCGGACGGCGTTTGCCATTTTCATAGAACCAAAAGAAATCAGTACCCCGAGCGAGCCAGCCACTCCAGGGGCCAGACGCGAGCCCGTCGAGGCCGGCAAGGATATTGGAAGCGAACTTCGGGTCTTCCAGCAGTCTCATGCGTAGCCAGGAATTTTCGTCCGACAGATGATCAGCCACCAGGTCGGCAACATCTTCGTCGTCGATCTGCAGGAAGGCAAAGCGGCCTCCGAACATTTTTGGCCAGAGGAGCTGATTGGCTGCCTTGATGGCATGCGCGGGCCGCTCGAATTGCGTCTTCGGCAGAAAGCTGCGAAGCAGCCCGAGTGCGTCTTCCCCCGTGTTTGACTCCGTCGGCAACAACTCGAACCTATAGGGACCCTGCCCGGCTAACAGGCTGTATCCGATCATCCGGCTTCGGCTGAGGCCGAAGACGTTGATCGGCTTCCCGTCAACGGTGAGCCAGCCTGGCCCCTTGCGTGGCTTTTCAACGAGGTTCACCGTCGAAACGGCGTAGGAAACATAGGTCGAACAGCCATGCGCCGAGAGGCCCAGGAGGCTGAAGATGTGTGTGTAATAGGCTTCCGGCTCCATGAGGAGAAACAAATGAGGGCCTGTCTGCATCACACGGCGCTTTTCGAATTCTCTGCAGATTTGTGAAACGGCATTGAGGGGCAATCCGTTTCGCTCCCCAGCGTTCTTGATCGCGTCGAGCACCTTGGTAAGGGCGTGACGGCGAATTTCCGGCACGGCTTTCGGAGCTGGCGCCTCGAACAGGCGAAACGCATAGTCGCGTATCGGCCGGGAATAATATGGGCTCATCCAGGGGTAGAGTGCCGTCAGCGACCCCAGGACTGCATGTTTCGCATCTGCACCTGCCGTTAGCTCTTCCACCTCACGATTCACCTTTTTCTTGCGGCTGAACGGCACCGACGCTCAAACACGAAATACTGATGAGGAGCACCACTCCGAAGCTGAAGAATATCGTCGAAGGAAATGCTCGATCTCCTACAGCGGCGCCGATGCCGAAGACGAGTAACCCGAGCGCCACGGCCACACTGTGCATGATGCCTTTGGCCCGGCCCAACAGATAAACGGATACATGCGACTGCAATGTGACTTCAACGCTGACGCGTCCAAGATTGTATAGAAATCCGAGCGCGGCAAAAAGGACCACTGTCCAAGGCGAGCTTAGATATGCCAACGCCATGAGTACCAGCGCCGTTAAGCCCAAAAGCATGAGATGCAGCGCATGAGTGCTCATCGCTCTTTCAATTCGGATTAGAATGACCGCGCCGATCAGTGAGCCCGCCGACCATGCAGCCTCGAGGTAGCCGAAATCCACGGCAGTACCCTTCTGCTCCTGGAAGACGAAACTCGATCCCAGGACGCTGACAAGCACCGCGCCAGTGTAGAGAAGCGCGTAGACGACGATGAGACGACGCAGGCTCGGATCGATTTGTGCCGCAGAGATTTTGGCGATGCGGACATCGCGCGAAACCGGTTCCAGCCGCATCAAGGCAAGGCAGCCCGCTGAAAATAGGAAGAAGGCAGCAAGAACGGTGAATGGCAGGGCTGGGGAGCGCTCATGCAGCAACGGCCCTGCAAGCAGAGCTGCGCCGAGATTGCCGAACTGCATGACGAAGAAGACGGCGGAATTCGAGGCTACAAGATCGCGGCCGCCGGCTATCACGGGGATCATTGATTGAGAGCTCGTTAGCGCGACACGGTCGCAAAACGAAAAGAGGACCGCTGACAGGCAGATAATCAGAAACACGTCCATGTAGAGGAGCGCGCAAGCTGTCGCCATCATGACGACGAAGCGGCCGAGGTCTGCCGATACGTTCAAGCATCGCCTGTCAAATCGATCCGCCGCTAGGCCGGCCAAAGGGCTCGCGATGAATTCGACAATGCTTGCGATCGCAAGGAAAGTCGCCACGCCGGCAGTTCCGTATCCTCGCTCGACGAGAATCCAGGCGGATGCGATGTAGTAGCCGTTTCGGGCAACAGCCGCCGATAGCGTGCTCGCCAGGAATCCCACGCGGGGATTGGACCGGTCGGCCCGCCCCTTGGCATGATGAATTCGAACCAGGTTCGACATGAGCGGCTCATCCAGGCTGACCGCCGATGGATACCTTGTTCCGCCAAGCCTGCTTTACTGTGATGTTGGGGTTTTCCGATACTTGCTGAGAACCGACAATCGGCGGCCTAGATTCTGCACTGACGACGAAATTCCGTGGGGGCCGCGCCGAAGGCCCGCTTAAAGGCGGTCGTGAAATGGCTCGAACTGCCGAAACCACATTCCATCGCGATCTCCGTCGCCGACAAATTGGTCGATCGCAGCATATCCGCGGAGTGCTCCAATCGGCGCTGCGCAATGAATGCGTGCGGCGTCATGCCAGTCGACTGCTTGAAGGCCCTCCAGAAATGGAACCGGCTAATCCCAACCTCTTTTGCCAAATCGGCGAGCGTAGGTCTGCCGCCCGACAAGGCCTCGATCATTCCCACCGCTCGCTTGAGATCGAACGATGACAAACCGCCTTTTGCCGGTTCCCGGTGGACGCCGTTCAACCTGAACATTTGCCCGAGCAATTGCGTGGCCTGGCACTCCACTATCGTTGCGCTGATGGGGTCAGGCTGCTTGAGCTCCAAGACAATCCTCTGCAACGCCAATTCTACAGTGGTGTCCCGAAATCCGATCGAAGGCGGCAGCACTTCCGCGCGATTGCGAGCCATTCCCGCAAACACGTCGTCAGCGAACCCTTTTTCAATCGAGACCAGGAGGTAGGAAGCGGTCGCGTCCCCCTCGTCCCACCCATTCCAATCACTGCCGGCGGGCATGAAGATTATCGAACCGGCCCGGCGCGGCAAAAAGGCAATCCGGCGCCCGTCCACAATGTCTTCTCCGCGGCTCGCCGTGCCCTTCAGGTTCATCAAGAACACATGGTTTGGCTGGAGGATTCTTGTCTCCTGGCGCTCAAGCCCGGTTCTTTTGACCACGTCCGCCCGCACGCTCCCCCAACTCTCATACTTGTGGGCAAGCGACTGGTGCTGTGAATGGCGGTTCTCGGTCGGGTCGAGGGCAAGAGTATTCACGTATCCACAGTCTCCTTACTGGCGAGTGGCCAGTCGTTGCGTGATGTGGCGAACCATGGGTTGCTGAACAACACGCAAATAACTCTGGATTGGTAGAAGATGTGACTTTAGCGAAAAAATGACAATCGAGTGAAAGCCGCCAGTATCCGGCTGGCCTACCAGTTGGCACAGCCAATACTTGAGCGCGGTGAAATATTAGACCACACTTATCTTAGTGGAATTTCCCCCGTCGACGTATCGGCATCTCACCAATGGAACGGTGCTGGAGGCATACTGCGATGCGTGGACTCGACGACTTTCTGGCTGAGTGCGACCATGGTCCGCGGATCAACGGACTCGCCGGCTTTTTCGCGGCGACCGCGGCCGGGAAGAGCGGGATGCCAATCCGCAAGCCCATCGCCGACGCCCGCCTTCTGCCGAGCGATGAACTGCTGCGCGGCTTGGTTGCCCTGCATGCGGCACGACAAGGTTTTTTCGACCAGCACTACCACGGCAGCATTCCCTACAGACTAGAGGAAGAGTGTCGGATGGCCTACACAGTGCTGAAATATGCCCGTCATCGTGGCGCTCCGCTTTCGCTATACAGCCTTGGAACGGCGGAAGGCACGATGGCGAGAACGTTGTCGGAACTGTCCGAGGGACAGATACGCACGCTGTCGTGCAGCCCAAACGCTGAGAACTACACAAGCTTCATGGCCTATGGCGAACCATCGCACGCCGACTTCTTCATTGGCCCCTTCCATAAGTTGACCAAGGACGTCCTGAGCTCGGGTCCGCGACTGGCAAATTTCGCGCACGGGTTCGATATTATTCTCGAAGATACGACCTTTCAGATGTACTCGCCAAACAGAGCAAGCCAGATCGAGTTCGTGACCCAGCACCTCAAGCACGACGGAATCTTCGTCTTCGTCGAGAAGTTCCGGGCTGCCGAGGAGCCGGATTACCGGCGCCGCGAATACCAGAAGGATTTTGGCTTCAAGGCGCGCTATTTTCCCCCAGACGAAATCGAGAAGAAGCAGACCCTCGTTCTGGATACGATGTTCGGCAATGAGGTCACTTTGGCGCAGATGGCTGACGCAATACACGCGCATTTCAGCCACTGCGCCCTGACCTGGAACAGCGGAAATTTCTGTAGCCTCGCTGCGAGCAATAGCGAGGAAAATCTGAACCGGTACCTCTCCCAGCTGGCCACGCCAGCCATTCCGCACGAGTATGTCTACGAAACCAGCTTGTATCCGACCCTGCCGGTGAGCCGCGCCGCCGGGCAGGAATAGGCTCCGGGGCCTTGGGACAGGTCAACAACACGCTCCGCCGTTTGGACCATGTCTTCGCAGCTGTCGACCATGGCAGCCTCAGGCAGGCTGCAAGAGTTCTCAGAGTGAGGGAATCCTGTGTCAGCCGCAACATCGTTGCGCTGGAGCAGTTGCTGGACATGCAGTTGTTTGACCGCGACGTCCATGGCGTTCGGCTGACCGAGGCGGGTCGGGACTGGGTCGACCTTGTCCGCGCTCATTATGAAGGCTTGCGCGATGCCCTGGCCGGAAGTAGTCGCGGTCACCAGGATGCCAAAACGGTCAGGATAGGGTTATGCGCCCAGATGGGGCGCACGTTCGTGGCACGTCTCATCGATCGTTTTGGCCGTTTGCATCCGGACGTGTGCGTCGCGATCGAAGACGTTCCAGTCGAACAATGCCTGGCGGCTATACGCCGCCGGCGCCTCGACATCGTCTTTACGCATGGACTTGAGAACGCCGCATTATGCCGTAGCGAGATATTTGCGCACGAGCGCTTGTTCGTTCTCCTGCCCTGTTACCATCCGCTGGCCAAGAGGCCTGCGATCACATGGGCAGATCTTGCAGATACGTGCCTGCTGGTTTCAAGCGGATCGCCGCAGGATCTGGGTTTGATGGAGCATATCGCTGCGAATGGTGGCCCCACTGTCCAGATATGTCGCGCCAGCGAAGCAACGGTCATCCTCAAGGTGCAACTCGGTCAAGGCGTGACTCTGGCGGGCGAGGGTTTTGCCAGCACAGTCGCTATCGACGCCACGGTGTGGAAACCCATCAGTGGCCTGAGCAGCATCAGTTCGATCAAGGCAGTGTGGCTGGAATCGAACCCAAAGCGCGCGCTTTTGCGGCTGGTTGGGACCGCAAGAAATATGGTGACAGGAACGCGACCCGGGCCTACCCCCGTCAATGCAGGAAGTACGGAACGCCGCGGCGCGATTTCTGAAGTCACGCCATGACTGGGAGGCGCGACTGACCCGGTTCGCCTCAGTGGTACGGCCTCTAACCACCGTCCGAACGCTTTGCCTTGGCAAAGCCCCGATCCGTCGCAATGAACCGTTCCAGCATCGCAACGATGAGGCGCGGCGCATCGGCTGGCCGTTGGCCCGCTTCGCGACCGAGGATCTCGGCATAAGCAGCCAGATCGCGGTGCAGTGCCGCAGGGAGTTCCACCATGACCTTGACGGGTTTGTCGTCGGCGATTGGTCCCAGTTTCAGCTTGGCCATTTTCAGCCTCCGTAAGGTTCGAGCACGAGATCGCGTGTGACGATGACGCGCACCGGGAATCCCGGTCGGATGGTGAGCGTCGGCGCTATGTTGAGCTGCCGCTGGACGATCTGCTGTCCTGTCTGGCTGATGCTGTCCGAAGCGCCCTGGCGCAGCGCGCGCACGACGTCGCTTTCCTCGCCCGATGAGCCTGCTTGCGCCCCGATGCTCAGAACCGTGGAAAGTGCTGCAGCCTTGAACAGTTCGCCCCAGTGATAGTCGACGCCATCCTCGACACCAGCATAACCGTCGGCATCCGCGCCGGGCTCACGCTCCAGAACGATGGAACGGCCGTTCGGAAAAATCAGCCTGGTCCAGACCAGCAACACGCGACGCTGGCCGAAACCGACACCATTGTCATACTGGCCGATGAGGCGCGTCCCTTGGGGAATGAGGCGGATTTGTCCGGTGGGGCTGTCATAGACATTCTCCGTCACCTGCGCGGTAATCTGACCCGGGAGGTCGGAACGAATGCCGGTGATGAGGGCGGCTGCGATGACCGCGCCCGCCTGCAGGACGTTCTTCGACGCCGGCGCCGCGACGCGATCGGCCGAGACGGTGCGTTTGTCCGGTGGCTGATCTAGGAATGCGCGCTGGCGGTCCTGCGCCGAGGGCGTCGCTGGCTGCGGCGCGAGGCCAAGGCTGGCGAGATCGGGCCTTGGCATGGTCTCTGTCGTGGCTTGAGCGGCAGTCGCCTCACCCGCAGGCCGCGTTTGCGTGGACGCGAACAGTCGCGCGGTCCTCGCCGCTTCCAGTTCCTGCTCCCGGCGCTGCTCCTCCGGGTCCGGGCCGATGGGGCCTGTCGATGGCGCGGGGCCGCCATTCTGTGCGGCGAGGATCGGGCGGCCGAGATCGCCGGGAAGCGGTGGGCCAAGCTTCGGAACGCCCGCATAGTCCTTTGGCAGGCCGGCGAGCCCATCGGGCGTCGAGCGATTGTCGGTCGAATACAGCTCCTGCCCCTGCCCTTGTTGACGGTTCTGAAGTGCGTAAATCAGCGCGCCGCCGACAGTTAGGCTTGCGGCGAGCCCCAATCCGGCCAGCGCCTTGCGCGACAGACGCGTCACGCGCGGCGGCTCGGCGCGCAGCCGCATGGCCGCGGCCGGCTCGCCTGTCAACGGCCGGGCGTCTTCCTCGACCGGCGCCTCCGGCCGGGCGTCATTCATCGGTCCCCGGCCTTCTTCCTTCCCGGGATTCAATCTGTCGCTCATGATGGCGACCCTCCGCTGTCTGTTCGGAGGTTCGTCGCTTGCGGGGTCTCACCAGGGCCACGCATCCATGAAAATCGACTGCTCCTAACCCCATCGGTGCGTGAGATGCGGATGCGCTGCTGGTTCTTGCCTGCGCCGAAGCGCAACTCGGCGGCGGCAAACAGCCGGTCGACGATCATGTAGTTGCCGCGCACGCGATAGTTCACCAGTTCGGACGTGTCGCCTTCCGGCCCGACCACGAAAAGTGGCGGCATCTCGCCCTGGCCGATGCCTCGCGGAAACTCGATGAACACCTGCTTGCCATCGTCGAAGGCGCGCAACGGCCGCCACGGTGCGCGATCGCCTGTCACCTGGTAGCGGAAATTGACACGAGCGAGATCGATGCCGGTCGAGACCGGCTGTGCAGCTTCGGCCTCCTGGTTCTGACGGCGCAAGGCAATGAGTTGGTCCTGCGGGTATTGCCAGGAAACCGACGCCATATAGGTCGACGGCGTCGAGCGCAGTTCCATGTGATAGGTGCGCCGATCGGTATTGATGACGAGATTGGTTATCAGTTCAGCGCGCGTCGGCTTGACCAGGATGTGGACCTGCTTGGTCCCGCCCGTACCGCTCTCGGTATCACCGATGATCCAGCGCACGGTGTCGCCGGCGGCGACGGGACCGGAGCCGACGAGCTGCTCGCCGGGCTGGAGCGCGATGTCAGTGATCTGCCCAGGCGAGGCATAGACCTGATAGAGGGCGCCATCGACGAATGGATAGACCTGCATCGAGTTGATGAAGCCGTTGCGCACCGGCTGGACGCGCGCGGCCGCATTGGCCAGGTTCACGCGCGCGGTCGGATCGGTCGGTTCCGGCTCGGGCTTTGCGTCCTTGCCGACCGGCTTCAACTGGCCTGGGAGCGGCAGCGGCTTTGACAACTCGACCACCTTGACGGGCGGGGGCGGATCGACGGCCTGCACGGCCGGCACCGGATCGTCATAGGAAATCTCCGGCGGCTTCTGCCTGGTGGCACAGCCTGCAAGCGCCGAAGTGCAAAGCAGAAGTGCTGGAAAGGCTATCTTGCGGAAAGCCGGCACTGCGTGGATGAGGAAAGTTGGACACCCCCAGTGGGCGGCCTTGAAGAGTGCGGGCGTCATTGTCCAAGCTCCTTCGACCAGTTGATAGCGTTGATGTAGATGCCGAGCGGGTTCTTCCTCAGCGCGTCCGCGTCGCGCGGGGGCTGCACGACAATTGTGAGGATCGCAGACCAGCGCTCCGTGGAAGCGAGGGAGCCGTCCTGATAGCGGCGTTCGACCCAGGCGACGCGGAAGCTCACCGGCGATGCGCGGATGACCGACGACACGTCGACGGCGACCTGTTGCTTGCCGACCTTGGTGAATGGGTCATTGGCGCGCGCATAGTCGTTGAGTGCCAGCGCCCCGCCCTGCGCCGTGAAGTCGTAGGCGCGCAGCCAGTTCTGCCGCACGATGATTGGATCGGCGGGGATCGACCTCACCTGTTCGATGAAGTGCGCCAGGTAGAAGGCAATCTGCGGATCGTTCGGCTGATAGTCGCCGACCGCAGGGGCGACAGCCTGCGCCTGGCCGAGACGATCGACCTGCACCACCCAGGGCACGATCGAGCCGTTGGCGGATTGCCAGACGAGCGCGGCGGAGAACCCGGCGGCGAGCGCCAGGGAACCGAAGGCCATGTAACGCCAATTGCGCGCCTGCACGCGAGCGGAACCGATGCGCTCGTCCCAGACCTGGGCAGCGCGCTGGTAGGGCGTCTCGGGTTGTGGGGATTTGCCGTAGTGCGTGGACGGTCGTTTGAACATGCTTAGTCTCTTTCAGAGAGGTTGATCGAGGAGCCGCCGCCATGGCTGTCACCACTGCGAACAGCGTGGGCGGCGGCCTGAACGCCATGGGTCATGCGTTGCGAGCGCTTCATGCGCTTCGCCCAGGCGGGCTGACTCTCGGTGGCGGAGGACGCGGCGGGAGCGGAGCCGGCTTCGGCAGCGCTCGCGCCGACTGTGCCTGCGGTGGATGATCCGCCCGTCGTCTCGAAGGCAGCGCGAGCGCCGGACTGGTAGCTGTGCTTCATGCTGCCTGCCGCATTATTGGCCGCGCGCTTCAGCGGTGAGATGGCGCCCTGAGCGCCCGCGTTCATGACACCGCCGAGCCCGGATGCGACGCCGGAAAAGCCAGACTCTCCGGCCGCGCCGAGGCCGTAGGCTGTGGATGCCCTGCCCGCGGTCGCGGCACCGCCGCGGGCCGCCGCTGCAGCACCGCCGCTGGCAGCCGCGCCGCCGGACATGACGGCGCCGGCGGCCGCAGCGCCCACTGCTGCCATGCCGCCGGCGGCGAGCCCGGTGCCGACCGCCGCGCCCGCGCCGAGCTGCGGGCCGCCGGAGACGAGACCGTTGGCAATGCCCGGTCCAAAGATGCCAAGGCCGAGCAGCGACAGCGCTGCCAGCACGATCGCCATGGCATCGTCGATCGACGGCGTGTTGCCGCTGAAGCCTGCGGTGAACTCGGAAAAGAGGGTCGAGCCGATGCCGATGATGACGGCGAGCACCAGCACCTTGATGCCGGACGAGATGACGTTGCCAAGCACCCGCTCGGCCATGAAGGCCGATTTGCCGAACAGACCGAAGGGAATCAGCACGAAACCGGCGAGCGTCGTCAGCTTGAACTCGATCAGCGTGACGAAGAGCTGGATTGCCAGGATGAAGAAGGCGAGCAGCACCAGCGCCCAGGCGAAGAACATGCAGGCGATCTGGATGAAGTTCTCGAAGAAGGACCAATAGCCCATCAGGTTCGAGATCGAGTCCAGCAAGGGCCAGCCGGCGTCGAGTCCGGTCTGGGCCACCTTGCCCGGGCGCATGAGGTCCCCGACGGCAAAACCCGTTCCGGAGGCCTTCAAGCCAAGCCCGGCGAAGCTTTCGAAGACGATGCGGGCGAGATTGTTCCAGTTGGAAATGAGATAGGCGAAGACGCCGACGAACAGCGTCTTCTTGACGAGGCGCGCCATGATGTCGTCGTCGGCCCCCCAGGACCAGAAGAGCGCCGCCAACGTCACGTCTATAACAATCAGGGTCGTGGCGATGAAGCCGACCTCGCCGCCGAGCAGGCCGAAGCCGCCGTCGATGTAGCGCGTGAAGACTTCAAGGAAATGATCGATGACGCCCATGCCGCCCATGTCAGCGAGCCTCCGCCCGGGGCGGCTCGACCTGCATCGCGGGAGCGGTCACATCCGCCCGCCCTCCTTCTTTCCGGATTGGGTCCGCTGACGCGGGCAAGTCAGGGAACAGCGTCGTCGGGGTAACCGGAGCAGGCGCGGTTGCCGAGTCACGTTGACCGAGAAACCGGCGCCGGCTCTCTACCCACGCTTTCAGGCAGCCGGGATCGCGAGGACCGGCTTCGCCGATCCCGGAACAGCGGCGCAGTTCGGCCGCGAGTGGGTCTTGTGACGCGATAGAACGGTCCCGCGTCGCAAGGGCGGCAGGCCCATCGTCCCTGCTGCTCATCTCGATTGCGGTCACTGTCAAAGCAACCGCGATAAAGACGACCGCGCCGATGCGAGCGAGGATCTTGCCATCCATCGTGCCGGCCTCAGTTCTTGCCATAGAACATCTGCGCACCGCCGGGCTGGTAGCCCGAGCCCTGCGTCAGGAAGCGGCGGCGCTGCTCGCGGCCTTGGTCGGCGGCGGTGGCCTGTTCGGCCGATTGCAACGCCTGCGCCCGACCGTTCGCTGCGACGACCGCGGTGAGATCGGCCAGCTGCTGCGCCTGAAGCGCGAGCAGCTGGTTGCCGGCCTGTGTTGCCTGAAGCGCTCCGGTCGCACCCTGGCTCTGGCCGACCAACGCCGACATCTCACTGCGGTTGGTGTCGATGTTGCCGACGACGCCTGCCTGCACCCGCATGGCGTCCTGAAGGCCGCCAACCGTGTTGCTCCAGCGCGAGCGCGCGTCGGCGACCAGTTGCTGATCCGAAGCCGACAGCGAGACGTTGCCGTATTTCTGCTGGAAGGCCTGATCGATCTGCTCGACGTCATAGGCAATATTCTGCGCCTGCCCGAGCAACTGCTGGGTCCGCTGCACCGACTGCTGGAGCTGCTGCAGCGATGAGAATGGCAGGCCTGCGAGATTGCGGGCCTGGTTGATGAGCATCTGCGCTTCATTCTGAAGCGAGGTGATCTGGTTGGTGATCTGCTCGAGTGAGCGCGCTGCCGTCAGGACGTTTTGCGTATAGTTCGTGGGATCGAAAACGATCAAGGCCTGTGCCGGTGTAGCCAGCATGGGCGAGAGCGCGACGGGAGCGGCAAGCAGCGCGGCGGCGAACCGCATGCCAACGGAACGGGGCATTTTCATGGGGACTTCTCCTTGTTGGTGAGGGCGGGGCTGGTTGGTGCGGGAACGAGTTCAGCGGCCCAGCCGACGCCACGGTGGTTGAGCCAGGCAGCGAGGAAACCGTCGCGGCCATGCTCGGCGACGATGCGGGCGATCGCGACCTGGTCGGTCTTCGCGGATACGGCGCAAAGCGCGAGTGCCACATCCGCCAAGCCGAGCTCGAACAGCCGGTTGCCGCGACGGGACTGGCAGTAATAGTCGCGCTTGGGCATCGCCCGCGCGATGATCTCGATTTGCCGGTCGTTGAGGCCGAAGCGGCGGTAGATCGACGTGATCTGCGGCTCGATTGCGCGCTCGTTCGGCAGCAGAAGCCGGGTCTGGCAGCTCTCGATGATCGCGGGCGCGATCGCAGAGCCATCGATATCGCTGAGCGACTGCGTAGCGAAGATGACGCTGGCGTTCTTCTTGCGCAGTGTCTTCAGCCATTCGCGGAGCTGGCCGGCAAAACCCTCATCGTCAAGCGCAAGCCAGCCCTCGTCGATGATAAGAAGGGTTGGCGAGCCATCGAGCCGGTCCTCGATGCGATGGAAGAGATAGGACAGGACCGCGGGCGCAGCACCCGTTCCGATCAGCCCTTCGGTTTCGAATGCCTGCACCGACGCCGATCCGAGATGCTCGCGCTCGGCATCGAGCAACCGGCCGTAGGGACCGCCGACGCAATAGGGGCGCAATGCCTGCTTGAGATCATTTGATTGCAGCAGCACGACCAGACCGGTGATGGTGCGCTCCTCGACAGGCGCGGAGGCCAGCGAACTCAACGCCGTCCAGATATGCTCCTTGACCTCAGGGGTGATCGTCACATTCTCGCGCGTCAGGATCGCCACGATCCAGTCGGCGGCCCAGGCGCGCTCGGGGACATCGTGAATGCGGGCGAACGGCTGCAGGCTGACACTGTCGATCGCGCCATCGCTGAGATCGCCACCGAGATCATGCCAGTCGCCGCCCATGGCGAGTGCGGCCGCGCGGATCGAACCGCCGAAATCGAAGGCGAAAACCTGTGACCCCGCATAGCGGCGGAACTGCATCGCCATCAGCGCCAGAAGCACGGACTTGCCCGCGCCGGTCGGGCCGACGATCAGCGTATGGCCGACGTCGCCGACGTGAAGCGAAAGCCGGAACGGGGTCGAGCCTTCGGTCTTGCCGAAGAGCAGAGGGGGCGCTGCAAAATGCTCGTCCCGTTCCGGCCCCGCCCACACCGCGGAAAGCGGGATGATGTGGGCGAGATTGAGGGTGGAGATGGGAGGTTGACGGACGTTGGCGTAGACATGACCCGGCAGGCTGCCGAGCCAGGCGTCGACGGCGTTGATGGTTTCGATGATCGCCGTGAAATCGCGGCCCTGGATGACCTTTTCGACGAGCCGCAGTTTTTCGTCAGCGGCGCGGGGATCCTCGTCCCACACCGTCACCGTGGCGGTGACGTAAGCCATGCCGGCATAGTCGGCGCCGAGCTCCTGCAGCGCCATGTCGGCGTCGGCGGCCTTATTCGCGGCGTCGGTGTCGACGAGGACGGACGCCTCGTTGGTCATCACTTCCTTGAGGATGGCGGCGACCGATTTGCGCTTGGCGAACCATTGACGCCGGATCTTTGTCAGCAGCCTGGTCGCGTCGGTCTTGTCGAGCAGGATCGCGCGTGTCGACCAGCGATACGGAAACGCCAGCCGGTTCAGTTCGTCGAGCAGACCCGGCGTGGTCGCGGTCGGGAAACCCGTGACCGTGAGAACGCGCAGATGCAACGCGCCAAGCTGGGGCTCGAGCCCGCCGGTCAGCGGCTGGTCGGCCAGCATGGCGTCGAGATACATCGGCGTTTCGGGAACGCGGACACGATGACGATTGGTCGAGACGCAGCCATGCAGATAAGTCAGCGTCTCGGCGTCATCGAGCCAGCGGCACTCCGGCATGAAGGCTTCGACAAGGTCCAGGACGCGGTCGCTGCGGTCAGTGAACCCGGTCAGCACCGCGTTGGGGTCGAGGCCCTTCTTCACGCGACCTTCGTAGAGCCAGCTTTCCGCTCGCGCGGTGTCTTCGGCGGGCGCAAGATAGGTGAGCGTCAGGAAGTAGCTGGACTCGAAATGCGCGCCGGTCTCCTCGAAGCCCGCCTTTCGTTCCGCATCGACCAACATGGAGGCCGCATCCGGAAAGTGGCTGTCGGGATAGCGGGTCGAGGCATGGCGCTGCGCCTCGACGAAGATTGCCCAGCCGGAGCCGAGACGGCGCAAGGCATTGTTGAGCCGGCCGGCGACGGCGACCAGTTCGGCCGGCACGGCGCTGTCGAGATCAGGACCGCGAAAGCGCGCGGTGCGCTGGAAGCTGCCGTCCTTGTTGAGGACGATTCCGGCGCCGACCAATGCCACCCAGGGCAGGAAGTCGGCGAGCCGGCTGCTACGATTGCGATATTCGGCAAGATTCATCATCCAATTGCCCCCCTCAGACCGTGAGATGCGCCGCGATGCGCAGGTGCCGGCGAACGACGTCGGCGAAAAGCGGATCGCGCTTGGCGGCCCAGACGGCGGCAACATGGCCGATCGCCCAGATGGCGATGCCGACTAGCCAGAGACGCAGCCCCAGCCCCACGGCACCCGCGAGCGTCCCGTTCATGATGGCAATGGCGCGCGGGGCGCCGCCGAGCAGGATCGGCTCGGTCAGCGCGCGGTGCACGAGGACCGCATAACCCGGCACTGCGTAGTCCGGCATTGGGCCTCCGTGTTCGACAGCACCAGCCATCAGACCAGCGCTCCGCCGCCGAACGAGAAGAATGACAGGAAGAAGCTCGACGCCGCGAAAGCGATGGACAGGCCGAACACGATCTGGATGAGCCGGCGGAAGCCGCCCGACGTGTCGCCGAAGGCGAGCGTCAGCCCGGTGACGATGATGATGATCACCG
This sequence comes from Mesorhizobium sp. B2-8-1, assembly GCF_006440955.1. Taxonomy (NCBI): domain Bacteria; kingdom Pseudomonadati; phylum Pseudomonadota; class Alphaproteobacteria; order Hyphomicrobiales; family Phyllobacteriaceae; genus Mesorhizobium; species Mesorhizobium sp. B2-8-1. The sequence goes on along the minus strand of NZ_VFTX01000005.1, from coordinate 329,518 downwards.
CCATGATCTTGGCGACCGGTCCTTCGATCGACTGGAGTATCTGTTGCAACGGCTGTTCCCACGGCATCGACGAGCCGGAGGCAAAAGCGGGCGCGGCCATCACCAGGATGAGCGTGGGAACGGAAACGGCCATGGCGAGGCGATGGCGCGCAAGGCGCAGGCGTTGGATCACGGATTTTCTCCTTTTGGGCTTTGGATGGGCAAGGTCGGGCTGTCGTCGCCCTCAAGGACGGCTGGCGCGACCCGGTAATCGCCGTCCAGGCGAAGGCCGTCGACACGGGTGAGTTCGGACAGCCGGCGCGCGGAGCCGCGGCCGGAGAGGACGGCAACCAGGTCGATCGTTTCGGCGATCAGCGCGCGCGGAACCGTGACGACGGCTTCCTGGATGAGCTGTTCCATCCGGCGCAGCGCGCCAATGGCGCTGCCGGCGTGGATCGTGCCGAGGCCGCCGGGGTGGCCGGTGCCCCAGGCCTTGAGCAGTTCGAGCGCCTCGGCCCCGCGCACCTCGCCGACCGGAATTCGGTCGGGGCGCAGCCGCAGCGACGAACGAACGAGATCCGAGAGCGACGCGACGCCGTCTTTAGTGCGCATCGCTACGAGATTGGGTGCTGCGCATTGCAGTTCGCGCGTATCCTCGATGATGACGACGCGATCGGGGGTCTTGGCCACTTCGGCCAGCAGCGCGTTGATCAGCGTGGTCTTGCCCGTGGATGTGCCGCCCGCGACCAGGATGTTCGCGCGGTTGGCAACGCCCTGGCGCAGCGCGTCCGCCTGCTGCGCCGACATGATTCCGGTCGCGACATAGTCTTTAAGGGTGAAGATGGCGACGGCAGGCTTGCGGATCGCGAAGGCAGGCGCGGCGACGACGGGAGGAAGAAGCCCCTCGAACCGCTCCCCCGTCTCGGGTAGCTCGGCCGAGACGCGCGGGGCGCCGGCATGGACTTCGGCACCGACATGATGAGCAACGAGGCGAACGATGCGCTCGCCGTCCGCTGCCGACAGGCGCTCTCCTGTGTCGGACAACCCCTCGGACAGGCGATCGATCCACAAGCGCCCATCGGGGTTGAGCATCACTTCAACTACGCCCGCATCGTCGAGATAGCTCGCGATCGCGGGTCCGAGCGCTGTGCGCAACATGCGTGCGCCGCGCGCCAGACCTTCTGAACTGTGATGCGAAGCTGCCATCCTGTCCCCGTTTCGATCCGGGGAACATCGGCGGCCCCTGGACGGGGATGATTAAGAGAGCCGCATCTCGAGTGGTTTCAACACCTATATCGAGGCGTAGTGGCGTAGCGTGCAAATACAGGAAATTGGCGGTGCCGACCTGTAATCAAGGCTGACGATCTTCAGTAAGGGCGGCGCCCGCCCTCAATTGTGCCCTCGTCGGCGAAGCCGTCTGATCAAGCGGCTTCAGCACGAGTTGACCGTCGAGGCTTGTGGCGGACCACCACGTCGACCTTGTAGTCGAGCCGGTCCAGACAGCGAACCAGCCTGTCTATTGAAAACTTGCCCGTGCGCCCGGTGGCGATCGCGGAGACGTCGGGCTGTTTCATTCCGAGAAGTTCAGCCGACTTGGCCTGGGTCAGACGCCGGCGCTTGATAATGGCGCGGATCTCGCGGGCCAGCTTGGCCTTGAGCAATTCCTCTTCGGGATTGTCAAAGCCGAGGTCCGCAAACACGTTGCCGCTGCTCACTTCGGCGGTGATGTCTTCTGTCATGACTTTGTTCCTTTCCCATAATTCTCGCGGTAGTGCGCCTCGGCTGCCTTCAATCGCGCCGTCACGAGATCGATTTCGTGCTTGGGTGTCTCCCTGCCCTTCTTCGACTTCTTCTGGAAGCAATGAAGCACGTAGATCACCCCGGCAAAGCGCACCGCATAGACGGCCCGGTAGGTATCTCCGTCGAAGTCGTCGACCACCTCGAGGATGCTGCGGCCCCCAAACCCCTTCAGGGCTTTGACAGCCGGGTGCTCCTCACCATTCTGGGCGTCGTTGATTGCGACACCCATCAACCGGCGAACATCGAGCGGAAACTCGCGCAGGTCGGCCTTCGACGACCCCATCCATACAGCGGGCTTTTGGTTTTTCATTCCCCTTGCCTTATAGCATACAGACTATAATTTTCAACGAAAAACCCTGACACCGCCTAGCCACTGAAAATACTTGGTTCGGCTCAGACGGCTATTTTTTCCAAGTCTTCATGGAAGCTCATGAAGGCGTGGTCCTGGAATCACGGATCTTAAATTGCGGATTCCGCGCCTAACATGGTTCCGGTATAAGCGACCCCACCCTGCGACTGTCTAGTTCTCCTTTGCCAACCTCGACAGGTCGGCAAAGCGAAGCGTGTCCTATGACAACATATCATTCCAACGCTTTGATATGTTTTGAGATATCGATGCTTGCAAAATTTCGGTCCGCCCGTCCATTTAGCCCGCGGGCCTGCCGGACTGGAGTGTGTCCAGGCCGCCATCGATATCCTCGGAGATTTCCTGTCGAAGCTTTGGACCTTTTGCCAGGCGCCGGCCGAGCGCGGTGACGAAGGCATCATAGCGCTCGCCCGCCTTGGCATGGGCAGCCTGCGCCGCGGGCTCGGGCAACGCTGGTGTTGTCGCCAGCCAGAAGCGGACGAAAACGGCGAGCGTCTCCACCGCAATTCCAACATCGCGCTCCTGGCGTGCCATGCGGCGATCGAGCTGGTCGAGCCGCTTGGTGATCGCCGCCTCCTGTCGCTCGGCGGCATCGGGTGAGAGGAACGACTCGATGGCCGCCTCGGCGACGAGCGACCGTGAAAGATCACGGCGCGCCGCATGTTCGACCAGCCTGCTCATGACCCTCGGATCGAGATAGACCGACAGACGTTGTTTGCGCGGAACCTTTGCCATCGGAGCCTCACATGTCTACGCCGTCACCGGGGTCGAGGGACGCCTGCCGCGCAATGCCTTGCATGAGGCGCGTCAGTCGACGGTTGCGGGCAACACTGTCTTCCACGTCGTCCTGGTGATCGATCTCGAATTCGTTCTCGGTCGAAGGCTTCACGACCAACTCGACGCGACTGAGCTCAGGTTGCCGACGACGTTCGGAATCAGTTTGGTCCTCATCCGCGGCCGACGGCGCCGAGGTGGCTTCGGCAATCCGGGGACGGGATGGCAGAGGCAGGCTGGTCCAGTCGTCATGTCTCCCCTCCACTGCCGCCACCAACGCCGGAGGCGGCAGGATACGTTCCCGGAAGCGAGCATCCTCATGATAGCGCGCCTTTTTGGCGCGGATCGGCGGCGCACCCGAGACCATGACAATCTCGTCGGTGGCCGGCAGTTGCATCACTTCACCCGGCGTGAGCAGCGGGCGAGCCGTCTCGGAGCGGGAGACCATGAGATGACCGAGCCACGGCGACAGCCGGTGGCCGGCATAATTCCTCATGGCCCTCATCTCGGTCGCTGTTCCCAGCGCGTCGGACACGCGCTTGGCGGTGCGCTCATCATTGGTGGCGAAGCTTACCCGGACGTGGCAATTGTCGAGGATCGAGTTGTTGGCGCCATACGCCCTCTCGATCTGATTGAGGGATTGAGCGATCAGGAAGCTTTTCAGGCCGTATCCGGCCATGAAGGCGAGCGCCGACTCGAAGAAGTCGAGACGGCCAAGCGCCGGGAACTCGTCAAGCATCAGGAGCAGCCGGTGCCCTTTCGCCCTCACCTGCAGATCTTCGGTCAGGCGACGGCCTATCTGATTGAGGATCAGGCGAATGAGCGGCTTGGTCCGGTTGATGTCGGACGGCGGCACGACGAGGTAGAGTGTCGTCGGATGCTTGTCGTCGACAAGATCAGTGATGCGCCAGTCGCAGCGGCGCGTGACCTCGGCCACGACAGGATCGCGATAGAGGCCAAGGAACGACATGGCGGTGGAGAGCACGCCGGAGCGCTCGTTGTCGGATTTGTTCAAGAGCTCCCGCGCGGCGCTGGCGATGACCGGGTGCGGACCGGCTTCACCCAGATGCGCGGTCTTCATCATCGCGGACAGCGTTGATTCGATCGGACGCTTCGGATCGGAGAGGAAACCGGCAACGCCGGCAAGCGTCTTGTCCTTCTCGGCGTAGAGGACATGCAAGATCGCGCCGACCAGAAGGGCATGGCTGGTTTTCTCCCAGTGGTTTCGCCGCTCGAGCGAGCCTTCGGGATCGACCAAGATGTCGGCGATGTTTTGAACGTCGCGGACTTCCCATTCGCCGCGACGCACCTCGAGCAGCGGGTTGTAGGAGGAGGATTTTGGGTTGGTCGGATCGAACAACAGGACGCGGCCATGCCTGGCGCGGAAGCCCGCGGTGAGTTGCCAGTTCTCGCCCTTGATGTCATGCACGACCACGGAGCTCGGCCAAGCAAGCAGTGACGGGACGACGAGGCCGACACCCTTGCCCGAACGGGTCGGAGCGAAGCACAGCACATGCTCCGGCCCGTCGTGGCGCAGATAGGCACCGTCAAACCGCCCAAGCACCACTCCATCGGAACCGAGAAGGCCAGTTGCCTCGACCTCCTGCTTGTCGGCCCAGCGGGCGGAGCCGTAGGTCTCGACCTTCTTGGCCTCGCGAGCCCGCCAGACAGACATGCCGATGGCGACGGCGACGCAGGCGAAACCGCCAGAAGCCGCGATAAAGGCACCCTCGACGAAGATCGACGGCGCGTAGGCATCGAACCCATACCACCACCAGAAGAAGGACGGCGGAAGGTAAAACGGAAAGCCGAGGACATGGAACCATGGCCTGCCGAGCTCGGGCTGGAACGCCAGGCGCCAAGCCACCCATTCCGTCGCGCCCCAGGTGGTGATCAGCACGATCATCAAGACCGCGAGGATCTGGCCCCAGAGTATCTTGGTGGCGGACATGGAAGCGGTCCTTTCTTGACAATGAGGTTAGAGACCGAGGCTACGCTTGCGGCCAAAACTCCAGTCGATGCCGCCGTCAGCGCGAGCGACGCCCGAGACGTGGCGGCCAAGATGCTTTTCGATAGACGGCGTCCAGGGCACCAGTTGGAAACCGAGGCCGTCATCGATCATGGCGAAGCGGCCCGATGCGAGCGTGAAGCGCTGCCGGTAGGAACCGGTGACATAGTCGCCGCCGCGGGCGCGGTTGAAAGGCTGGCCGGTTTCGGCCGAGAGCTTCTGCCCGAGCGCCTCCAGTTCGCGGCGACGCAACGTGTCGATCAGGTTGCGGGTGAAGCTGATGCGTTGGCCGTTTCGCTCGCCGAGACCCTGTTGGACGAGATGGTCGGCACGGCAATGCAGCGCCTGCCGCACCTCGGCGCCGAAACCGCCTTCTGAAAGCGCAATCGGTTCGCGGGCGATGTTCTGGCGGTCAAGCCAGGTTGCGCCGACGGCGGTGGTTTGCTGCTCAATGTCGAGATCGGAGCGGACAGCGAGCGCTGCGCGCGGATGTCCCTGCGCGTCATTGAACTTGCGCAGTTCGACGATCGAACCCGGAGCGCTGTCGCCCGCGGCGTCGAGGTCGGACAGCTTGATGTGATGTGTGCGGCCGTCGGTGCCATCGACGACGGCGTAGGCGCTGCCCTTCAGCTCATCATCGAGACCGCGGTCGACAAGTCGTCCCACGATCGGCGTCTCGAGGCGTTCTGCCGCCAGCACATAACTCGCCGCGCCGCGCTCGATGCCCTGTTCTGTCAGGGCGCGGTGCATCCGCTTGATGATGTCACCGCGTTCGCTAAGCTCGCGTAGCGTTGCCTCGGCCTTGTCGTCGATCATCCATTGGCTCGGGCCGACCTGTTCAGCAAGGCCAAGGGTTTCGAGCTTGCGCATCCGCCCGACCTTCAGCACGTGATATTCATCGGGTTGTGTGTTCGTGGCGGTGGCAAGGTCGATGACGCCTGTCTCGCGCCCGTAGCGAACAAGCTGCCGGTCAAGCTGGGTCCAGCGTTCGGCTTCGACCTGGCGCTGCAGATTGCGACGGATGTCGAGATCGGTGCGCGGGCCGAGCTCCTGGGTAACGAGATCGGCGGCACGGGCGCGCATCCCCTCCTTGATGTAATCGCGGGAGACCACAAGATCCTTCCCGTCATCAGCGCGGCCACGCAAGATGATATGAAGGTGCGGGTTGTCGGTGTTCCAGTGGTCGATGCCCGCCCAATCGAGCTTCGTGCCGAGGTCCTTTTCCATCTGCCCCATCAAATCGCGGGCAAAGGCTTTGAGGTCCGCCATGTCGACGGCATCTTCGGGCGAGACGATGAAGCGGAAGTGGTGCCGATCATCGCCACACCGCGCGGCGAAAGCACCGCCATCCACCTCCCCGACTTCGCGCCCGAACAGCCTTGCCTTCTCCCCGTCACGGGTAACGCCCTCGCGGCGAAGGTAGGTAAGATGGGCCGCAAGCGGGGCGCCGCGCGCGTGATGACGCACCAGCCGTGTCTTGATGATCACGATTCGCGAGCGTCCGGTCAGGAGACGATTGGCGCGCACGCTCGCCGAGCGGCCGCGCCCGAAGGTCGAACGATTGCCCGGACTGATCCGGCCGGAGCGGGAGATGCGGGCGCCGGCCTTCTGGGCGGCGGCAAGCGCCTGCCCGATGAAGGGCCTGGCGCGCTGGGCGCTGGGTGAGCGGATACGGCCAGGCCGGATTCGAAGTTCGTCGTCGCCAGTCATCTAAAGAGATCCGCACATCGTGCCAAAGCACGGAAATCACTCGCAAATCGGTTTTCTGGCGAGGTGCACCAAATCCTCGCACCTCGCGGAAATCCTGCATAACCCATTGAAACAACACGACCGACCGACGCCGCACCTCGCGGCCTTTTATCTCGCCATCTTCCGGTTGTTCTGCCCACCTTCCGCCTCCATCCACGCCACGGTGCGCTGGAGCTTGCGGTTGCGCGAAAACGCCCATGCGCGCTCATGGCTTCATCCCTTCGCCCGCTCGGTCCACGAAGAGGCCTTCGGACAGCGGCACGATGGCGGAGACATCGCGCGCGGTGGGTGCAGAGCTCGCGTCATTTGGTGGTCGCTCGGTCGGCACGAGAGCGACAGCTTGTATGCGATCCGGCTGACCTACGAAGAGCGAGCCGTGCTTCCAGGGAATGGCCTCGACAGACGTGACTGCGAAAGGGCGTATACCCTCGCTTTCACCGATCAGGGGGGCAAGTGCTGCGACATAGGCGCGGGTCTCGGCCGGTAACGGACGTCCAGTGAGGTAGGCTTCGTAGCGCGCAGGCCCAGCGTTGTAGGCGGCCAGAAACCCCGGCGAGCCATAGCGATCGTGCAGTTCGCGCAGATACGCCGTTCCTGCCAGGATGTTGTCGCGAGGATCGAACGGATCGCGACCAAGCGACCAGCGGGCGCGCAGATCATCCCATGTGCCGGGCATGATCTGCATCAAGCCGCGGGCGCCTGCGCTGGAGACGGCGCGCACGTCGCCCGCACTCTCCTTGCGCATGACGGCGCGTATCCACGCGATCGGAACGCCGAAGCGCCGCGAGGCTTCGCTGATGTGCGCACCAAAGGGGTTGCGTTGCGATGATCGCGCGATGGCCAAGTCCTGCGCAACAGTCGCCGCCGGCATGGCGGTCGCGATGGACAGGCCGCAAAGGAGGAGGAGAGCCATGCGCCGGGCAGCGCGAAGCGGCCCGGGCGCACCGCGATGGCTCGTCGATGGACGGCGAGCGCGCATCGTTCACTCCTTCTCGCTACGGTCGCGCGGGCGCGCCCAGTGCAGCGACCAGGACGTCTTGTCGTCGCCATTGCGAAAGAGGTTCGCGCGTATCGGCTGCGCAAGCGTCGGGTCGTCGAGCTGGATCGAGACATAGTCTCCGGCCTTTTCGCTGGAGCGTTTCCAGCCGGCGCCAATCTCGGGGCCGTCCTCGCTTCCGGCGTGAACGCGGTAGTCAGGCGCATTCTCCGTTTCGCTCGCCTCTGCCGCCACAATGGCGATATCCAGGTTGAGGCTTAGTGTGTGGATGCGCCCGCTATAGCCACTCTTCTGGCGCGTGAATTCTCCGATCTGCTGCATGTCAGGCTCCTGTTTTTCAGTGGTGCGGTGATGAAGGCTGGCGGCGCACGAGGCGCGCCGCCGGTGGCGCGCTCACCGCGTTGACGCGCGCCATTCGAAGCGGCCATCGCCGGTCTCGTCCGTCCACAGCGGGACGGCGCGACCGATGATCCGGCTGGTGGAGAGGAGGCCGAAGTAACGTCCGTCGAGGCTGTCGCGGACCTGCCGGTTCATCAGGAAGACTTCGCCGGTCGGGATGCGGCGGCAGCCCTGCCAGACAGGCAGGTCACGGCCGGCCCGATCACGCTCGAGCGCCACGCCCGCCTCGACGCCATCGACAGTGATGGTGAGGTTCGAGCGACATACACGCTGCCCGGCAACGCCAAGGATGCGCTTCAAGAGTGGCACGCCCCTCGGCAGATAGCCGCGATCAGCGAGGAACGGCGCGAGTGCCTCGGGCGCCTCGACGGCCACAAGATCGGTGACCTCGAACGGTCCATAGAAGTCGATCGTGTAGAAGCCGATCGGTGCACTAGCTGACGCATTCCAGATGAGCTTCGTGGGCATCGAAGTGAGGCCGGGATAGCCGACGCCCATGGTAGCGAGAACGCTAGCGACGATGATCCCGGCGCGCGTCACGGCTCGGTCCTCTTGCGCAGCAGGAAGGCGCGATGTTGGTCGAATGTGTAGCTGCGCGGCGCGTGGCCGGCGGCTATCCGGTTGTGGATGTGCCGCCAATGGTCGGGCGACACCAACTCAGGCTCGATGTCGAGGCGCTCGATGGCGTCGATCGCCTGCAGCACGCGTTCGACCTTGGGCCAGCTCTCGACCTTCAGAAGCATGTCGCCGCCGGGGCGCACGAAGGGCAGTGTCTGATAGGCTTCGCCACGTGCGACCGCACGCACGATATCGATGCGTGAGATGATCGTTCCAAAATCGTTCGCGGCCCAGCGAACGAGCGCGAAGACTGCGCCGGGACGATAGGACAGGATGCGCCGGCGACGATCGACGATCTGTTCATGGGCGTGCGTGCCGAAGCGTATCCAGTTCTCAATTTTCTTCTCGACCCAGGTCAGTTCGACATGGACGAGTTCGTCGCGAGCGTGGTGCGTGGCGGCGATCATCGGGTGGCTCCCGAGCGCGGATTGACAGGCGGATTCGGGGCTTCGGAGACGCTGGTTGCGGTGCTGCTGCCCTCAGAAACCGATGGCGCATCCGAGGTCTTGTCGGTGTCTATGCTGAGTGCGTCGCTGGCTCGCCGGACGAGCCTCTGCACATCGCGCGCGCGCTCTTCAAAGTTAGACTCTGGGTTAGAGTCTAAGTTAAGGGCGCGATTTCGGCTTTGGTTTCCTGGGGTTAGGCCCCGTTTTGGTTCCTGATAGCACGAGCCTGCGGTTCCCGATGGCACGATAGGTCCGGTTCCCGATAGCACGAGGCCGTCCACAGGCCGTCCACCGGAGACGACCCGCTCGAAGGCGAGCAGCGTCCGGCCGCCCATCTCCACTTCGAGGAAGAGCGTGTAGCCGGGCAGCGGCTGGCGGCGGATGATGTCGCGCAGCTCGAAGGCAAATCGCTTGTGGGGCGACAGGCTGCCGGATTTCTGGTGAAGGTGACGGAAGTCGAAGCGCCAGCCGTCGCGCTGGCGTCCGCCATGCTTGCGCACCAGCCGATAGAGCCAGCGCTCCAGTCCGCCAGTCAGGTCGAAATAGGCGCGATCGATCGTCAGCACGAGCGCGTCATCGAGGACTGCCTGGTAGAACCAGTCGGGGACGATCAACTCGATCCCCGCGGGTTTGCCATGGCGATCGATGCGCTCCTGCCACTCATTGATCCATGAGAAGCGGTGACGCCGGCCTTCGGCGGGCTGACGGATTGTCGTCGAGACAGTGGTAGACTGCAGCCGGTCAAGCGCCGCCTTCAGGCGCTGATAGTCGCGCAGGCTCTTGCCGCGGCCGACGAAGGTGAGAATCTCATAGGGCGTGGCGGCCATGAGGCGCGAGGTCCGAAGCCCGGTGTCGCGCGCCTCGACGATCTGGCTCGCGGCCCAGATCAGGATGTCGGCGTCCCAGATGGTCGCCATCCCATGATCGGGTACGGCTTCGACCCGGATCGTGACGTTGCCCGCGGCAAAATCGATCGGGGTGACGCGATGGGTCTTGGAAAGGGAGAAGAACGGATAGGCCATGAGATCCTGCGCGTCTCGTGGGGCGAAGTCGCCAGGCAGCGCCCGGAACAGGTCGAGTTGCCCGCGCTCCGAAAGGGATTGGTTTCGCGCCACCATTTGAAATCCGCGCGCGGTCAGCGTGCGTATCGTCCGCCATGCGCCGGCGGCGTCGCTGTGTGACGCTTGGCCGGCAGGACCGATCCACGCGGATCGGATGTAGAGGTGACAGCGCCGCGTTCGGCCCAAGCCTGAAGATCGTCGACGGCATAGACGACACGGCCGCCGAGCTTGCGGTAGGAAGGACCAGTGCCATAGGTACGGTGCTTTTCGAGCGTGCGGGCGGACAGGCTGAGGAAATCCGCGGCTTCCTTGGTGCGCAGGAAGCGCGGCGGCAAAACGGCGATATCGGGTCGCATGGGTCGGACCTCCGTGGGGTTTTGGGCAGCCGCTGGCGTTCAGCGGTGGACGGCGACCACGGTGGCGGAGAATGGGCTTCGCTAGGGATGGGGAAGTTGAGGGAGGCTAAAATCCCACCCCCTCGTCCGGGGCCAGAACCGCTACGGTCGACGGCGATGACGCAGGATCTGCAAATAGCCGCCGCCGATCATGGCGGTGGCGCCTTCGACCAGGCCGATCACCGCATCGCGCAACGCCGAGGTCTTCCAAGGATCGGCGGCGATGCGCTTGTGACCGTAGAATGCAACCGCAATGTCGCGGTAGCTCGCGCCGTTCGCACGGCCGTCGGCGGCCTGCATCATCAGACGAAACCGGCGGCGCTGCTGTGGGGTCATACGCGTGTCCGAAGCCGTTGGGCGCCCCTGCAAGGAACGCCAGAAACGGGTGAGTGCTTCGATCCGTCCCAACGTTTCTGCATCCAAGGGGATCAGCGCCGCCAGGTGGCCGTGCGGATCACTGCCCGGCAGAAGGAGAAGTTGGGTCGCGACACCTGCACTGTGGACAATGTGACGTCCTTCCGGGCTGTCGTGGACCGCCCCCAGGCCGGTCAAAGGCGCCGATCGCAACGACGATAGGAATTCCGGCGCCGGCACGAGAGAAACCACAGCTGGATCGACGTCAGGCGACCACAGAACGTCTTGCGCCAAGGCGGACAAATCCGGCCTGGCCGGGAAATCGCAACCCCCACAGCCGCTTTGTCTCAGGGCGGAAGGGTGCTTTTTCGGCCCTGGTGGTCAGGAGCGCCTGATAGTGCCGTTGATAGGGTTCGTGACGCCGCAGACACTCCCAGGCGAGCCCTTCGATGGGCAATGTATCGAAATAATCATAGCTGGCATTGTCTCGCCAATGCGACGTATCCGGCCTCATCCAAGAGCTCCTCACGCAAGAAACGCGTAGACCCCGCCTCAAGACAATTCCGGGTTGTAGCGATTGGCGGAAGACCCTCGCCGGGCATCGGGTGATGCCGTTTCGGCATCACCCGGGAACGACAGGAGCGGTGGTGCTAGGTGCCTGGTTGACGCAAAAGATGACGATAGCCAGCACGCGCCATCCAGCGCGCTCGCGCCAGATGGCTGTCATGGATACGCCGGGCGCGTTGTGGCTCCTTCGTCAGATCAATGCCGAAGAGAATTTCGACCACCTCGCGCCAGTCCGCGCCGTCGTCGGCGGCGTCAAGCAGGCGCATATAGAGCTTGACGTGTTCCCGATCGTATTCGGTGAGTTCGTCACTGGTCGGCGCGGTTTCGTCAAACGGCTCGATCATCGCTTGCCTCGTCTCCACAGAGTGAAAGCCTGCATTTTATAGAAACAACAGCGCCGACGGAGGATGGTTGATCGGCATCAGGCGATGCGGTTTCAGCATCGCTCTCGGCTCGAGTGAACCGAACCGGACGTCCGCGCAAGAAGGCCCCGGCCTTCCGGCCGGGGCCTGCGCGGATCCTTAGTCACCCCGCCGCGCGTTCGGGCGGGACCAGATGAGGGAGAAGCCCTCACCATCCTCGTCGTCGAAAAGGTTGGCGTAGATCGGGGCGTTGAAGCTCGGATCGTCAAGCTTGAGACCCAGATAGTCGCGGCCTTCGTTGGAGGTCTTCGACCAGGCGGCGCCGATCTCGGCGCGACCGACCAGCACACGGTGGCTGGGAGCGTTCTCGCCATTGGCGCGGGTGTCTGGGACGATACGCACGTTCTTGGCCAGGACGCTGAGAGTGACGATTTCGCCGGTGAACTCGTTGGAGGCGGACTTCTTGAAGGTGCCGATGGTAGCCATTGTAAGTCTCCGTTTTCTGTTCCGAGCCCGCACCATGCGGCCTCGATGGCGATCAATTGGCCGGAGGCGACCGACGACGCATCGCTTGCGACCGGAGCCACGCGGAGGACGGAGCAGGAACGGCTTTCTTGTTTCGCGAGGAATGGCGGCGCTCGGGGCCCCCATGCGCTTGCCGCGTGGGGTGGGAGCCGGCAGGGGAAGAAAGTCGGGATGCGCCGTTGCGGCTTAGGCGGTCGAGGCTTCAGCCGTCCTCCGGCCAGATCAGCCCATTGAAGAGGCCGTTTGGAGCGCTCTTGGGACAGATTGGCATCGGAGACGTCGGCGTCCAACGCGCCGCCAGCAGATCGCTACGAGCTTCACCGGCATCGCCTACACATCCAGGCATGGGACCGCGTGCACCTCCAACGACCTGCGACCAGTCGCGCTGCCATCCTGCCACCGAATGGTTGGCCTGCCTTGCGGCGTCGACAGAACGTCCAAGTCCACCAACAAGGCCGCGCCGGCGTGGCCATTGCCCGATCCTTGGCATGCAGCCCGATTGCTCCAACCACCCATGACAAGGAGGCTAGGCCTTCGTCGGTCTCGTCCACCCGCCGTGCTCGCGCGGGTTTAAGCTTGAACCATGTCCCTACCGGATTGGTCGGCGGCGGCGATGCCCGCGACCCGCAGATATGCCGTGGCGCCGACCGCGATCGCGCCAATGACGGAAAAGACAATCTGCCAGGTTTCCGAAGGCATGATGTGCTTCGTGATGCCATGAGTGGCATGGTAGCCGGCAACCATCGCGGGAGCGACGAAGACCATCGCGATCGCCAGCTTCGCCCACATGGGTCTGATAACGCCGAGGAGGATTTGGCCGATGCCGAGCGTCAACCCCGCTGCGAGAATGCCGACAAGGATCGCGCCAAGCCAGCCGGCACCGGTGTTGAATGCCCATGCACCCGCGTTGACGGCGAGGAACAACGGGAGGGCGACGATTGCAAGCGTGAAGAGCAACCAGCACAAGATGCCGATGGCCGCGACGCAAAGGAGAATGCCGAGGATGATCATGGTGGTGTCTCCGAGAGAATGACTCTGGCGATTGCGCCTTCCACCACCACCTGGCGCAGTGCACAGCATAGCAAAGGAAAAGCGCGGGTGAAACCCGCCGGTGTTCTTGCATTGGCAGCGCGATGTGCGCCCCGTCATGGGGCGAACGGGTCGATTTCGCCGATGATGGCGGTGTCGTCGCCGTCATACTCGTTCGCCGGCACGACCGAGAGAGTGCCGTCGCCAGCACGAAAGATGACGATGGTGACCATGAGAGTGGCGGCGAGGCTGAAGGCGAAGGCATGTGCGTCGGCGAAGGACATCGATCCGGCTCCTGTTTTGAAGCGGAGGACCCTCCCCCGCTGACAGGCGCCCGATGTGTTCGGCCGATGGCCGCAATCACCGCGAAGGCGAAGCCGGAGCGGCGACACGCTTCGCGTAGTCCGACCCCTTGCGGGTTGATGGCGTCAGGCCGTTGGCCGGACCAAGGATCAGCGCAATGGATCGCGGGGTGCGGTCATCTTCAAGTCAGGAGCAGCGGGCGTTGTTGACGCGGCGCTCTTGTTCCAGGAGCGTCTCAGCAAGCTGCCGCGCGATGTGGCGGGCGTCGAGCGAGAAACCGGACGGCCATGATCGCGATGGATCCCGTTGGAAGCCGCCACGCTGAAAATGAGGATGAAGGCGGGCGATGACGCTGTGCAGTTGCGGTGGCAGGCGCAATCCAGCTCTCTCGGCGTAACAAGCCGCCTTGTCGAGATCGTGCCCGATATGGCGGCGGTTCCAGCAATCATCGGTCGCGACTCTGAGAAGATGCGACTTCAGAAGCAATTCAATGGCGATGGCGATGGCGTGAAGGGCCGCATTGTGCCTGTCTAGATCCGCCGCCCGGTCAGCGCCATCAAGGTGGGCGGCCGCATTGCGTAAGAAGGTGTCGGCAAGCGCGATGTCCGGCGCGAAACTTTCGGGAAAGGATACGAGCGACATGGCTTGATCCCGGATATTTATAGGGCGCTTAGATTCCGGCGGCGCCTACGCGCCGCCGTTGCCGAGCCGATAGACCGCAATGCCGAGCTTGCGGGCCTTGTCCGCGAGGTTCTCCTGAATGCCGGTTCCCGGAAAGATGATGACGCCGATCGGCATGACCGCCAACATCTGGTCGTTGCGCTTGAAGGGAGCGGCCTTGGCATGCTTGCTCCAGTCGGGCTTGAAGGCGACCTGCGGCACCTTGCGATGATCGGCCCAGCGGGCGGCGATCTTTTCGGCGCCTTTTGGTGATCCGCCGTGCATCAGCACCATGTCGGGGTGCTTGGCGCGGATTTGGTCGAGCTTTCCCCAGATCAACTGGTGATCGGCGCTACCGCCGCCGGAGAAGGCGATCTTGGGGCCGGCGGGTAACATGATTTCGGTTTCCGCGCGCCGCCTTGCCGCGAGGAAGTCGCGGCTATCGATCATTGCGGCGGTGAGATGGTGGTGGTTGACCATCGACCCCGTGCGCGGTCGCCAGGCCGAGCCGGTGTGCTGATCGTAGTGGTCGGCGGCCTGGTCGCGCATGAGCTCGAAGGCGTCGCGCCGTTCGATCATGGTCTGGCCCTGGGCGGTGAGTGTCTCGAGTTCAACCGCCTTGATCTCGGTGCCGTCCTGTTCGCGCTGCAGGCGGCGCTGGGCCTGCTCGTTGTCGTCCAGTTGCCGCTCGATCCGTTGTACGGCGCGGTGGAAGACATTGGTGACGGACCAGAGCAGATCATCGAGGTCGGGTTCCAGGCGCGTGTCAGCCAAGGTGGCGATGAGGGCGTCAAAGATGTCGGCCACGGCGCCGGCCACGTGGTCGCCGCCGGGGAGCGGTCGCGGATCTGGCTCGTCCGCATAGGGGCGCCAGCCATAAAGCTGGAGTTCGGTGAGGATATGATCGGTCGGAGAAGCGGCGTGGTGCGGTTCGGCGTCGTCGTGCTCGCTCATTGCGATGCTCCCGTCGGTTTGACCGCGACCCCCGCGGCCTTCAAGGCGACGAGAGCGCACGGGCGGGACGGGTCCGGCACCCGCAGCGAAGCGGAGGGCCGCAGCGCAGCGGAGGATGGCGGCGGCCGGCTATTTTGCCTCGCGATGGAAAGGCGTCGCGACCAATCGCTGCCATTCGCGAGCAGTTGTGCGCCGCCGGAAAATAGTCGGCCGCCGCCATTGCCTGGCCGGCCAGTTCGTGGGCCCGATCGCCCTCTTGAAGGCCGGGCTGCGGTTCTCTGCCGGCGGGCCACCCATCGATGCGGAGCACCGGCACCATGCGCCGCGCGCTTCCCCTCACGGCTCATGCCGCCTCTGTCAGATAGCGGATGCGATCTTTGCGCATGAGCTGGTCCGCAATCGAGGCCCGGAAGGCGCCAAGTCCGAAATGGCGGAGGTCTTCGTTGAAGTCAACCATCGCCGGCGAGAGCACGATTGCCTCGATTCCGGCGTCCGTCGCGCGCTCGAGCAGGCAGTCTCTGGCGCCGTCGCCGGCCGGATCGTTGTCGCGGATGACATAGAGCCGCCGCAGGTTCGGAGGGAACAGGATGGCGGCGAGATGGGATGCCGAGAGTGCCGCAGCCATCGCCATGTCGGGCATGGCGCATCTGAGCGATAGCGTCGTCTCGATGCCTTCGCCTGCCGCCATGACGCTGCCGGGTACGCCGAAGCGGACTGCGTGACCGAGAAGGTCACCCATTGCCCGACGCGGTGTGTTGACGCGTGCCTTGCCGGTGCCGTCCGATGCGAGCCAGGTGCGGTGCGCGCCGGTCAGATGTCCATCAAGGTCGGTGACAGCGGCGATCATCGCCGGCAAGGTCGTGGTCGGTCCATGATCGTCTGGCCGGTAGTAGCAGTGTGGATGGAACTGCAAGGCTGCGGTTCCGTGCAAAGTCGTAATGCCACGTCCACGCAAATACGTTTCCACGAGGGTGCCGATAATGGGTTTCGACATGGCGACCAGTCGGCGAGCCGCTTCCGGAGAACCGGTGCGAGCCGAAGGTGGCTTCATCGTCGGCCGTTGCTCGGACTCTACATCCGGCATGGCGAGGAAGGCGTGTGCCTCGTCGGCTACCTCCTTGAAATCGACCAGTCCGAGGGATTCGCGGATGACATCGAGCAAATCGCCATGCTCGCCGGTGGCGGCGTCGGTCCATTTGCCTGGCGGTCCCTTCGGGGATGGCTGCAGACGCACGAACATCGAGCGGCCCGGCGCGTTGCGGACATCGCCGACGGTCCAGTATTTGCCCTGACGACGGCCATTGGAGAGGTAGTGGCGGCACACAGCCTCGGCATGTTCGCCGAGGCGGTGTGCGAGGTCGGAGGCAGCGTGACGCGCAATCATGCAGCCTCCCGTTCACTGACCCGCTCGATTGGGAAGCGGTCGAGCACGCGCTCCAGCACGGCGAGCCCGTTGGCGTCGATCGGCACGAACATCCTGAGCTTCCACGAAATGATCTCGTGGAAGAGACCGTAGGCGGTGAGGCGCTCGCGCATCGCGTCGGTGAAGCCGGACAATTCGATGCGCCATGCGCCCATGACGCGGCTGCGGCGAAGCTGGAGATCCTCGGCAAGATCGAGAATGGTCCGGCCGTCCATCAGAGCCGCAAATGCCTGCTCCGGCGAAAGCGCAACCACGTTCGTCGCAGAGGCGTTGGCGGCCCATGCCGGCGAGACGCGGCGGCCGATGAGGCGCTCGCCCTCGTCGGTCTGAAGTCGATAAACGCGGGTCGACTCGTTGGGCAGGCGCTTCCAGATCGGCAGCAGCAGGCCGGTGACCATGTGCAAGACCGAGTCCGAAAACTCCGGCACCGCGGCGATTTCGGCCGTCCAGGCAGTTGAGAAAGCCTCGCGATCGGCCTCGACCCAGCGTGTTTCGCCCATGGCCTTGAGCGGCATGTTCTGACCTTCCATCGGCCGGATCAGGCGGACACGTCGCTCGACTTCGCCATCGTCGAGCATGACGCTGGGGGTCGGGATCTGCACGGCGGCGCGGCCCGATTGCTCGTTGATGAGCAGTACGGCGCGAGGATCGCACAGATGATCGAGCGCCGCATTGAGCGTGACGGGCCGATTGCGCTTGCGTTGGGTGATTGTGAGCAGGCGGCTTTCGGCGCCGGTGCGCGGATGGGTGTAGATCACCTGGCGGTCGGTGACGACGAAGTTTTCGGCCTGCAGCGTCTCCAGCCCGGCGTCGTAGGTGCCTGACGCGATCGCGCCCTCGACGCGCGCCGCCAGCAGTTGCTCGAAGGCACCGAACAGCACGCCCTGCAGCGCAATCGTCAGTGCGAGCAGGCGATTGAGGAAGGTGGTGATCGGCGGCAATTCGTCCTTGATGCCATTGGTATCCATAAGCTTGAGACCGGTCGCCGCCTCGAAACGCTCAAGCGAACAGCCCTCGACCTTGCCGCGTACGATCAGCAGATAGAGCTGCCGTAGCGCATCGCGGGCATAGTGGCTTTCGAGATTGTCCTCTGGCCGGAAAAGGCCCTGGCCGCCGGTCTGGCGCTGGCCGCGCGTGATTGCGCCCAGCGTGTCGAGGCGCCGCGCGATCGTCGAGAGGAAGCGCTTTTCCGCCTTCACATTGGTCGAGATCGGACGGAAGAGCGGCGGCTGGGCCTGATTGGTGCGATGCGTGCGTCCCAGGCCCTGAATGGCGGTGTCGGCCTTCCAGCCGGCTTCGAGCAGATAATGCACACGCAGCCGCGTGTTCCGGGCCGAGAGTTCGGCGTGGTAGCTCCTCCCCGTCCCGCCCGCGTCCGAAAAAACCAGAACGCGCTTCTGGTCATCCATGAAGGCCTGCGTCTCGGCGAAGTTGGCTGACCCAGCACGGTTTTCAACGACGAGGCGCTCACCCTTGCGGACAATGCGGCGCGAGCGACCGGTGACCTCGGCCACGATGTCCACCCCGAAATGCTGGGTGATCTGGTCGAGCGCACCTGGGACAGGCGTCAAGCTGGCGAGTTTGGCGATCAGCTCGTCGCGCCGGGCGACCGCTTCGCGGCTCTCGACGGGCTGGCCTTCGCGGTAGACCGGGCGCGACGACAGATTGCCGTCGCTGTCGGTGAACGGCTCATAGAGCTGCACCGGGAAGGAATGGGCGAGATAGTCGAGGACGTATTCGCGCGGCGTGATGTCGACCCGGACGTCGTTCCATTCCTCGGTCGGCAGCTCGGCCAGCCTCCGTTCCATGAGCGCCTCGCCGGTCGACACGATCTGGACAACCGCCGCATGGCCCTCCTCCAGATCGAGGGTGATGGAGCGGATCAGGGTCGGCGTCTTCATGCTGGTCAACAAATGACCGAAGAAGCGCTGCTTGGCGCTTTCAAAGGCGCTGCGCGCGGCCGACTTGGCCTGGGCATTGAGCGTGCCGGTGCTGCCGGTGATGTTGGCCGCCTGCATCGCCGCATCGAGATTGTTATGAATGATGGCGAAGGCACCGGCATAAGCATCGTAGATGCGGATCTGTTCCGGCGTCAGCTCATGCTCGATCAGCTCGTATTCGACGCCGTTGAAGGAAAGCGAGCGGGCCGTATAGAGGCCAAGTGCCCTGAGGTCGCGTGCCAGCACTTCCATCGCCGCCACGCCGCCGGCCTCGATCGCCTCGACGAACTCGGCGCGGGTCGAGAATGGAAAAAGCTCGCCGCCCCAGAGGCCGAGCCGCTGGGCATAGGCGAGATTGTGCACGGTGGTGGCGCCAGTCGCCGACACATAGACGATGCGAGCATTCGGCAGGGCGTGCTGTAGCCTCAGGCCGGCACGGCCTTGCTGGGAGGGAGCGGCGTCGCCGCGTTCGCCCTTGCCGCCGCCGGCGTTTTGCATGGCGTGCGCCTCGTCGAAAATGATGACCCCGTCGAAATCCGAACCCAACCATTCGACGATTTGTTTGACCCGCGAAACCTTCTCGCCGCGATCTTCGGAGCGTAGCGTGGCATAGGTGGTGAATAGGATGCCTTCCGGCAGCACGATCGGCTTGCCCTGTGGAAAGCGGGAGAGCGGGGTGACCAGCAAGCGCTCCATGCCGAGCGCGGACCAGTCGCGCTGCGCATCCTCGATGAGCTTGTCGGACTTGGAGATCCAGACCGCCTTGCGACGGCCATGCATCCAATTGTCGAGGATAACGGCGGAGGACTCGCGGCCCTTGCCTACACCGGTGCCGTCGCCAATCATGAAGCCTTGCCTGAAGCGAACGGCACCTGCTGCGTCGTCGGCTGCGGCGCTCACCACGTCGAAGGTGTTGTCGAGGGTCCAGGCCCCGGCCAGATATTCGGTGTGGGCCTCGCCGGCATAGATGACGGTCTCGAGTTGCGCATCCGACAGCAGGTCGAAAACATTCCGCGGCAGGCGCGGCCGATAGCTCGGCTTGGGCGGCGCCACCGAGGCCATGGCCGCCGATTGAACGAGCTGGGTGGGGTGAGCCCGAGAGCCGGGGATGCGGATCGCCTGAAGCCCGTAGGCCTCATAGATGGCGTCGCTGATCTGGCCGTCCTCGGCCGCCTGCCCGTCGACAGCCTCATAGACGAGGTCGATGGCTTCCGGCCCGGCGATCGACATGCGTGGCGTGGTTCTCGCCGCACGTGTGAGATAGCCATGCACGGTTTGGGGCGCGGCGACCGCCGATGCCGCGCTGGAAACGGCGGCCATTACGACCGGCGGTCGCGCGGGAAGGCGCTCCTCAATCCACGAGAGGAGCGTCGCCGCATCCGGAGCAATGCCGGGAGCATCCGCGAAGACGGTGGGATCGTCCGTCGGGAGCTTGTCGATGACGGTGAGGCGTGTCGGAAAGGTCGTGCCATGCTTGGCGTAGGCCGCGCCGTCGATGGCGGCGGAGAAGACGACGCGCCCACGTTCCTGCAGGCGCGTGAAGACGGCGGTCCAGGCCGGATGGTTGGGCGCGAAGTTCGCACCGGTGATTGTTACCAGCCGCCCGCCGGGCGCAAGGCGCGCCAGCGCCGAGGCGATATGCCGCCAGGCCGCATCGGCCATGCGGCCCTCGACATTAGCCATGACCGAAAACGGCGGGTTCATCAGCACCACGCTCGGCACGGCGCCGGGATCGAGATGGTCGTCGATCTGGGCGGCGTCGAAGCGGCTGGCGGAGACGGCCGGAAAGAGGAAGGAGAGAAGTGCCGCGCGCGTCTCGGCAAGCTCATTGAGGAGGAGCGAGGCGCCGGCGATCTCGGCCAGGATGGCCAGCAGCCCGGTGCCGGCGGAAGGCTCCAGCACTCGGTCGGCCGGCGTAATGGCGGCGGCTGTGGCCGCGACCAGGCCGAGCGGGATGGGAGTCGAGAACTGCTGGAAGGTCTGCGCGTCTTCGGACCGACGGGTATGCGTCGGCATGAGCCCGGCGATCTTCGACAATGCGGAAAGCCGGAGCGCCGGCGACGCGGCTTTGCGAAACAGCGCCTTTCCATACTTGCGAAGCAATAGGACCGTGGCGGCCTCGCACGCATCGTAAGCCTGCTTCCAGTCCCAGGCGCCGGCTGCATCGGAAGCCCCGAACGCGGCTTCCATCGCCGCGCGCAGTTTTGGCGCGTCGATGCGCTCGCCGCGTTCGAGATGGGGAAGCAACAGGCCGGCGGCCGCGAAGATGCTTGCGGCCGCACCGGTTTGGGCTAGTGGGATCGACGCGGCAGCGGGAGCCGCGACGGCGGGCGAGATCATGGTCATGATTTGAACCTCGGGAGAGCGGGGACAGGATCGAGCCGCGCGGCGCGCTCTCTGGACCGCGCGGTTTCAAACCCATCCCGGCTAACCTCTCCCTCTCAGGCGCCGGCCGACGCCAAAATGAACAAGCGCCCCGCCATGAGGTGGAGCGCTTGCCGGTTTATCAACCGATCTCAATCATGTTCCTCCGTCAGGCTTCGACTTCCGCAGGAAACCATTGCGGTCGTAGTGCTGATCCTGAAAAGCAACCGGCACTCGTCCGAATCCGGGCCACGATGGTGGAAGGATCGACGCTTTGGGTGTGCGGTGTGACGCCGCGCGAGTCAGGCCGCCGCCCGCCCTTCGACCACATCGGCGCCGAACTCGTCGGCGGTGATGTCTTCAAGACGCGCATTGCGGTATCCGGTCTTGGCCGTCCAGAGTTCGGCCGCATCGCGGCTCTCGGCGAGGTGCAGCAACTCGTCGTGGTCGGCGATCTGATGCAGGACCCGGACCATGCCGATCGCGGGTCGCTCGACGATCTCGAAGCTGAGCGCGCTATCGAGCGAGTAGATGCGCATAGTGGTCACGAGCATGATGCCGCCGGACGAAAAAATCCCTTCGTTGAGCGTGATTGAGGCAGGAGCGCTGTAGGTCGGATGGTCGCGCGGGGGTGACTTGCGGACCAGCCGGCCGAGACCGTTGCGGCGCTCCCAGTCCGCGAGCTTGCGGGTGAAGCGCGCTGGCGGCTTCGGCGCACCGTCCGAATAGCGGATGAGCGAACCGAGCGGGGCGTTGTCGTAGATTATGTGGGCTGACATGGACATATCTCCTGAAACGAAAATGGCCCGGCTGGGAGCCGGGCCGTGAGGTGAAGGGGAACGTCGCGACCGGAGCCGCGCTGTCGATAGGTGCTATTCGGCTGCGACCGCGTAAGCGGTGACCTCATCGGCTGCCACCGAGTCGTCTTCATCATCGCCGGCGAGGAATTCGGGCAAGTCACCCTCCTCGCCCTCGTCCGGCTGCATGGCCGGTGCGTCCTGAGCGGTCAGACGGAGTGGTTCAGGCAGCCAGCCACTATCGGCAAGGAGGCGTTCGGCCTCCTTGGCCATGTCACCCTTCTTGAGATGATCGATGAGCTGTGCCGCCTGCTCGCCAGCGCCCTCACGCACGGCTTCGAGGATCCGGGACTTGGTGACCCGGCCGAGATAGTTTGCGACCGTTGGGCGCCAACCCGCAGCCACCATGTCGAGCCCCGTGGCAAGAGAAAGCCGATCGGCCTCGCGCAGCCGCTGATCCAGCCCGTGCTGGGAGACGCCGCTGCCATAGGGGTTGGGCCGTTCGAACAGGGCGTTGATGCCATAGCTGACGCAGTGCGCCAGCAGCGCCTGCCGACTGGCTTCATCGAGACTGTCAAGCCAGACCCACAGAGTCTGGTCGTCACCAAGCGGGATGTCGCCCTTCCATGCCGCATGGCGCTCATCGACCGCCTTGGCCGCCGGGCTGTCTTTGAGGTCGGCGTCCTGCGCAGGCAAGTGGATATGCCGGACAAACGCCTCGACGCAGCCGGTCGCGGAACGCTGACCGAATGTGTCGAGGACGAGCCGATGCAAGAGTGCTGTGATGGCCACATGCTGGTTCTCGGCCACGGCATTGCGCAGCGCCAAGGTGCGATGAGCGGTGAGTTCGATCACCAGGCGCTCGGGCAGTGGCTTGATGGTGTCGCCCTCATCCTCCTCGGGCTCGGAAGCCTGAGTACCGATGGTGATGGTTGCGCGGCGAGCCGAAAGTTCGTCGTTGCTATCCTCGCTCCCGGTGGTGCCGCCGGACTCGGCGGAGTCGCCGCCGACCGTCTGTATGGCTTCATCCTCGGGGCGCACATGGCCCCGATCGATGACGAGATCGCCATTATGATCGATGCTGATGAACACGCCGGCGCGAGCGATCTCGGTCGCATCGTAGTTCATCGGCCGGCTCTCGAAGGCCTCAAGCGCGGACTCGATCTCGCCGAGGCGCTGATCGACATCGTCGGGGAGTTCGTCGGCTTCGCAATACTCGGCTTCCAGCCGATCGTATTCCTTGCGCAGCGCTTCACGTTGTGCCCACTCCGCTTCGGTCAGATCGGTGGGCGTGCCGGCGAGCGCCCTCAGGCCGTGATTATGGCCATAGGGCAGATCGATATCGACCACGATCCACTTCCAGCCTTCGGCGGCGATCTCATCTGCGACCGATTTCAGCTTGTCGCGAACCAGGCGGTCGAGCAGCACAGGGTCCTGCAGCCAGCCGCCATTGTCGGCCTCGAACAGGTCACGCAGCACTATCCCGCCGGCTGCGACATAGGCCTCTACACCGACGAACAGCGCTCGACGATCGCTTGCCCGAACCGTGGTTTCGGTCAGCATGCGCCGGATTTGATGCGGCTCCTTCGACCACGAATGTTCGAGCGCCTCCCAGACCTGTTCCTGACGGGCGTGATCGTCGGCCACGGTGAAGGCCATGAGCTGATCGAGCTTCATCCCGTCCTGCTCGTAGATATCGTGCAGCTTGGGCGAGACCTTCGCGAGCCGCAGGCGTTGCTGGACAAAGGTCGCGGACACGAAGAAGCGTGCCGCAATCTCCTCGTGGCTCGCGCCCTGATCGTGCAGGGTCTGGAAGGCACGGAACATGTCGAGAGGATGGAGATCCTCACGCTGGAAGTTCTCGGCCAGCGAATCCTCCTCGATCGGCACCTCGCTATCGGCGTTGGTGACGACGCAAGGCACAGGCTCGGTTTTGACCATGCGCTTCCGCTTGATCAGCAGCTCAAGGGCGCGATAGCGGCGGCCACCAGCCGGCACCTCAAACATGCCGGTCTCGTTGCCCTCACCATCCAACACTGGCCGGACGTTGAGACTCTGGAGCAGGCCGCGCCGTCCAATCGAGGCGGCGAGGTCCTCGATCGTTTCCCCGCGCTTGATGCGCCGGACGTTGGACTGGCTCAGCATCAGCTTGTTGAACGGGATGTCGCGCGAAGCGTTGAGGGTGATCTTCTGCTTGACGGTAGCCATCTTGATAATCTCCGCGACGGGCGGCCGAGACTCTCTCGACCTCCAAACCCGTCACAAAGACCGGCGCAGCCCTCTCACTCTACGGACCGCGCCGCACACGGAAGATCCGAGGCATGTGAGGAGGATCACGCCGCCCTCCTGTCGATATCGGTCTCATCGACCTCGCCTGGGCCCGTCCTGGATGCCCCGTCAGGTTGCGGCAGGAAGGAGAGCAGCCAGTCGGCCGCCCTGCTGGCCTGGGAGGCGGCACGCACGATGGCGCGGTTGTCTTCGCGAAGAACCTGAAGCCAGGAGGCCAGGTAGTCGGCGTGGCGCACGGTCGGCACGATGCCAAGCGAGGCGCAGCAAAAGGCTGCGTTCATCTCGGCGACCAGTTCCTCGAAAGCATATTTCTTGGTGCCCAAGGCGCCGCTGAGGTCACGGCCGACGCGGGAGGCATGGCCGGTAGCATGCCCGAGCTCGTGCAGGGCGGTGCGGTGCCAGTCGATGGTCTCGAAATAGGCCTGCGGCGGCGGCACCCGAACATAGTCATGCGCCGGAGCATAATAGGCGCGATCGCCACCGATGCTGAAATCGATCCCGGTCGCCTTAATCAGCGCGTCGACGGCCGGCTCGATCAGTCCAGGCTCTGGTGCAGGCGGAGCCACGGCCAGATCGTCAGGCAGATTTTTACATTGCGCCACGTTGAACACGATGAAGCGCTTCAGGAACGGAATGGCCTGTGCTGCCTCGCCGGTTTCCCGCGCGCGATTCTTCTCATCGTCAGGGATGAAGCGGTCAGCATAGACGACGGTGGTGCCGTGTTCGCCCTTGCGGACATGGCCGCCCAGCGATAGCGCCTGGCGGAAAGTCAGCCAGCTCTGGACGGGAAACCCATGCTCGACGACCGCACCCCACAGGATCAGCACATTGATCCCGGAATAGGCGCGCCCGGTCGCGGCGTTGGCCGGCATAGCCAGAGAAGCTTTCGTCGCCGTCGTGCCCCAGGGCTGCACCCAGGGAAAGCGCCCAGCCCCCAGCTCGGCGATGATCTTGTTGGTGATTTCGTCATAGAGGCTTGCCCGGTCGGCGCCGGCGCGAGCGTAGTGTCTGGACATCGCGGTTCTCCGCGACGGGCGCCGGAGGCCCTCCTCCAGCTCTCAACCCGTCACGGCAAACCGGTCCGTACTCTCACTCTAGACGGCGTTGCGGGGTCCTCTCAGAAGGGAGGACGCTCTCGATTTTGGGCAAAGGCGTCGGGCGCCAAAAAGGCAAATGTCGCTGACCATCTTGCTACCGGACTGCGTGGCGGATGCGGTCGGTAAGCGTTTGTTCGACGTCGAAATAACCCACCCAGGCTTCGGGTAGCTGAGCCCGCGCGGCGGCCGCGAAAACATCGAAACCGTTGGCGTTTTCGCAGGTGGGCAACTCCTCCCAGCTGACCGGCACCGCGCATGACGCCCCCGCGCGTGCCCGAGTCGACCAGGGACAGATTGCAGTGGAGCCTTGGCCGTTGCGCAGGTAATCGAGAAACATCCGGCCCTTGCGCTTCGCCTTGCTCATGTTGGCGACGAAGCGTGACGGATCTGTGCGGGCCAGTAGTTCGGCGAAGTTTTGGCAGAAGCTCTTGACCTCGTCCCAGTCTGCCTCCGGGACGAGCGGCACGACCACATGAACGCCCTTGCCGCCGGACAGCAACGGCCAAGACTGCAGTCCAAGCGCTTCCAAAATGCCCCGAATGTCGAGGGCTGCCTGCTTGACGGCCGTGAAGCCAAGGCCCTCGTCCGGATCGATGTCGAAGATCATGCGGTGCGGCAGATTCGGCTGCTGGCGCAGGCTCCCCCAAATGTGGAATTCGAGTACGTTCATCTGGACGCCTGCGATCAGCCCCGCCAGATCGCCAACCCAAAGGATGCGGCTTTCCTTACCGGACATCTTCGCCAACTGGCCGTCATGAATGGCCTTGGGCATGCCTGGCAGTTTGTGCTTCTGAAAAAAGGTCTGCTGAAGGTCGCCGTCGGTGTCGCGCACCAGCGACAGCGGCCGATCCTGGATGTGCGGCAGCATCTTCTCAGCGACCGTGGCGTAGTAGGCCGCAAGCGTGGCCTTGGTCACGTTCGTTCCGGGATACATCACCTTGTCGGGATGCGTCAGCTTGACGCCGACAGCAGCAGCGATCTCCTTGCCGATTCCCGGATCGAGATTGGCGAGGCCAAGAGTTGCCGGCGTCTTCGGCATTTCCATCACGACCTGGTCGGCTGCCTTGTCTTCGCGCATGCCCTCAAAGCTTGGATGTCGCAAGCTGCCGTCCGGTGTCACTTCGGCATAGGTGACTTCGGCGACAAGCTCGGGCCTCACCCACCGAGCACGGCGGGCAATGTCCCTCGGAACAGAAGCGAAAGCCGGTTTCTCAATACGGCGCTTCTCGAGCTTCGCCAGGATGTCCTTGCGCATCGCCGCGGTGAACCCCGTGCCGACACGGCCGCGATAGATGAGTTTGCCATTGTCGTAAGTGCCGAGGATAAGCGAGGCCATGCCATGTCCTGTGTCACTCCGGCGATAGCCGCCGACAACGAATTCCTGTCGCTTCGTGCACTTGATCTTGAGCCAACTCCTGGTGCGATCGCCGACGTAGGAGCTGTCGGCGCGTTTGGCGATGATACCTTCGTGGCCGCCCTCGCACATGGCGTCGAACACCCTTTTGCCCTGGTCGACGATGTGGCTGGAGAATTGCAGGCAGTCGTCTGGCAGGCGAGTGCCCAGCAGGGACTCCAGCCGCTCCTTGCGCGCGAGGAGCGGCTGGTTCGACAGATCTTGGCCATCCAATTCAAGCAGGTCGAAGGCGTAGAATTTGAGCGGCAGACCCGCGGCAATGCCGGTTTTCAGCATGGAGAAGTTCGTGCGGCCCTGGCTGTCGATGGCGACGATCTCACCGTCGATCAGCACCGCGCCCTTTGTCAGTCTCTGAAGCGGCGGCAGGATGACCTTGAACTGTCGGGTCCAGTCGTGGCCATTGCGAGTATAGACGACGACGTCCGAGCCGGAGATGGCGACTTGGGCACGATAGCCGTCGAACTTCATCTCGAAAAGCCAATCCCCGCCCACCGGTATTTGGTCTGTCAATGTGCAGAGCTGGAACGACCGAAACCCCGGCAGCGGATATGCAGGGATAGATTCTGAGTCTCTGCGCCGTGCGCGCCTTTTGCTGATGCTTAGGGTGCCATCTACAGGCGACATGCGGAACTCGGTTACATAGTCCGATTCAATACCCTGCCCCGCGGTTCGGTTCCATCCCCAAGCATCTACGCGCCGGCGACCGTCGGCGCTCTAAGGAAGAACGGCGTATAAGCCGCAGTCCTGCGCGCGTCCGCAACAGCGGCATTGTCGCGCGCTGGACGGAGGAAATTCGCCCCCGCCGCGGGCGGTGAACGGGACAGCCGTAGGAGCGTCAGCATAGCGCCGGCCGCAGGACGGGACGCGGGACCGACTGTCCCCGTCCGCGGCGGTCCGTATGGTTTGCGTTCAGGATATGGATGCGACCGGCATCGTTCGCGCGCATCGGCGACGCTAGGATTGGCCGGTACAGTGGCATTGCCTGATGAATCAATCAGGTTGTGCTCCCTTCGGCTCTCCTCAATTGCGTGGCAGCTTGTGAATTTCAAGCCGGACAGGCCCGCCCCTGTCACAACTCGTGCAGAAAAGCGCGCGTTCGACCGAGCTGAACAGAGCGTCTTTTCCGTAGCGTTGGATGAGCCCGGCAGGCTTTACCGTTGCATGGTGCGAACAGGATCTGCACCAGGCCCGCAACACATGCCATTCGCGCAGATCTCCGAGCGCCACATCGAGGCCGGCGTGAACGCTGCCGTCGATGATGGCCTGTGGCGGGATCTTCACCTCGCCTGGTGTCAGGATTTTCTCCATCACATGCCGGCTGTTGTAGTGGATCAGCAACATGCCCGGCCGGCGCCGGATGGCAGCTTGCCAGGCCGCCTGACTCACCGTTGAATCGGGGGAACGCGAAATGGTCTCCGCCAAAGCCTGCTCCTCGCGATCCCAGACCTCGATCCGAAAATTGTCTTCCGCTGTCTTTGCCATAGCTTCGCCGGCCAGCGCGATTGACGCCGAGCCATGGTCCCTTGCTGCTCCAGATCACGCTGAAATAAGGAACATATTCCTCTCCCGTCAAGGGCACGCTTGACTCTTTGTTCTCACTTTGTTCACATGGCTGGATTAGGTCATAGGAGGCGAACGATGGAACTTCGCTTGAACATCGAGGACGCAACACCCCAAGAGCTCGCAAGAGGCATCGCCGCAGCCGAAGCCGTGTTTGCGCGCGCCGGCATCACAGCTTTGCAAGGAGCGGAAGGGCTGTTTGCGTTGGAAGGGTGGGATATCAAAGGTTTCCCAGAAGACGACAAGCCTACCGAGGACGAGGACCAGGCTGCTTCAGTCTGGATGGAAGCAGACAAGGCTGCGGCAGCGGCTTGTTGTGCGGGCTGGCCGGAGGAAAAAGTCCCGCACCACCAGGTCATGGAACTGGTCAATGTTCCCCGCACGAAGCTGCAAGCTGAGGCCATTCCAGACACCTGGCCAGAGCGGAAGCAGCTCTATCCTGACGTCGTCAAGCGGCTGGAGATCACGACCGGCCCAGACCGCCAGATCGATTTCGATATTGCCTTCGTTCTCGGTTGGGTTCCCGACCGGCCAACGCTGGATCGCGTTGAGCCTCTATCGGAAGAGGGAGACCGAATCCCCTTCTTCACCAGCGACCTTGCCCAGGTTGAAGAGATGGCTCGCAAGGCGCTCAAGGACTGGACAATCGAGATTGACCGGGATCCATGTGACGCCCACGTTTTCGACCCGGCGGCCAGCGATGACGATGATGAATTGCGCATGGCGGCATGGCGTGATTTCGACGGCTCCTTGTATATGGAAAAGCCGCCGGCAAATCCTGCAATCGCGCTGACGCTGGCCATGATGCGCGGCCAGTCCATGCATTTCGAATAGTGGTCAAACGCAGTCGGGGCTTACCAACACCATCGGTCATCGACCGCGACTGGCCACACCAGGTTGCGCTGCTGGACGACCTCTGCACGGATCGGAATTTCACGATGATCGCGAAGTTCTGCCAGGAACGAGGGCTTAAACACCAGACGCGCCATGTGCAGGCGGTATGGCCGAACGGCAAATATGAAACCTATCGGCTGCATTGCTTCAGGGACGCCGCATCTGCAGAGGCCTTTCTGGATCACTTTGAGGGGCTGAGGTTTGATCCGAGGCGGGATCGGGAGAATGGAAACGTGCGAGGCGTCTGGCGTCGCGCGGGCGAATACCGGCGGGTTCTCGATCTCGGTCCGCTCAGCGTACCAGAGATTCTGCGCAGCTGAGTCACGAGCTTTCGGGGCGAACTGTTTCGACCGAGAGTGAGCCTGCCGGAAGCGGCCGCAAAAGCTCAGCCTCAGGCTTTGTCAGACTGATCCAGGCCGCCCAATTCTCCGGCTGAAGGACCACGACCTGACGATTGTGATATGGCGCGACATCCGGCCCGGGATCGGTCGTCAGCATGGTGAATGTGGGCGGCTTGTTGCCGACAGCCTCACGCCAAAGCCCCGCGATGGCCATGAACGGAGAGCCGTTGAGCGTGAAGCGATGTTTCGCCTTCGGATACTTGGTGCCTGTGAACTCGAAGAACGCGGACGCAGGAACGAGGCAGCGTTTGCTGTTTCCGAACTGCCGACCTTCGGAGCGGAAGTTGAACACTGGGCCGCCCTTTGGTCCGGTCGGCGGAAACCCGAACGTCATCGAAGCCAGTTCGATTGTGTCATCAGCGGCCCGCATTATCGGCGCTGGATCGTTGATGCGGACGTCGTCCGCCTGTGGCAAATCGAGTTCGGTCTGGTGGCTGGGGATTTTGAGCGCCAGCGACGCCATCATCCGGCAATATTCAGCCCAGACTACATGCTGCTCGTAATCGTTGCACATGGGAGGCTCCGGACCTGGGCGGGCTCTTTATGGTAACGCTATCGAGGGCACGTTGAAAGCGGATCGGCGCTTAACTGAATGGATCCCGCTCAACGGGATGTCCACCTCTTTTGCAGCGCCAATGAAGGCGCTTGCTGGCATCTTGCCGTCGTCAGTAGGCATCCAGACAGTTACACCCGAGTTTCGTGGACGGTCAGAAGGTCGTGCAAAAATGGAGGGCTAACCTCTGTGCGATCACGCCCCATTTCCCGAGGCGAGCTATTCGCCCTTGCCTCTGGAAGACTCCGATAACGGGAACCTAGTTAGTCTGGACCTGAAATCCCCGTCGACTGACGAGCAGCCATCCCAAGCCGCATGCCAAGGCGACGTTGATCAGCGCCAGGCCGGACAGCGTCGCCAGTGCGCCGTGCGCGCCAAAGCGCTCCAGAAGCAATGCACCAACGGACGGCGCAGCCGCCTGGGCAATCAGGCTTGGCATGGCAAGGCGTCCCATCAGCTTGGCGTAGCCATTAGAGCCGAACATCGCCAGCGGCAGTGTGCCACGCGCGATGGATTCGAGACCGATGCCCGCTCCGTAGAACGCCAGTGCCAACGGGACGATAGGCATGCCGAGCCAGAGGGCCGAGACCCCGATTGCGACGAAGGTGACCGATGCAAACTTAGTCCAGATCGGGTGATGGAAGCGCGCGATCACCATCTCGATCGTCCGCGCAGCAACCTGGGAAGGGCCGACAAGCGCCCCCAGTCCCACTGCCGCAGCGAGTGTTATGCCGTTCTTCTGCAGGATCGTCAGCAAATGCACAGACAGAGTTGAAGAGATCACAGCCGCCAGCGTGAGGGTCGCGGCCAGCACGATCATAATCGAAAGATTGGAGTCGGTTTGCGGGGCAGGCGTGACTCCGCCGGTCGATCCCGTTGTGGCGACCTGTTGATGCACGCTGCGAGGCACGATCACAAGGTAAAGAGGTAAGGCAAAGGAAAGCTGAACTGCGGCGTAGACCAAACAGGTGCCGCGCCATCCGATCTCGCCCAGCAGAAACGCCGAGATCGGCCAGCAGATCGTGCTCGCGAAGCCACCGAACAGGGTGAGCGTGGTGATGGCGGACCGCGCCCCATGACCGTAGAGTCGGCCAAGCGTCCCAAAAGCGGCGTCGTAAAGCCCTGCCCCCATTCCGAGGCCGATCACCAGCCAGGCCCCGATGTAAGCGGCCAAACTGGGCGCGATCGCAAGTCCGATCTGGCCAAGGCCGATGCATCCCGCGCTGAATGCCAGGACGTTTCGGCCGCCGTGTCTTTCGATCGAAGAACCGACATGCGGCGAGATGACTCCCGCCGTGAGCAATCCGAGAGACAGTCCTCCGACTACCCACGCCAAGGGCCAGCCCGTGTCTGTAGCGACTGCAGGCGCAATGACTGCGGGGAGATAATACGATGATCCCCACGCCATGATCTGTGTCACGCCAAGCGTCGTGATGATCGTGCGCCGGCTGCGCACGGGGGCAGCCGTCGGTGGTAACGAGGTCATGCTGCGGCGCTGCAGCCGCAGCCAGACTTCCCACTCTCCTTGGCTTGGGCATCCGCTACACAGCAGGCATCAACCGCCGCAGGTGCCGGGCCACCGCAGCAGCCTTCGGCTGATGAGCCGAAAAAGGATGCCGGGACCGTGCAAACTCCCGTCTCCGGCAGAACCAGTTGCACGGCATCGGCAGCGGTGATGTCACCGGCGATCGCCGCAGCGACCGAGCGGGCCTGTTCGTAGCCCGTCAACAACAGGAATGTCGGAGCGCGGCCATAGCTCTTGATTCCGACGGTATAGAACCCCGGTTCCGGGTGGCTGAGTTCACGGTGGCCATGTGGCGGGACGTCCCCACAAGAGTGCTCATTGGGATCGATGAGAGGACCAAGGGCCTTCACGCTTTCAAGCCATGGATCGAGCTCGAGCCGTAGCTCGCGGGTCAAGGCAAGGTCGGGGCGCTGGCCGGTGGCAGCGATAATCCTGTCGACGGGCCCGATGGTTTGAAGACCATCTTCTGTTTGCCCCTCCACAAGCAGGCGGCCGTCAACCTCACGGATTGCTGTCGTGGCAAAGCCGGTGACAAGTTGGACGCGACCGCTTTCGGCAAGATCTCTGACTTCGGAGCCGAGTTCGCCGCGTGCCGGCAACGCATCGGCATCGCCGCCACCGTAGATCCGGACCAGGTCAGTGCTGCGCGTCGTCCAGATTGCTGAAGTGCCTGGGGCGCTTTCTGATAGTTTGGCTAATTCCAGCAACGCGTTGGCGGCGGAATGACCAGCCCCCGCCACGAGAGTCGTACGCCCTGCATAGAGATGGCGGTCCCGGCCGAGGACATCAGGTATGCCGTAGGCGATCCGGTCGCCGAACTCGCTCTCGCCTTCAGCGGATATCCCGCCAGCGCCAAGCGGGTTCGGTGTTTGCCATGTGCCTGATGCATCAATGACAGCGCTGGCCGCATCCCGGCGCCGGCCGCCGGCGGTTTCGACCATCAGCATGAAGGGCCGCTGTGCACGCCCTTTGCTGACAACCTTGTCGGCACCCCATCGGGACACAGCGACGACGCGTGCATTGGTCTCGATGGACGGAGCCAGTTCCGGAAGTTGCGCGAGCGGGTCGATGTATTCGGAGACGATCTCATCGGCGGCGGGGAATGCCTCAAGCTCAGGCATTTTCCACCCATGGGCCTCGAGCAACTGCCGGGCAACAGCGTCAACGCAATAACGCCAAGGCGTGAAGACCCGCACGTGCCCCCAGTCCAAAAGGTTCGAACCGGCATGCGAGCCGGCCTCGTAAACCTTCACCTTGAGACCACGGCTGATCAGTTGAGCTGCTGCGGCTAAGCCGACGGGGCCTGCACCGATGACTGCCACCGGGAGATTTGCGCTTGTGTCCATTTTTCGATCCTTCCAGTATCTTCGAATTACCTAGGTAAAAAAAGGTCAAGCCATGGCTTTGCTGGCCGCCGGCGCACATTTCGCGTCGGCACAGCACTCGTCAGCCAAATAGCCAATCAACGCATTCATCCCGGGATAGTTGGCGCGGCAGATCAGCGTCGTCGCTTGGCGTTCCTGCGTGACAAGACCTGTGTCGACCAACCGCTTGAGGTGATGCGAGAGCGTCGATGACGGGATGTCGAGCTTCTCCTGGATACTGCCGACCGGAAGGCCGCCATCGCCTGCCCGGACCAGGACGCGATAAAGCTGAAGCCGGGTCGGGTTGCCGAGCGCCTCGAGCTGAGAGGCTGCTTTTTCGAGTTTCATGGAAATAAAATTAGACCCGGCAGCTCGTGCCGTCAAGCTAATTTCGAACAATGTGGAAATAAGATGCTGCCGCTCTCTACGCGGCCTGCAGTTCGGATTTCGTTGGCGCGCGCACGACAAGGCCGCGTCCAATTAGGATCACCGCTCCTCCGGCCAGCACCGAGGGCGAAGGACGTTCGTTCAGGAAGAGGAAGGCTATGATTACGCCGATAATCGGCATCAGCAGCGCGAACGGCGCGACCTGGTCGATGCGATATCGGCGAAGCAGGCCGTACCAGATGCTGTAGGCTGCCACGAAGCCGCCGAGAGCCAGCACGGCGATGGCCATCCAGTCGAAGAGGCTTGCGCTGAACAGGGCCTGGCGCTGCCCGGTTTCGAGCGCGAACGACGTCACCAGCAATTGAGGGGCCGCGATGGCGGACATCAGCCCCATGAGCTGGCCGCCCGAATCCTTCGACGCCGCCCGTATGATCCCTTGCGCGAAACCCCAGCAGAGCGTGCCCGGAACGATGAGAAGCAGGCCCCTGGATTGGCCGACCGACTCCGGCATGCCGACAACAAGCGCCACGCCCGCGAGCGAGAGCGCGATTCCGCTTAGCCGACGGCCGTTCATGCGCTCCTGGCCGATCGCCCAGGCTGCCAGGACGGCGAAGGGAACCTGGGACTGGACTGTCAGGACCGCGATCGTCGCAGGCACGAGGGCAATGCCGCTGAATATGAGCGCGCTCTGCATGCTTCCGCCGAGCGTTGCCGCGGCGACCGGCGCCCACAGCGGCGTCTGCCGCCTGCCCGATGGCCGGAACAGCGCGAGTGCCGTGACCGCATAAACGATTGCCATCAGGAACATGGGAGGGAAGGTCTGCATGGCGGGCTTGGCGATCGTGTAGGCGATCGCCCACAGCGCAGGAGGCAGGGTCGCCATCGCCACGTGACGCGGTCTCATCATTGCGGCCTCGCGCGGTCGCCGAATCTATAGGGCGGTTCAATTGCCATCGGTTGCCTCCAGAGACAAAGCGACAGGCGATGAATGCCTCCGGTTGCGCCGATAGTCTGCCTACCGCGTGCCGCCCGCCGTCCTGTCTGCGGCAGGACGCGCCTCAGATCGACCGCTGGTTCACCCGCTTGGCTACCTCTTCCGCGCTTTCGACCCGCTCGGAATATCGGTCTGTCAGGTAGCTGGAACGGTCACGCAGGAGCAGCGTGAACTTCATCAGCTCCTCCATCACGTCGACGATCCGGTTGTAGTACGACGACGGCTTCATGCGGCCTGCCTCGTCGAACTCGGCGAAGGCCTTCGCCACTGAGGACTGGTTCGGGATGGTGAACATCCGCATCCAGCGGCCAAGGATGCGAAGCTGGTTGACGGCGTTGAAGCTCTGTGAGCCGCCTGAGACCTGCATGATGGCGAGCGTCCTGCCCTGCGTCGGGCGTACGCCGCCCATCGACAGCGGCAGCCAGTCGATCTGCGCCTTCATCACTCCCGTCATTGAGCCGTGCCGTTCCGGAGAGCACCAGACCTGGGCCTCGGACCAGATCGACAGGTCCCGCAATTCCCTGACCTTGGGGTGATCGGCCGACGTCGAATCCGGCAGCGGCAGGCCCGAAGGATTGAAGATGCGCACTTCGGCGCCCAGCCGGCGAAGGATTCGCGCGGCCTCCTCGGTGGCGAGCCGGGAATAGGAGCGTTCGCGCAGCGAGCCGTAAAGCATCAGCACGCGTGGCCTGTGTATCGAACCCGGCGCGTCGAGCAGTGCTTGCAGGTCGATTGGCCGGAATTGCTCTTCGTCCAAGCTCGGCAAAGAGTCGTCTGCCGTCGGGTCCCGATCAGGCAATGCGCTTGCCCTTGGTGTCGACGACGACCTCGCCATCCTCCTTTACTAACGGCCCGATATTGGGGTTGGGCAGGATGTCGAGAACCGCTTCCGAAGGCCGCGCGAGGACGACGCCGAGACGCGTCACCACGATCGGCCGATTGATCAGGATCGGATGCGCCAGCATGAAATCCAGGATCTCGTCGTCGGTCCACTTGGGATTGCCGAGATCGAGTTCGGCGTAAGGGGTGCCCTTCTCGCGCAGTAGATCGCGGGGTTTCTTCCGCATCGCAGCGATCAGTTCGATGAGCTTTTCGCGCGATGGCGGGTTCTTCAGATACTCGATCACTTGCGGCTCTTCGCCGGACTGCCGGATCATGGCCAGCGTGTTCCGGGAGGTGCCGCAATCAGGGTTGTGGTAGATGGTGATCGTCATTTCGCGGCCGTCTCCGTTGACATGGTCTTCTTGACGGCGGCGCCCTGCTCGTACCAGCCCCTGCTGCGGTTGACGATCCACACCACCGACAGCATCACGGGCACCTCGATAAGCACGCCGACCACGGTCGCCAGCGCCGCGCCCGAATTCAGCCCGAACAGGGCGATCGCCGCCGCCACCGCCAGTTCGAAGAAGTTCGACGCGCCGATCAGCGCCGATGGCCCGGCCACGCAGTGCCGCTCGCCGGAGGTGCGGTTGAGCAGATAGGCGACGCCGGAATTGAAATAGACCTGGATCAGGATCGGCACCGCAAGCAGCGCGATCACCAGCGGCTGGGCGATAATCTGCTCGCCCTGGAAGCCGAACAGCATCACCAGCGTCGCCAGCAGGGCTACCAGCGACAAGGGCTGCAGCGCGGCGAGCAGCGCATCGAGCCCGCCCTGCCCCTTCGCCGCCAGCAGCCGGGCGCGAACCAGCTGCGCGACGATCACCGGCAGGACGATGTAGAGCGCCACCGACAGCACCAGCGTGCCCCACGGCACGGTGATTGCCGAAAGACCGAGCAGCAGGCCGACGATGGGCGCGAAGGCGACGATCATGATCGCATCGTTGAGCGCGACTTGCGACAGCGTGAAATTCGGCTCGCCGCGCGTCAGATTCGACCACACGAACACCATTGCCGTGCATGGCGCGGCGGCGAGAATGATCAGCCCGGCAATGTAGGAATCGACCTGTGCTGCGGGCAGCCAGGGCCGAAACAGCCAGCCGACAAAGAGCCAACCCAGAAGCGCCATCGAGAACGGTTTCACGGCCCAGTTGATGAACAGTGTCACGGCTATGCCGCGCCAGTAAGTGCCCACCTTGGCGAGCGAGGCGAAATCGACCCGCAACAGCATCGGCACGATCATCAGCCAGATCAGCACGGCGACAGGAATGTTGACCCTGGCGATTTCGGCCGCCGCGATGGCGCCAAAGGCTCCCGGCAGCAGATGTCCGAGCGCGACACCCGCAACGATGCATAGCGCCACCCACACTGTCAGGTACTTCTCGACGAAGCCGATGCCGGGCCTCGGCGCCTCGGCAGCGTTCAGAACGTGATCGGTCATGATGGGGTTCCTTGGCTCAGCCGGCCTTCGGCAGGTTGCGCCCGATCTCGTCCAACCGCTTCTGCAGGGCAAGATTGTCGACCGTGTTCATGGGCAGACTGACAAAGATCGAAATCCGGTTGTTGAGCATGCGATAGGCTTCAGCAAACGCCAGATGCTTTTCGGCGTCCGTGCCTTCCGCGGCCGCAGGATCAGGCACGCCCCAATGGGCCGTCATCGGCTGGCCTGGCCAGACCGGGCAGGATTCGTTGGCCGCGTTGTCGCAGACGGTGAACACGAAGTTCATCTCAGGCGCGCCGGGAACGGCAAATTCTTCCCAACTCTTGGAGCGAGCGAATGAGGTGTCATAGTTGAGATTCTTCAGAAGCTGGAGCGCAAATGGATGAACCTCGCCTTTCGGCTGCGATCCGGCCGAATAGGCCTTGAACTTTCCGGCGCCGACGCGGTTCAGGATCGCTTCGGCAAGGATCGACCGGGCCGAATTGCCGGTGCAAAGGAAAAGGACATTGTAGGGCTGGCTCATTGGCTGCGTCTCCTTTCTAGCAGTTGCAGGTCACAGCCTGGATGACTGGCTGACAAAGCTCCGGCGCACCGTTGCAACAGTCCTCCATGAGGTACGCAAGGAGATCGCGAAAACCGGTCATGTCGGCAACATAGCGGATGGTGCGCCCCATACGCACGGATCGGACGAGGCCGGCATGTTCAAGAATCTTCAGATGCGCCGACATGGTGTTCTGGACCGTCCCGAGCCGTGAGGCGATCTCGCCCGCCGGAATGCCTTCCGGCCCGGCGCGCACGAGCAGCCGAAAAACTTCGAGCCGGGTGTCTTGGCCAAGGGCTCCGAGGGCCTCTGTAGCATGCTTCTTATCCATATGGCGAGGTATCCACATATGTAGAAATATAAGGCATAGCTAGCAGGAGGATCATTGGTTTGTAAAGACCCGCCTATCGGATTGGACAGTTTCGTCCTCGAACAGTCCCTTTCACGCGAGGGGCGATTTGCCTGATCAGTCGGTGGCATGAATCCGCGGATGCCAGCCAGCGATCACGCTTTCGGGAACCGCGCGTTCAAGGGACGGACGCGCTCCGGCGTAAGTACCGATGGCAATGAAACCTACCAAATTCTCGTGAGGTCCGAGCCCGAACGATCGGACGAGGGCGCTTGTGCTGACCTTCTTGCCGCTGACGATCATGGCGCTGAAGCCGAGATCCTCGGCCGCGAGCAGCATGTTCTGGATCGCGGCTCCGATCGAAATCCACTGTTCGCTTTCGGGTATCACCGGATGTGCTGTTTCGACGCGGCCGACAACCGCGATCAGGCACGGGGCGTTGTAGGCCTTTTCCGCCTCGCGCTTTGCGGAGTCACCGAAATTGTTCGGGTCAAGTTCGAGCGCCGCGTCATGGAATGCAGAGGCCAACGCTTCGCGATCCTCATCGTGGATGAAGATGAACCGCCACGGTCGCAGACGGCCGTGGTCCGGCGCAGCAACGGCAGCCTCCACCATAAGCCGGATCTGTCGTTCGTCCGGACCAGGCGCAGTCAGTCTTCGCGGCGAAATCGAACGCCGCGCAAGAATTGCATTGATGATGGGATTCTCTCCGGCCATCGCCGTCGAAACCTACTGGCAACAGAAGGATTCAAAGCGCAGCGGCATGCCGCGCTCGATCGAGCCGACGTCAGGCGGAAGCATGGCGATGCCATCAGCGAGAGCCATCGCCATGAGACTTGCCGACGAGCCACGACCGAGCATATCCAGAACGGGACGTCCGAATTCGTCACGGCCCGTAACCCGGACAGGAACGAACTCGGTCCGCCCGAGCCGTTTCTCATAGGCAAATCCTGCCACCGCCGGTGACCAGTCAGCTTCCACGCTGCGCAGTCCCGCGATCGCCCGGATCGCTGGCAGCGCGATCTGGCGAAAGGTCACCAGAGCAGCGTTAGGATTGCCGGGGAGTCCAGCGAACAGCATTGTCCCGGTCATTCCGATCTTCACGGGCTTTCCCGGCCGCATTGCCACCTTGAGAATATCCAGCGTGCCACCGCGCTGTCCGAGCGCCGCCACGACGTGATCCTCTTCGCCTGCGGAAACGCCACCTGTGGTGACGAGTACGTCGCAACGCGACGCCGCTTCGCCGAATGTCTCAGCCAGCGCGTCGCGCCGATCGGGAACGATGCCGAAGTCAATGATCTCGGCCCAGGAAGCTGCCGACAGCATTGCCCGGATCATGACACGGTTGGAATTGTAGATCTGTCCGGGATCGAGGATCTCACCGGGTTCCTTCAGTTCGGTCCCCGTGGAGATCAGGCCGATGCGAACCTTCCGGAGCACCTCCACCTCGGCCATTCCCTGACCCGCCAAAAGCGCAAGCCGTTGAGGCGACAGTTGGTCTCCATCGCCCATCAGGCGCTTCCCCACCCGCACATCCTCGCCCGCCTTACGAACGTTTTCTCCGCGCCGCGGGAGCCTTGTGATGACGACGGCATCGTTCGTGCGTTGGCAGTGCTCCTGCATGACGACGGCGTCGAACCCTCCGGGCACCGGTGCGCCAGTGAAGATGCGCAACGCTTCTTTCGAAGTGGATGGCTGTTCGGAACAGGACTCACCTGCCGCAATCCTGCCGCTGACCGAAAGCGTCCACGGACCAGGCCCGACGAAATCAGCCAACCTTACCGCGTAGCCGTCCATCGCCGAATTGTCGAACGGCGGCAGGTCGATCGATCCGAAGAGGTCGCGAGCGAGGATCCGGCCCCTCGCCGCCATCAGCGGCACAGGCTCCGTTTCGCGCACGGCCCTGGCGATCGCGACTGCCTTGGCGGCGGCAATATCGACGGAGATGACCCTGCCGGTGGCACCCGCCTGGCAGGTTTCGTTAGTCAGCGCGATGGCAGTTTCCATGGGGCCTCTAATTGGGAATGCTCTTCAGGTATGCAATGACGTTCTGAATGTCCTCAGGTTTTTTCAGCCCGGCGAACGCCATCTTCGTTCCCGGAACCACTGCTTTCGGCTCGACCAGGTATTTGGCAAGCGTCTCCTCATTCCACACCAAACCGCCAGTTCCAGCGTCCTTCATCGCCTTTGAATAGTTGAACCCAGTGACGGTTCCGGCAGTCCTGCCGATCAGACCGCCGAGATGGGGGCCCACCTTGTTGGTCGTGCTGTCGGCCGCGTGGCAGACCGCGCATTTCTTGAAAACCGTTTTGCCTGCTTCAACGTCCTGCGCATTAGCCGCGGTCACACACGCAGTCAGAACGGAGACGGCAACGAAAACGCTTTCGAGCTTCACTCAAATTCCTCCATTTGGAAAGTCAACGAGATCCCAAAGAATCCCACCGCGGGCTACCAAGCCTAGGCCCGCGGAGGAGTGTGTGGGTGAGGTTCTATGAGGCCTGATATTCCAGCGACTTGAACGTCAAATGCTTCACGCCTTCCGGCGCGTCCGAGATCTTTCGGATGTCCGCCCAAGTCTGCTTGTAGTTTGGAATCACCAGCTCATTGACGCCGTCATTGATGACATTGCCCATCACCCCGGTCGGGAATCCGAACAGCATGAAGGTCTCGCCTTTCCTGGCGGTCGGCGTCGGATAGACCATAGCCTGGGTCGAGCCATCGTCGTTGAAGACCTCCACCAGATCACCGGCCTTGACCCCCAGTTCGGCCATGTCGTCCGGGTTCACCTGGATGTAGGGGAACGGCATGCGGTCCATGACGAAGTCGTTGGTCTGATCGAGGAAGGCATTTTGCCATATGAGATTGGCCCGCCCGTTGTTGATCAGATATTTGAACTTCGCCTTTTGCGCGTCCTTGCCGGGTGCTTGGAAGCCGCGCCATGGAGCATCCATGAAGTGGGCTTTGCCGCCGTCCCCGGAAAACACGCCATCCGCGTAAAGGCGCTTCGTGCCGACGATCTTGCCGTCCGCAAAGGCCGTGGCCGGTTCCTGGAAGCCGTTGTTGCCCATGGCTTTCAACCGCTCATAGGTGACGTGCTTGCCGCCGCCAGCGTTCTGATGATAGCCGTCCATGAAGGCGTCTTCTTCCGACTTCCAGTCAAAGCCCTTGAACTGGTCGGCATACTTGGTGTCGCCCATGTCGCGGAGCACCTTCTCCAGATGCTGGGCCAGTCCGGCTGCGATCAGGCAGTCGGGTTTGGCGTTGCCAGGCGGGTCCATATAGCGCTCAACGAGCCTCATGCGGCGCTCGCCATTCATGGAAGTGAGGTTCATCTCGCCCGACTCCGCCGCCGGCAGCCAGACGTGGCTTGCCGCGCCGATCTTCGATGGGATGATGTCGACGTCGACCGAGAACAGACCTCCGGCCTTGATCGCGGCTGTGATCGCCTTGACCATTCCATCGCGGTCGCCATAGGGCACGGCGTTCATCGCATCCTTCACGATGTCCGTGCGCTTTTTGTAGACCATGTTGAACTGGTGGGCATTCAGCGTGGTCTTGTAATGGTCGCAGGCCCAGATGTGGTGGACGCCGCCTTTGCCTTCGATGAGCAACTTGTCGACATAGGCCGCCGGCCTTCCAACATGCGCGTCGGACGGACGCACGTAACCCTCCTGGTGTCCGCCCAGGCGAACTACTCCGCCGCCTTCGCGTCCGATGTTGCCCGTCGCCAGCGCGATGTTCACAAGGGCGCCGTTGGTGCGGTAGTTGTCGTTGCCCCAAATCAGGCCCTTTTCGTAGCCAATCATGGTGCGCCGCCGCTTGCCGCCTTCCTTGGGCATGGCAATCCATTCGGCCGCCTTCACGATATCATCCGCCTTCAGGCCGGTGATCTTGGCAGCCTCGTCGATAGAGAGTTTGCAGCCTTCCACCGCGCCCGAATAGTTGGTCAGGTGACCGGGTTTGCCGTCTGCTTCGCCACGAGCCGGGTAAAGCGCCGGCCGCGGCTTGCCGTCCTGAACCGTGCTGTTCTTGATGAAGTCGTTGTCGGTCCATCCCTTGTCGGAGATGTAGGTGAACAGCGCGTTGAAGAGCGCCAGGTCCGTTCCCGAATTGACGGCGAGATGGAGGACATTGTCCTTCCCGGCTTCCGCCTCGCAAGCGTTTACCGTCACCGTGCGACGGGGGTCGACGATGATGATCCTCGCCGCTGCGTGAGGCTCGTCGGGCATTTGCGCCTTCTTCTTGTCGAGCGTCGCACCCCGCAGGTTGGGTATCCAGTGATTGAGAAAATAGTTGGTCTGGGTCTCGAGCGGGTTCGTCCCAACCGCCACGATCGTATCGGCCAGCTCGGCGTCCTCGTAGCAGTTGTTCAGTTCGCCGACGCCCATGTCGCGGGTGGCGTGGACTTCGGAATTGTAGGCCGGACGGTTATGGATGCGGACATTCTTGATCTTCATCGACCCGAAATAGAGCTTTCCGGTGCCCCAGGTGTTCTCGTAGCCGCCGGCTGAGCCACCATGGTCGAACATGGAGACGAACAGACCATCTTCACCCTGTTCCTTGACCACGGCGGCCGTCACCCTTGCGACGAGGTCGAGCGCGTCGTCCCAGGAGGTCGGCTGCATCTGGCCATATCGCCAGACCATGGGCGAGGTCAGGCGCTGCTGCTGTGTTCCGCGCGTGGCGCTGAAGCGGTTTTCAGCCATGCGGGCGCCACGGATCGATCCCAGTCCGGAATTTACCTCGCAGTCCTTGTCGGGCTTGATGACGATGTGGACATCCTGGCCGTTCTGCTTGACCACATTGTACATGGAGGGCGCATACCAGGCGTCCGTCTCGGCGGCTTGCTGCTGAGAAAGATCGACCGCGAAAGCGTTGGAGGCGGCATCGGTGCCGCCCTGCTTGTTGGCCGGCCACGTGTAGGCGTGATAGCCGCAGCCGACGATGCAGTAGTGGCAAGTGACGTTGTGCTTCTTGGCGTCGGCCGGAACGATCGGCAGACGGTCGATGTGACGTTTGTAAGCCATGATCCGATCCTCCCTTAAAGTACGTTGCTCAGGCGGCCGTAGAGGAGTTCGTCGACTCCCTCGGCATAGATGTCGCCCTTGGCGTCGATGCGCAGCGCGTATTGGGGAAGGTTGGCCGTCGACTGACCCCAGATCTGCTGCCCTCCGGCATCCGCGTCGAAGCGCGAATAGTGGCCAGGACAGTTGAAGGAGTGATCCTCGGCGTTGTAGTTGAGCGGGAATCCCTTGTGTGGGCATACCGTCGAGAACCCGACGATGTCGCCTTCAGCACCGGCGCCGCCTTCCACTTTGGTTCCAAGCTTGAGCAACACGCCGGGCGCATTCTCGTCTGGATAGTTGAC
Source organism: Mesorhizobium sp. B2-8-1 (assembly GCF_006440955.1). Classification (NCBI taxonomy): domain Bacteria; kingdom Pseudomonadati; phylum Pseudomonadota; class Alphaproteobacteria; order Hyphomicrobiales; family Phyllobacteriaceae; genus Mesorhizobium; species Mesorhizobium sp. B2-8-1. The sequence continues at coordinate 286,591 of NZ_VFTX01000005.1, read as the reverse complement.
CTCCAGGGGTTCGTTGACCTTCAGGTCGGCAACGTTGGCCAGCTTGTTCGAAGGGTATTCGACCAGGGCGAGACCCGGTGCGGCCTTGGCCTGAGCTTGCGCCGGCAATGCCACGGCTGTAGCTATCCCCGCGGCGGCAAATGCCCCTCCCCTCAGAAATTGACGGCGGCCGACGTCGACCAGCTTGTTGCAGCGATCCATGCATTCCTCCCATTGGCGAAGTTTTCTCCGCCAGGAGCCTTGCAACACCCGTGCCAAGCGAGCAGGTCGCCCATTTCATTAGGGAAAGTGCATTGAACCATCCGGCTGGCCGTTCACGACGTTCGGAATTCCGAACATGTTGCAGCGCCGAAGGTTCAGCTTTCCGAACGCGGCCCCTCTGCAAGGCCAAAGCGGGTCATTTTTTGCCACAGCGTCGTCCTGGATATGGCAAGCAGGCCGGCCGCCTTGGCGATCTGTCCGCCAGTCTCTTCGAGGGCGCGCTCGATCTGACGGCGCTCAGCGGCGTCGCGAACATCGGCGAGCGGCGCGAACGATGCGCTGACCGTCCTGGCCGCATGTTCGGGGAACAGGTCGCAGGGCATGATCCATTCGCTGGTCGACAGGGCCACGGCGCGTTCCACGCGGTTTCTGAGTTCCCGAACATTGCCAGGCCAGGGATGGGCAAGTGCGGCCTCCTCGGCCAGCGCGCTGAACCCGCGAATGCGCACATCTGAACGGCTGACCGCGTTTTCGAGGAACCGGTCCATGAGCCAGTCGATGTCTTCCGGTCGCTGTCTGAGCGGCGGGATCTCCACCGGCAGGACCGCCAGCCGGAAATACAGGTCCTCGCGGAAGCCCATAGCTCCGCCGCGAACCGCAAGATCCCGATGCGTCGCGGTCACGATACGCGCGCCTAGAGCAACCGGCGCTTCGCCGCCGACGCGATGGAAGCTCCCTTCCTCGATCAGCCGAAGCATCTTTGCCTGAAGCGACAGCGGCATGTCGCCGATCTCGTCCAAGAACAACGTGCCTTTCCCTGCCCGTTCCGCATAGCCGAGATGACGCCGCTGCGCCCCCGTAAAGGCGCCCTTCTCGTGACCGAAGATCTCGCTTTCGAGCAGCTCCGCAGGAATGGCCGCGCAGTTCACCGACACGAACGGTTCGGAGCTTCGCGGCGATATCTGGTGGAGAAGCCGTGCCGCCACCTCCTTGCCGGCTCCGGTTTCCCCGGTGATCAGGACCGGCATGTCGTGTCGCGCATAACGATGCAGAAGGTCTTCCACGGACTGGATGGCGCGCGACTCGCCGAGAAAATAGCCTTTCAGCCTAAGCTCGGCGTTCGTGGTCCTGCGCCCCGCCTCGATGCGCCGCAGGAACTCGTCCATGGCGAAGGGCTTGGTCATGAAATCGACCGCGCCCGACCGCATCAGCCGCACCGCCTGGTCGACCTCGCCGAACCCGGTGACGAACATGAACGGCGGCGCGTTCGCGATCTTGGCCACGGCATTGAAGACCAGCTCGCCGGAAATGTCGGGCAACCTTATGTCGCAGATGATGAGATCGAGCGTACCCGCAACAGCAGATATGCCGTTGATCGCCTCGCCTCCCGACTGCCACCACGTCACTTGCCAACCTTCGAGCTCTAGGCGCTGAAGGATCGATCCGCCCATGACGGGATCGTCCTCCACAAGTCCTATCCGTGCGCGCTCAGGCAGCATTGGCTTTGGCGGTCTCCCCACCGAAGGGAATTTCGAGCGTGACCGCCGTCCCTCCGTTTTGTTTGGCAGTGATATTGGCCCTGCCGCCAAGATCGTCAACTACGCGGCGGACCATCCACAGACCGAGACCCCGGCCAGCCCGGACCGCAGGGCCAGGGTCACCGTGCGTGAGTATTGCGGCGATGTCCGGCGACATTCCGGGGCCTTGGTCGCCGATTTCGATGCACAATCGGTCGTCCCTGCTCCCTGCCTTCAATGAGACTACTCCTCCCTCCGGCGTTACTGTACTCGCATTGAGCAGCAGGTTGAGCACGGCCTGGCGGACGGGACCTCCTTTGATCGGAATCTCCCCAGCACCGTTCCATGCCATGTCCCATTCCAGGTGCTGCCGTCGGCGGCGCAGTTCTGGCTTGAGCAAAAGGCGGACATCATCGAAGTCTTCCGCGGTGAGAAGCCGTTGCGATCGCTCTGGACGGTAGGTCGCTAGCGCCGCCTCGACGACGTCGCGAATGCCGGCGAGGCCGCGCTCGATCAGGCTGATCGACGTATCGCGGACGCCAGGGGTTTCGCCATGGGTCTTCAACGTATCCAGGGCATTGAAGAGGCCCCCCAAGGGGTTGTTGATTTCGTGGGCCATTCCGGATGCCAGCCGACCCAGGCTTGACAGCTTTTCTTCTTCGGCAAGCTGCATAGCGAAGTTCGCGCGCTCGCGTTCGGCATGGACGAGCGTGTTGTAGCCGCGAAATAGCCCGGCGACTTCTGCATCTCCCTCCGGGATGTCGCTGGACGCAATCGGCTCGGCTGCCCCGTGCGCCGCCGAGCGCATATGGTTCTCAAGGACTCGCATCGGGGCAATCATCCTCCGCACGAGCAGGAAGCCGCCGAGGGAAAACAGGAGGGCCAGAACGCCGTTCGTCACCAGCAGCGTGACCAGGATCTCGCGCCGCTCGGCGAACAGGTGAGACACGTCGAAAGTGGCATGAATGGCGCCGATGGGATGACCTTGATAGATCAGCTCCCGCTTGGCGAAGCCCGTCAGCGTGGAACCGTCGATCGTCACGATCCCGGGACCGTAGCGGTTCAGGTAGCTGTCCGGCAGCTGCGAGAACGTGGCCATTCGGGTCGGATCGGTCGCTGCGAGGACCCGACCGTCCGCCCCGTTGACGACAGTTTCGATCGGAGACAACGCCTTGTAGGACGACGAAGACCTGTCGAGCGCATCGTACACCTCCCAGACGTCGCCCCTCAGCACCGCCGGCACGACCGCCGACGACAGGCCATCGAGGTATGTCTCCGCGAGCCCGTCCAGAAAACTCTCCTGCGTCCTGGATAAGCGGTCGAGAACGCGTTCGGAGATCGCGGCGCTGATCACCACCATGAGGAGCGCCACCAGCGCGGGCACGCGATAGGAGACAGGGATCGAACGCAGGCGCCGGAAGAGGTTCATCCGAACTGCCTCACGATTTCGACTTCGGCCGCGATCGTGTCGAAGAGCGAGGGGTCGGTTGCCAGAAATCCGTCCAGTCGAAGAAGGTCGAGAACTTTCTGTCCCTCGGGATCGCCCTTCATGGAAACGAGCGCCTGCCGCAGGGCCTTCACCCTCGCATCGCCTGCCAAGGATTTAGGCGAAGCTACCGGAGGAAATCCCAGCCATTCCGAACTGCGGACGATTCTGGTTTGCCTGATCAGATCGGGCTCTGTCTCGCGCATCACCTCGTAGACGTAGCCGTCGACACTGCCCGATTGCGCCAGGCCAGAAGCAACCGCCCGGACGACATTGCGGTGCCCATAAGTAAAAAAGTTCCGCGAAAAGAAAGCCTCGGGCAAGAGCTTGTTCTTCGCGAGAAGCGTCCGGGTGACCAGGAAGCCCGAATTCGAATCCGGGTCCGAGAATGCATGGACATCGCCCTTAAGCCCGGTCCAGTCTTCGACGACGCGGTCGGCAGATGCAATCAGGTAGGATTGGTATAGCGGTCTGCCGAGCCAGACTGGCGTTGCGACCAGATCGAGGTTGGCTTTGAACTGGACGTAGGGATAGCCGCAAATCCAGGCTGAATGGATCTCGCCCGACACGAGCAGCGCGGTGATCTCCTGGTAGGTCCGACGTGTCACCAGTTCGACAGGGCCGCCGAGTTTGGACGACAGGAACGTCTGCAAATGGCCGAGAAGTTCGAGGTCGTTCGAGAGGAAGACCGGTGTCAGGCCAAACTTGAACGCAACGTCCTCTGCCGAAGCGCTCGAACGGAACGCGAGCGAGGCTGCCCCCGCTAGCGCCCCCTTCAAAAGGGTTCGCCGGTTCGGTGGATTGCCTTGCCGCACGCAATGCCGCGCATCACGAGTCAAGTATTCCTCCCAATGGCGGCCATTTGGTCGCCAGGACGACCATATTCGATAAATGGCAGCGTGGCGACAGTTAGGCGCGCCTCGGCCACTGACCACAGGAACGCCAGTTTCGACGCGCCACCAGATCCGTCAGCCGCGTTCGCCTGCCAAGACAGGTAATTGCCGATGGTGACGCGGACGCCTGTTCGATGGCGAGGGCCCGTCGGGGGCACCGGCCATCCGATTAAGATCATTCTGGTGCTCTGGCTCCAACTCGATCCCGTCAAGCGCGCCATTGACAACCGTTTGTGCCCAGTCGGGGAGATCGGCGATGCGGTAGAGCATCCATTGGGCGTCTCGCCGCTGAGCCACGACACCAGCCTCACGCAAGACCGCGAGATGCTTCGAAACGCTTGGCTGGGATGTCTGCAGCGCGTGGGTAAGCTGGCACACGCATGCCTCCCCATGTGCCGAGATCAACGCCAGAGCCCGAAGGCGCAGCGGCTCCGAAATCGCGGAGAGCAGGGCAAGTCGCTGTTTCATGCAGATCATATAGTTCCACGTGCATATCCCCGCAACGGCATATGCGTTCCACTGTTCCTGGGCTTTCCCGAGGCATTCCTGGTCGGATCTGCGTTTGATCCACCGCAACGACGTGGCGTGGCGGCCAACGTAAAGCCTCAACGGCGCGGCCAATAATCTTGTATATGCCCTTGAAGGAATATACCGACGGAAGCATATACAAACCTCGGAAGGTTCGCAGTGGATAGAGCTAAGCCCAACAGGATGTGCTTATCCCGCGTCACAGACAGGTAAGTCGCATGAGCACAGAACAGTCGTTTACCCTGCCCGAGCGCCCAAATGAGCCCTCGCCAGCCCTTTGGCTTACAGCAGGTGCAGGCGCCGTGGTCCTTTGGTTTGCCGCCTATGCCCAGCTGGTTCCGCTGTCGGACTGGATTGTTGCCCTGCTTCCTCTCGAACCCGGTTCGCATCTTCAAGAGGCGATAAGGTTCTTCGCCTATGACACGCCGAAGGTTTTGATGCTCCTGGCGCTGGTGGTCTTCGCCATGGGCGTGGTTCGCAGTTTCTTCTCGCCGGAACGGACCCGAGCCTTGCTGGCGGGTCGGCGCGAGGGGATAGGCAATGTCGCGGCCGCCAGCCTCGGCATATTCACGCCGTTCTGCTCCTGCTCGGCTGTGCCGCTCTTCGTCGGCTTCGTCTCGGCGGGAGTGCCGCTCGGCGTGACGTTCTCATTCCTGATCGCGGCCCCGATGATCAACGAAGTCGCTCTCGGCCTGCTCTTCGCGCTGCTGGGATGGAAGGTCGCGCTGACTTACCTGGCCTTCGGCCTGGCTGTCGCGATCGTGTCCGGCTGGGTCATCGGAAAGCTGCATCTCGAGGGCTGGCTGGAGGAATGGGTCCGCAACGTCCGGTCCGGTGCCGTCGATCTTCCGGCCGACCAGTTGACCGCCGTCGGCCGCATCAAGACTGGCCTCGAAGCCCTCCGCGACATCGTCGGCAGGGTGTGGATCTGGATCATCGCGGGCATCGCCGCCGGGGCCTTCATCCACGGCTACGTGCCATCGGATCTCCTTGCCTCGATCATGGGTAAGGACGTCTGGTGGTCTGTGCCGGCCGCCGTTCTCCTTGGTATCCCGATGTATTCGAACGCGGCAGGGATCATCCCGGTGGTCGAGGCCCTTCTCGGCAAGGGTGCGGCGCTCGGCACGGTGCTCGCCTTCATGATGTCGGTGATCGCGCTGTCGCTGCCCGAGATGATCATCCTGCGCAAGGTCCTGAGCGTAAAGCTGATCGCCGTCTTCATCGGCGTGGTCGCCTTGGGAATCCTGGCTGTCGGCTTCCTGTTCAACATGATTTTCGGCTGAAGAACCAAGAAAGGCGCCAACCCATGAAAGAGATCAAGGTCCTCGGACCCGGCTGCGCGAACTGCAAGAACACGACCTCGCTGATCGAGCGCATCGCCCAGGAAAAAGGCGTGCCCATCTCCTTGGCCAAGGTCGAGGAACTCCGCGAGATCATGAGCTACGGCATCATGTCGACGCCAGGCGTCGTGGTCGACGGCAAAGTTGTCCACGCCGGCGGCGTGCCGAGCCGCGAGAAGGTCGAACTGTGGCTGGCATGACGCGGCAGCCACTCGCAACCCAAAACCCCAACCTAAGGATTGCCGCTATGCCTAATGAAGCCAGACAGATCTGTCCTACCACGACAAGGCGCCGGGTCGCCGAAGGCGCACTGCTGCTCGACGTCCGCGAACAGGCGGAGATCGACCGGCTCGCATTCGACGTTCCCAACATCATTCGGATACCGCTTGGGGAACTGGAGAAGCGCTACGTGGAGCTGCCGCGTGACCGCGAGCTGGTGCTCGCATGCCAGAGCGGAGGCCGGAGTCTCAAGGCCACCTATTTCCTGATGTTCCAGGGGTTCGACAAGGTCGCCAACATGGAAGGCGGCATGGCCAAATGGGCCAGCAAGGGATTTCCCGTCAAAGGCGAAGCCTCCTCGCAACAGCCAGGGGCACATGATGCTGGTGGATGCGGCTGCGGAACGTCCCCGTCGGGGGAAGGCTCCTGTTGCGGGTCCGCGGCGCCGGGAGAACCCTCATGCTGTTGAACGTTCGCCTCCCCTGCGGCCAAGCTCGCATGCCAGGCAATATGCCGGCGCTGCGAAACCATCGATAAGGAGTTCGAAGGTGGGAGAGCCAAGCAAACTGCTGAGCTACAATGTCACCGCGCATCGCGTCGATGCGCATGGTGCCCTAGCGAACACCAAGGACGCCGAGATCGTCCTCGATACCGACATTGCGGGACGTCGCGACGCCTTCAATCCTGCCGAGCTGTTTCTTGCGGCGATCGCCGCCTGCATGGTCAAAGGCATCGAGCGCGTGAGCCCGATGCTGAAATTCGAGCTGCGCGGCGTCGAGGTGCGCCTGCATGGGGAGCGCCAGGACGCTCCGCCCAAGATGGTGTCGGTGGACTACGAACTGATCGTCGACACCGACGAAAGCGACCCGCGGCTTGCGCTGCTTCACACCAACGTCCGCAAATACGGGACGATCTCCAACACCGTGGCGGAGGCGACGAAGCTCGAAGGCACCATCCGCCGCAAGGCGGCGGCGTGAACGTCAGGGTCGAACCAGTCGCAGCGCAATCGCCCGCTGAAACGGCGCATGAGCATGACGGTGCTCAAGGCGGCCTTCTTGGCGGACGCGCGGAACTCCTCTCATCGCTTTCCTGCGGGCTAACCCTCGCAGCAGGCTGGTTGTCCGAGGGTTACGTGCCCGTGGAGGCCACGCTTGGGCTCTATGGCCTCGCTTACGCCCTAGGCGGCTTCTTCACCTTGCGTGAAGCGGTAGAGAACCTCTGGCATGGCCGATTCGACATCGATACGCTGATGCTCGTCGCCGCCGCGGGCGCGGCAGCGCTCGGTCAATGGGCGGAAGGCGCGCTCCTCCTGTTCCTGTTCAGCCTCGGACATTCCCTGGAGCACTACGCCATGGGAAGGGCCAGCGGGGCGATCCATGCGTTGGGGCAGATTGCCCCGAAACTGGCTACACGGCGCACCGGGGACGCGCTGGAGGAGGTTTCCGTAACCGTTCTCCAGGTCGGGGACATCGTGGTAGTCCGGCCCAATGAACGCCTGCCCGCTGATGGCGTTGTCATCGCTGGACTGAGCAGCGTCGATCAGGCGCCTGTCACCGGAGAAAGCATGCCCGCCGACAAGCGGCCGATCGACGGCTCGGTCCCCTTGCCGGACTTCGATAAACTCGCCGACGACCATCGTGTCTTCGCCGGCACCATCAACGGCTCGGGTTCACTCGAGATCAAGGTCGCCAAATTGGCGGGCGAGACGACGCTTGCCCGCGTCGTTCGCATGGTGGCGGAAGCCGAGGCGCAGCGCTCGCCTACCCAACGGTTCACCGATCGCTTTGCGCGTATCTTCGTGCCGGCGGTCCTCGTCTCTGTCGGTGCCCTGATGCTCGCCTTCATGGTCTTCGACGAACCCTTCGGCGAAAGCTTCTATCGCGCCATGGCGGTTCTGGTCGCCGCCAGTCCCTGCGCCCTGGCGATCTCGGTGCCGAGCGCTGTCCTGAGCGGTGTGGCGCGGGCTGCGCGCGGCGGAGTGCTTGTCAAGGGAGGCGGTCCTCTGGAGAACTTGGGGTCGCTTGCGGTTCTCGCCTTCGACAAGACAGGAACGCTGACCGAAGGCAAGCCCCGGCTGACCGACGTGATGCCTGCGCCGGGCATAGACGAAGAAACGCTTCTAGGCATCGCGGTCGCCATTGAGCGCGGCAGCGACCATCCCCTTGCCGCCGCCGTGGTGCGAGACGGAATCGAGCGGCTGGGAGGGGTTGAGATCAAGACCGCGACTTCGATCGAAAGCCTCAACGGCAGCGGCATCCAAGGCGTCATCGACGGGAGCCCCGCAGTCCTCGGCAAGCCGCAATTTTTCCTGGCGAGATTCGCTTTATCCATTCCGGCTTCTGTCACTGGCACGGCGGCGGAGCTCGAGAGCGCGGGCCGTACGGTCATCATGGTTCGGCATGGCGAGACCTACCTCGGTGTCCTGGGACTCATGGACACGCCTCGGACAGGCGCCCGGGAGGTGATCGCCAGGCTCCGGACGCTTGGCATCCGGCGCATCATCATGCTTTCGGGCGATAACCAGAGCGTCGCTGACAACGTGGCGCGCGACCTTGGCATCGACGAAGCCAGAGGCGGACTGATGCCGGAGGACAAGGCAGGGATCGTCAAGGCAATGCTCGCGCAGGAAGGCAAGGTCGCGATGATCGGCGATGGGGTCAACGACGCGCCGGCGATGGCCAACGCCACTGTTGGCATAGCCATGGGAGCGGCCGGCTCGGATGTCGCGTTGGAGGCGGCCGACGTGGCGCTGATGGCCGACGACCTCGGACATCTCCCCTTCGTGCTGGGGCTCAGCCGTCGCACCAGTGCCGTGATCCGCCAGAACCTCTGGATCAGCCTCGGCATGGTCACTCTGCTTGTGCCCGCCGCTCTCTTTGGCCTGCCGATCGGAGCAGCCGTGGTCTTCCACGAAGGATCGACAGTGCTGGTGGTGCTCAACGCGCTGCGCCTGCTGGCATACGCCGCGCCGCGCGACCTACAGGCCGCCGTGTGATCTGCATCAAAGCCCGGGCCACAGCATTCCTGTTATCTTCCAGCTACTCTGTTCGAGGTGAACCATGTGAAAGCGCGATGTCGTCCTCTGCTCTCCGGGCCGATCCGCAATAGGCACCTACAACGGCAGCCTCAAGTCGACGCCGGCCGTGAAACTCGGCGCGGCTGTCGTGCGCGAGACGCTGACCCGTACGAAGGTCGACCCGGCGAAGCTGAATTCCGGGTGATGAGCAATGTGGTTCAGGCGGGCAACAAGATGGCCTTGCGATGACCGCAAGATCGTGACCGTAACTCGAACGGCAAAGCGAGCGGGCCGTGTGTGAACCCCTGGGCTTTCAAGCAACCTTCCGAGGTCGTTGGATCTGAGCGGCAGCCCCGCGCCCGGCAGCGAGGAGACATGATCGTGCATACAGTTCCCAACGTATCGGAAGCGAGCCGGGCCATATCGACCCGGCTCAACCGAAACTGCTTTTGCATCACCCTCGACCGACTTGCACTTTACACTGCGCTCGATCAGGAGGTCGGCGACCCCGGCTTCTGCGAAGCGTTCATGAAGTCGCGACCAAATCTGTTCTCGAATGTTCCGGTCTTCCTCGCCGCGTCCGTCCTTGGGGAGATGAGCGGAATCGTTGACGCCATCGAATGCGCGACGAAATTGACCGCCTACCGCGATGCCGTTCTCTCGTGGGCCCCTGCAATCGCGCAGCGGGATTTTGGTCCGGCCGGCGCGCTGATGGGCTACGACTTCCATCTCGACGATGATGGTCCCAAGCTCATCGAAGTGAACACCAACGCCGGTGGTGCTTTCCTCAATGCGTTCCTGGCGAAGGCCCAGAAAGCCTGCTGCGCCGAAGTCGAACAGGGGCTGATCAGCGCCAGGGAGGACAAATTCGAGACCGGGGTCGTTGCGATGTTCAGGAATGAATGGCGACGCCAGCTCGATACGGAATCGCCGCGACGGATCGCAATCATCGATGATCGGCCCGAGGAACAGTATCTCTATCCTGAATTCGTGCTGGCCAGGCAGCTGCTGGTGAAACACGGTATCGATGCCGTGATCGGAGATGCGAGCGAACTGCAATATCGTGGTGGCAGGCTATGGCTCGGAGGACAGGAGATTGACCTCGTATACAATCGCCTGGTCGACTTCGCGCTCGATCTGCCAGAGCATGCAGCGCTCAAAGAAGCCTATCAACACGGCGCGGTGGTGGTCACGCCTAATCCGCACAATCATGCGCTTTTCGCGAGCAAGCGCAACTTGACCCTGTTGTCCAAGCCGGAGGTTTTCGAAACTTTTGGTCTATCCCCAGAGATGCGCTTGCGGCTCGCCGGCGGCGTTCCGCGGACGACGCTGGTCACACCTGAAAATGCTGACGCGCTTTGGCAATCCCGCAAGGATCTATTTTTCAAGCCACTTTCCGGCCACGGGGGCAAGGCGGTCTATCGCGGCGACAAGGTCACAAGAGGGGTATGGGTCGAAATCGCCAGGGGCGGCTATGTGGCCCAGGCCTTTGCCGCGCCTGGGCAGCGCATGATCGAGATTGATGGGTCACTTGCACCTCGCAAAATGGACGTGCGGCTCTACGTTTACGATGGCCGGCTGGTGCTCGCGGCTGCGCGCCTCTACCAAGGGCAGACCACAAACTTCAGGACGCCAGGCGGCGGGTTTGCTCCCGTCTTGTTAATCTGAATAAGAAATTGTCTGGAGGCGATCTGCGGACGGCCCTCAACCGGGTGTCCGTGCCGCGCTTGAGTGCTGGCTTTGGGAGCAACGCTCACCCGTTGCGGCGGGTCATCGGGCGCAGCGCTTCCGCCGAAAACCAACGATCCAGCGCAAATTGCACCAGTTGGCGTCAGCCAGATGGTGCAGAGCAGTGCTCCACTGCATAGGGGGCACCTTGCCTCGCGTAGACATATTCCACCCATGGTCAACCCAGCCCATTGTAATACATAGGAAAACTGGCGCACCCGGCAGAATTCGCGTCTGCGACTTCTGCGTGCGGAGGGCAATGCTGCCGCCGTACGCCGGCGGCGCGAATCTGAGTGTGAGCAGCGTCGGCTGCAGAAATCAAATCGCGTCACGCTTTCGGCGCCGGGCGATTTCGCGATAAAGTGCCTCGGGACTGACACCTACTTCATGGGCCACTGCTGACCAGTGTCCCCTGGTGGGAAGGCGCCCGTGCCAGGACACCCACGCATCGAGGCGGGCGGCGACTGTCTTGAGGGACAATATCTCCGACTGCAGTCGCGCCTGCTGGACCTCGTGTGCGAGATGGCGCGCCCACGCGATCGCCAGCTCTGTGTCTGCCGCGATCCGGGTGAGCAGGCCGGCGCGCGGAATGGCCCAGGTCACGGCAGCAATCTCCGCTCGGGCCGCGCAATGGTAAGAGGATGAATACAATGAGGCTTCGGCCAGGATGGAATTGGTACCCGACCGTTGAAGAATCAGCGCCGTCCCATTGTCCTGATGCCTGACCAGATGAACAACCCCCGAACGCACGACATGGATGAACCGGACGGAATCACCCAGATGAAACACCGGTGATCCCGCCGCGAACTCGATCTCGCGGCCTTCTAGACGGTCGAGCAAGGCGATTAGCGGAGGTGACATGATTTCTATCATGTAGCTTTGCTCAAGGGTGTGGCAAGCATACCTGTCAACGGAGCACTCGCCATGATACGCGCCCTCGCCCTCGCCGCTTGCCTGGTTTCTTCCGCAGCCTGTGCCCAGCAAGCCCAGTCAGGCGGAATGGACCATAAGGTGCATATGCAGATGATGAGCGGACAAGCCCCAGGTGCCGATGCTCCGGCGGAGCCCGGCCAAGCCGCGTTCGCGGCGATCCAGGAGATCATAGCCATCCTTGAGGCTGATCCTGATACGGACTGGTCCAAAGTGCACATCGACGCCCTGCGCGCGCATCTCGTCGACATGAACGCGGTTACTTTGGCCGCCGATGTGAAGAGCGAGCCGGTCGCGGGCGGAACCCGCTTCCTGGTCACTGGTTCGGGAACCGTTCAGGATTCAGTGCGTCGGATGGTGAAGGCCCATGCGGCGGCGATGAACGGGGTAGACGGTTGGCGCTTCGATGCATCCGATATCGACGGTGGCGCATCCCTGACCGTGTGGCCGCCGGCGAAGGATGCCGCCAAACTGCGCGGCCTTGGCTTCTTCGGGCTTATGGCCCGGGGCATGCATCATCAGCAGCACCACCTAATGATCGCGCGAAGCGAAGGCCCTCATCTCTAACGCAGGAACCGAACAATTTTTGGCCTAATGGTCAGCGCTTGCTGTGAGTGCCGCATCATCAATTCTGGGCATCTTTTTCTGGCGAGCCTCGGTCACTGCCTCCTAGAGCTGCGCGAAGTCGAGGCCACCTGGAATGAGGAACAGCCCAACTATCCATGCCGGGGTTCCCTGAAGGCCGATGGCTTCCGCTTGCTGGTTATTGCGCGCCAGTAACTGGTGGATTTCAACGCTGCGCTGCAGCTCCCAGGAATGAGCCGATCGAGAAGTCCGGCCGAAGATCTCGGCCGCCATGAACTGATCAGGATCAGCCTTCAGCCCGAGCGGAAAATCCCTTCATTACCTCGGGCGTGCCGCCACGAAGCTCGCGCAGGCCACCCGACAGCTCGTTGGTGAATGCCTTTCCAGTCCAGGTTCATTTCAAAATCCCCAGTCTTTCAATCTGTCGAAAACTCAAAGGCTTTCGATCGATGGCCGCGACTTCGACCTTACTGCCGCCGAGGTCCTGCACGTCGATCCCGGTGATCATGCCGAAGCCGGCATCTTTCAGTACGTTGTGGTTGGTTCGTCGGTCGCATTGAGCACTGCCGGCGTGTCGCTGTCGGTGTCCCGCGGCGAACCGCCGCGCAGCGCCACGTAAATGGCGGGAATGACGAGCACCGTCAGCAGCGTCGACGAGGCGAGGCCAAACAACAGCGAAATCGCCAACCCCTGGAAAATCGGGTCGGTCAGGATGACCGCTGCCCCGATCATCGCTGCGATCGCGGTGAGCAGGATCGGCTTGAAGCGGATTGCCCCGGCCTCGAGTAACACGTCGACCAGCGGCCTTTCGGTTCCCTTGGAATGGCGAATGAAGTCCACCAGCAGGATCGAGTTGCGCACGATGATGCCGGCGAGCGCGATGAAGCCGATCATAGAGGTGGCCGAGAACGGCGCGCCGAAGGCCCAATGGCCGAGCGTGATGCCGATCAGGGTCAGCGGGATCGGCGTCAGGATAACCAGCGGCAGCCTAAACGAACCGAACTGCGCGACAACGAGAATGTAGATGCCCAGGATCGCGACGATGAAGGCCGCGCCCATGTCGCGGAAGGTGACCCACGTCACCTCCCACTCGCCGTCCCACAGAAGCGTCGGCTTGGACTCGTCATCTGGTTGCCCGTGCAATGCGATCGTCGGTTTCGGGAGGTTACCCCAATCGGCTTTGGCGATGGCATCGTCGACGGCGAGCATGCCGTAAACCGGCGCCTCGAACGCGCCCGCGAGTTCACCCATCACCATCTCGGCGGGCCGGCCGTTGTGGCGGAAGATCGGGTAGGATGCCGGCTCCCGCGTCACCCGCACGACGTCGCCCAGTTCCACCACGTCGCGTGCGCCGGGCAGCGCGTTCGCCGGGACCGGCGTCGTAAGGGCGCGCTGGTCGACCACGCCGTCGCTCTTCGAGAGCGACACGCGGATCGGGACCGGCCGGCGGCCGCCGCCGCGATGTGAATAACCGACCGTCGTACCGCCATAGAGGTAGCTCAACGTATCGTACACGTCGGACTGCTCGACCTTGTAGTATTCGAGGTTGTCCTGATTGATCGCCAGACGCACGCGCTGCGGCAGGTTGTGGAAGCTATCTTCGACGTCGACGATAAACGGGATAGACGCGAACGTCTCGCGCACCTTTGCCGCCACCGCGCGGCGCGTCTCGGCGTCAGGCCCATAGATTTCCGCGAGCAATGTCCCAAGCACTGGCGGACCAGGCGGTGGCTCGACCACCTTGAGCACGGTGCCTTCTGGCATGGCAATGCCTTTCAGCCGTTCGCGGATGTCGAGGGCGATGGCATGGCTTGGACGACTGCGCTCCCCCTTCCCCGTCAAGTTGACTGCGACGTCGCCCTGCTCCGATCCGGAGCGAAGATAGTAATGGCGCACCAGGCCGTTGAAGTCGAAAGGCGCTGCTGTCCCGGCATAGGTCTGGAACGAGACCACCTCGGCCACGTCGGCGAGTCGATTCACCACAGCCTGCAACAGCCGGTTGGTGTCCTCGACCGAGGAGCCTTTGGGCAGGTCAGCAACCACCTGCAATTCGGTTTTGTTGTCGAAAGGCAGGAGCTTGACCGTGACGTGCCTGGTGTAGATGAGCACCATCGAAGCCATGGTCGCCGCGCCGACGACAAGTAGAAAGGTCCACGACCGGAACCGCGACTTCAGGATGGGTCTTGCAACTGCGATATAGGCGCGACCGAGCGCGCCGCTGGGGCTGCTGGCGTTATGGGCATGCGCCGAGGCGTGGTCCTTCTTGCCAAACTTCATCATCAGCCACGGCGTCAGCGTCACCGCGACAAAGAAGGAGAACAGCATCGCCGCCGAGGAGTTGGCCGGGATCGGGCTCATATACGGCCCCATCAGACCCGACACGAACAGCATTGGCAGGAGCGCCGCGACCACGGTGAGCGTCGCCACGATGGTCGGATTGCCCACCTCCGCGACGGCGTCGATCGCCGCCTGCTTGCGGGACCGCCCATCATCCATGGCCCAATGCCGGGCAATGTTCTCGATCACTACGATCGCATCGTCGACCAGGATGCCGATGGAGAAGATCAGCGCGAACAGGCTGACGCGGTTCAGCGTGTAGCCCATGATGCGTGAGGCAAATAGCGTGAGCAGGATGGTCGTCGGGATGACAACGGCCACCACCAAAGCCTCGCGCCAACCGATGGCGATTGCGACCAGCACGACAATGGAGATCGTGGCAAGGCCGAGGTGGAAGAGCAGTTCGTTTGCCTTCTCGTTAGCGGTCTCGCCGTAGTCGCGAGTCACGACCATCTCGACGTCCTTCGGGAAAATTTCGCCGCGCACCTGGTCAAGGCGCTTGACGATGGTATCCGCGATGACGACGGCGTTGGTGCCCGGCCGCTTGGCCACCGCCAGCGACACGGCCGGGGCTCGTTCAAGTCCCTTGTCGGACTTGACGAAGTTGGTGACCCGGTTCTCCGCCGGCGACGTAGCCAACACAATTCTGGCCACGTCGCGCACATAGACAGGCCGCCCGTCCCGCGCAGTCAGAAGCAGGTTGCCGATGTCGGCGAGGGTTTGCAGGGTCTGGCCGGCGACCAGCACACGCTGCTTGCCCTCGTCGCGCACCGTGCCGATCTGGAAGGACCTGTTGGCGCCGGTGATCTTGGCCGTCAACTGCTGCAGCGTGATGCCGTAGAGAGAGAGTTTTTCCGGGTCAGGCTCGACCTGGATCGCCTCCGGCTGCTCGCCGACGATGTAAGTCAGGCCAATATCAGGCAGCTTGGCGACCTCGACCTGAAGCTCGTGCGCCAGCCGGCTTAGATCGGCCGAGGAATAGCGGCCGGCCGCCTCGGGTGTCGGCGTCAATGTCACCACTACAATCGCGACGTCGTCGATGCCGCGCCCGACGATCAGCGGTTCGGGGATGCCGACCGGGATGCGATCCATGTTGGCGCGCACCTTGTCGTGAACACGCAAAACGGCGGCGTCGGAACTGGTGCCGACCTTGAAGCGGGCAGTCACCAGCGCACCGTCGTCCACGGTTTGCGAGTAGACGTGCTCAACACCGTCGATGCCCTTGATGATCGTTTCCAGCGGCTCGGTCACGAGCTTGACGGCATCCTCCGCCTTCAGCCCGTTGGCCGCGACATGGATGTCCACCATTGGCACGGAAATCTGCGGTTCTTCCTCGCGTGGCAATGTGGCCAGGGCGACAAGCCCGAGCGCCAGCGCCGCCAACAGGAAGAGCGGCGTCAGCGGCGAGCCGATGAACGAGCGGGTGAGCCCGCCGGCGATGCCAAGTTTCATGGCAGGACGACCTTGTCGCCTTCGGCGAGGCCGGTCAGGACCTCGACCCGTGGCTGTCCCCCATCCTGGTATCGCTCGCCCAGCACGACTGCGACGCCGAGTGGTCCGTCGGCCGTATTGATGGTGATGTAGT
This sequence comes from Mesorhizobium sp. B2-8-1, assembly GCF_006440955.1. Lineage (NCBI taxonomy): Bacteria > Pseudomonadati > Pseudomonadota > Alphaproteobacteria > Hyphomicrobiales > Phyllobacteriaceae > Mesorhizobium > Mesorhizobium sp. B2-8-1. The sequence continues at coordinate 270,226 of NZ_VFTX01000005.1, read as the reverse complement.
CGATCCCGTGAACCGTGTTGACCGCCTGTGGCGGCACGCCCAGAATGGTCCGCTTCGCGACAGGGATCGACACCAGCGTGCGCTCGTTGACGAAGAAGCTGCCGATGTCGGCAACCTCGACATCGGCGATGACGCGCCCGTTCTCAATCTCCGGATAGACCTTGGCGATGCGGCCCTGACGGGCCTTGACGAATCCGCCATCCGCACCGGCTCCGCGTTCGGCGATATCTACCTGGGCCCCCTCCGTGATCTCCGTCGCATGTCGCTCGGGCAGCGACAGTCGCAGATAATATTGTCCCGACGCGATCCGGGCGACCGGTTCGCCTGCCATGACCACCGAACCGGCCGTCACGGGAACCGTCAGCACCCGACCGTCGGCTGGTGCCAGGGTATCGCCTTCCTTGGCGCTCTGCTGGGTAACGGCCTTTTCGGCAACCGCGGCGGCCAGCTGGCTCGTGATCACGTCGAACTGGGTCTGAGCCGCATCGACCCGGCTCTGGGTCGCGGCGCCTTTGGCCAGCAAGTCCTGGGCGCGCTGCAGATCGGTCTTGGCATTCTCCATCTGGGAATTGAGGGCGCCGATCTTGGCATCGGCTGCGCGAAGCTGCAGAGCTATTTTGTCGTCGACAACGGTAGCGACCACATCACCCTTCTTGACGACCTGGCCTTCCGTCACCCGCACCTCGGTGATGGTACCGGAAATGCGCGCGCGCGCCGGCACGATCGTGCGGCTCTCGACCTGGCCGAAAACGGCCTTCATCTCTGTGATGGTGGCAGCCGCGACAGTGAAGTCCCCGGCAAGAGCGCCACCGCTGGCGAACACCGTGATGCCCAGCAGAAGCCCGTTGGCCAGGATGGATCGTACGTATCTCATCGCAATGTGCCATTCTCGGAACGAATTGAAAGGACGGGAGGGCGCGAAGGCACCTCCCGCATGGGACGCCAATCCTGGAAAGTCAGGTGTTACTTGAAGGCGACGCCGCTCTTGCAGCCAACTTTCTTGAAGACAATAGCTGCCGGACACCACCCCGTCACCGAAGCCTGCACCATATTGAGCCCGGCAAAGGCGGTCAGCAGCAACCAGTAGGGAGAATAGTAATAGCCGAGCGCGAGCGAGATCAGCACCATGAAACCCGCGAACATCAGAACTGCTTTGTCGATCGTCATAATCTTGTCTCCTCTGAAATCTGTGCCGTGCCTATTCGGCCGGCTCAATCTGAATGGCCTTGAGCTTCTTGATGCCGAGCAAGTCGAGTGCCAATCCCTCGTAGAAGGTCTCGCTCTTGCCTTGTCGGACCTTGTGCAGGAAGTATTTCTCGAACCCGACCTTGGCCGCGTGCACCCACTTACCCTGCGATGACCAGTTGACGTTGCGTGGCGGGATCTGCGGCTGCGCCACGAAGGCGATGCCTTCGTCGCCGAAGTCGGCCAGGCAGACCGCGTTCCAGGTCGCGACAGCCCGCGGCTCCTCGCCGCGCAACAGTGCGCCAATGTTTTCCGCCGTCGCCGTGACCATGGATTCGATCATGAAGCCGGTCTTTGGAACGCCAACCGGCAGCGGCGTCTTGCCGACTGGAGGAATGGCGACGCAGACACCGATCGAAAAGACATTCGGATAGGTCTGGTTGCGCTGATGCTTGTCGATGGTGACGAAGCCGCGCGGATTGACCAAGCCCTCTATGTCCTTCACCGCCGGTACGCCGCGGAAGGCCGGAAGCATCATCGAGAACGCGAATGGCAGGTCGTGCTTGGCCTTCACCGAACCGTCCTCGTTCACTTCCTCCACATGCATGGTTCCAGCGTCGACTGATGACACCTTGGCGTTTGTGATCCACTTGATGTGGCGATCGCGCATGGCACTCTCAAGCAGACCCTTGGTATCGCCAACGCCATCCAGGCCAAGATGACCGATATAAGGCTCCGGCGTCACGAAGGTCATTGGTACCCGGTCGCGCACCTTGGCTCTGCGTAGTGCTGTGTCGAGGATAAAGGCGAATTCGTAAGCGGGGCCGTAGCAGGACGCCCCCTGGACGGCGCCGACGATAACAGGGCCCGGATTGCGGACGAGTTCATCGACCTTCGCCTTGGTGGCGCTCGCATGGTCGATATGGCAGATCGACTGCGTATAACCAGCAGGGCCGAGGCCGGGCACCTCATCGAAAGCGAGGTCGGGACCCGTCGCGATGATCAGGTAGTCGTAGTCGACAAACGTCCCGTCGTTGAGCTCGATCCGGTTTTCCTTGGGATACACTTTCTTGGCGCCCTCGGGTTTGAGCGCGATGTTTCGCCGCTTGAAGGATGCTGCGAGATCGACTGTGATGTCGGCGCGCTTGCGCCAGCCGACCGCTATCCAGGGATTGGAAGGCACGAAGGAATAGGATGTGCCAAGATTGACGACGGTGAGGCAGTCCTCGCCGCGCAGCTTCGCGCGCATTTCATAGGCCATGATGGTTCCGCCAAGACCGGCTCCAAGGACGACGATGTGTGACATGGGGTTCCTCCCGATGTTTCTCGTTCCAACAAATTGACAGCGATGCAGCAGGCTTGTGTTGATCTGGCTCAATTCCCAAACCGGGCGGAACGCTTGCAAGGTCGTACCGTTCGCAAGCCAGACTGATGGGCTTGCATTTAACATTCAAATATTATAAATTCAAGAGTATGAATGTAAAAGAGATGATCCCGGCTTCGGGAAAGGCAGCGGACCTGCTCAGGAGCCTGTCCCATCCGCAACGGCTGCTGGTCCTTTGCGCGTTGGGGAAGGATGAGCGATCGGTGGCGGAGCTGCGCGAATTGCTTGGCATCGACCAGGTGCCGATGTCGCAGCAGCTCATGCGCTTGCGCGCTGACGGCCTGGTTGAATCGCGCCGCGATGGCACGACCGTCTACTACCGCATCACCCGGCCAGAAGTACTGACGGTTGTCGAAGCGCTTCACTCGGCTTTCTGTTCCTGACGATAAGCGATGGCGACACCCTCGCCGAAGGCCTCAAAGCTGGCACAGCATGACGTATCTGCAGGAGACAGGAGAATTACAATGTTTGGATTTGGAACCCGGTCGGCAGCCAGGATGCTGACCCCGACGCAGGTGCGGCAGATGGGTGACACCGTCACGCTTGTGGACGTCAGGGAGGACGGCGAGTGGGCGTCCGGGCATATAGCGGGCGCCATCCATATTCCATTGGGCAGCCTTCGTGACGAGTTGGACCGCATTCCATCCGGCAAACCCGTCGTGTTTTATTGCCACGCTGGCGGCCGGTCATCGCAAGCGATCACCATCGCCATGGCTGCAGGACAGGCGCACGACACGCATATGGGCGGCGGCATCAGCGCCTGGCGTGCGCAAGGTTTCCCGTCGGCAAGCTGACAGCGACGTTGTCGCAACAGGTATGGCTGCGGCGTCTCACGGTGCTTTCAAGTGCTCAATCTGTTCGGAAGGTTGCGCGCGAACCGCGCGCAGCTCGTACCAGAGGGCATTCAGGATGCCGACCGTGGTGGCCAGTCCGAGGCCGAGAATCCAGGCGAAGTACCACATCGTTGCAAACTCCAGTCTGTGTCGTCAGTAAGCCGACGTACCTGCCTCGCGCACTGAGGCTTCGCTGACCTTCCCCCAAAGCACGCTGTAGACCCAGGCCGTGTAGGCAAGGATCAGCGGCAGGAAGATAACAGTTGCGATCAGCATATTGCGCAGCGTCGCCCGGCTTGAGGATGCGTCGAACACGGCAAGCGAATGGCCCGGATTGGTGCTTGACGGCAGAAGGATCGGGAACATCGCCAGCCCAACAGTCGCGATGATGCAGAAAATGCCAAGTTTCGACGCGAGGAAGGTGAGGCCTTCGCGACGCGCGCGGAAGCCCGCGGCGGCGATCAGCGGCGCCACGATGCCCAGTGCGGGCACTAGGCACAGAGCCGGCGTGGCGTAGAAGTTGCGCAGCCAGCCGCTTGAATTTGTAATCACGGTCTTGCCAAGCGGATTGGACGGGCCATCCCAGACGATGGCGCTCGTGACCTCATAGCCGCCGAGCAGCCCGAGCCAGACAAGCACGCCGCCGCCGGCGAATAAAACAGCAGCGGCCAGCGCGGCCTTGCCGCCGATGATACGGGCGCGGTCAGCCACCGGCCCTTCCGCCTTGAAGGCCAGCCACGCCCCGCCGTGCATGACAAGCATGGAAAGCGAAACCAGGCCGCAATAGAGCGCCACCGGGTTGAGCAGGCCAAACAGGGTGCCCTCGTAGAACGGCCGCAGATCAGTGTTGAAGTGGAACGGCACCCCCCTCAGCACATTGCCCACCGCCACGCCGAAGATGAGCGCCGGCACGGCGCCGCCGATGAACAGCGCCCAATCCCAGTTCGAACGCCAGCGGGCGTCTTCCCGTTTGGAGCGGTATTTGAAGGCAACCGGCCGCAGGATCATCGCGAACAGCACCAGGAACATGGCGAGGTAGAAACCGGAGAAGCTCAACGCGTAGAGCGCCGGCCACGCAGCGAAGATGGCGCCGCCGCCGAGCACGAACCAGACCTGATTGCCTTCCCAGACCGGCCCGATGGTGTTGATGGCAACACGACGCTCGATATCGGTTTTTGCCACGAAGGGCAGCAATGCCCCGACACCCATGTCAAAGCCGTCGGTGACCGCGAAGCCGATCAAAAGAACGCCCAGCAGTACCCACCATGTGATCCGCAGCATTTCGTAGTTGAAGAGAAAATCGAGCATCGTCGTTGTTCCTTGCAGGTCGGGGGGCTTATTGCGCGGCCGCGAGATGGATCCGTGTGCCTTCGCCGACGGGAGGCGCGACATCCCCGTCGATGACCGGACCCTTTGCTATCGCCTGCAGCATCAGCCGCACCTCGATCACGGCCAGCACGCCATAGACGAGGGTGAAGCCCAGGATGGTGATCAGGAGGTCGGGGATGCCAAGCTCGGAAGTCGCCAGGAAAGTCGGCAGCGTACCCTCGATGATCCATGGCTGCCGGCCGAATTCGGCGACAAACCAGCCAACCTCGGCGGCAATCCATGGCAGCGGCATCGCGATCAGCGCCATGCGCAACAGCCAGCGCGGCGCCGGCGTCTCGCGCATCGTGTGCCAGAGCGAGAGCGCAAAGACCGCAAGCAGCAGGAAGGCGCACAGCACCATCAGCCGGAAAGTGAAGAAGATCGCCGGCACTTCTGGCACGGTCGACCACGCCGCTTGCTTGACCTGGTCGTCATTGGCCAGGCGCGGATCCTCGATGTAGCGCTTCAGCAACAGGGCGTAGCCGAGATCCTTGCTTGTCGCGTCGAACGTTGCGCGTGCCACCGTGTCGGAATGGTTGACCTTGAGCTTTTCAAGCGCATCGTATGCGGTCAGCCCGTCGCGAATGCGCCCCTCGGCCTTCTGGACGAGTTCGAAGATGCCAGGAATTTCCTTGTCGATCGAGCGCGTACCGATAAGGCCCATGACCCAAGGAATATGTACGGCGAAATGGGTCGTGCGATCGGCCATGCTGGGGATGCCGAACGCGGTGAAGGAGGCAGGCGCCGGCTCGGTCTCCCACATCGCCTCCATGGCGGCGAGCTTCATTTTCTGGTTGTCGGTGATCGCGTAGCCGCTCTCGTCGCCGAGCACGATGACCGACAGTGACGAGGCGATGCCGAAGGCCGAGGCAATGACGAAGGAGCGTTTGGCAAGATCGATGTGTCGCCCGCGCAGCATATAGAAGGCCGACACACCGAGCACGAAGACAGCGCCGCAGACATAGCCCGCCGAAACCGTATGAACGAACTTGGCCTGTGCGACCGGGTTGAAGATGACGGCCACGAAGTCGGTCACTTCCATGCGCATCGTGTCCGGATTGAAGGCCGAGCCGACGGGGTTTTGCATCCAGCCATTGGCGATCAGAATCCACAGCGCCGAAAAATTGGTGCCCAGCGCGACAAGCCAGGTGACGATAAGGTGCCCGCGCGCCGAGAGCTTTTCCCAGCCGAAGAAGAACAGGCCGACGAAGGTCGCCTCCAGGAAGAACGCCATCAGGCCCTCGATCGCCAAGGGCGCACCGAACACATCGCCAACATAGTGGGAGTAGTAGGCCCAGTTCATGCCGAACTGGAATTCCATGGTGAGGCCGGTGGCGACGCCAAGCGCGAAATTGATGCCAAACAGCACACCCCAGAACTTGACCATGTCGCGCCAGATCGTGCGGCCGGTCATGACGTAGACCGTCTCCATCATCGCAAGCATGATCGACAGGCCCAGCGTCAGCGGGACGAATAGGAAGTGGTACATGGCCGTCAGCGCGAATTGCAACCGCGACAGTTCCACGAGCAATGGGCTGGTCATGCGAAAACTCCGTTAAACATCATCTCGATAACTCTGTTCTGGCGCCGAGCCTTTGACGTGAATCAATTCATTCGTGGCCCTGGCATGAGATTGAACTGTCATGCTTAAAGCCGTTCTGCATCGTCGCGACAAACGCCCAGCGGTGGCAAGTCCGCCGGTGGAAACCAATTCTGGGGCGCCCACCCGCGGCCGAACGCTTTGCGTCGCGCACGGCCTTGCCGCTCCGGGCTTGCGTTCCTCCCTTGCATTGCAAGCAGCGCGCACTGTGCTGCGGCTTGCCTTCATCGGTCTGGCGGCCATGTTTGTTGGCGAGATGATCTCGGGCCGAGCCAACTGGCAGCTGCTCGGCGCGGCCTTGGCCAGCCTGATCCTCGGCTCGGTCATCGGCCTGGTGGCCGACCGCGCTGTCGCCAATACCGAAACGAAAGTCGCCAACGGCCTGCTTGAGGCGGCGCGCGGCGCCCTCGCCGCGGCTTCTCCCGGCGACATCCAGGTGATGCCGCTCGGAACATTGATCGCAGGACTTCAACGCTATCCGCGGGCCGTGGCAGGCCTGGCGGTCGGGCATCGCCTGGCGTCGATCATGCTGGGGCTGGGGCCCCTGCTTGCCGCAGCCGCGATCATGGCCATCTCGTGGGAGGCGGCACTGGCGCTCATCGTGCTAACCCCCGTGATGATTGTCTTCTTCGTCCTCATCGGCGGTGCGATCCGCAGCGGCGCCGAAGCGCAGGAGAAGGCCTTCGGTCGCCTCGCCGCCCAGTTCGCCGATCGCATCCGCACCTTGCCGACAATCCTTGGAAACCATGCGCTAACGCGCGAAACGCGCAAGCTCACGGCGCGACTAAACATCTATGCCTCGGGCACGATGAGCGTGCTCAGGATTGCCTTCCTCAACGCCGGCATCATCGATTTCTTTTCTTCGCTGTCGATAGCCATCCTTGCCGTATTTCTTGGCCTCGGACATCTCAAGCTCATGAGTGTACCTGGCTTTGCCAACCTTCAGCTTTGGCAAAGCCTGTTCATCCTGATGATTGCGCCGGAGTATTTCGCTCCGTTCCGTCGCTACGCCGAGCAATATCACGCCAAGGCTGAAGGCCTCGCCGCCGCCGCAGCGCTCGACACGCTCGTTCTGGCTGCTCGCCCGCAATCCCAGGCTTTCGAAGCCGCCATCTTGACCCGCAATCTGGTCTCTGCCGCACCACCCCTGTCGCGGACCGGGCTGGTGGCCATCACCGGACCGAGCGGATCGGGCAAGTCCACCCTGCTGCGCCATCTTGCCAGGATCGGCTCCGCGCCATCCATCCAACAGGACGCTGATGAACGGCCGGAGATCGCATGGTGCTCCACCGACATCTATGTTCCGCAAGGCACGCTCGGCGACGCCATCGGCTGGGGAACCGGACCGTGTTGCCGGACCCGCCTGCTTCTGGCGGCAGGCAATGTCGGCCTTCTCGACGAAGTGCTTCTGCCCGGCGGGCTTGACGCGTCGATCAAGGCCGGCGGTGAAAACCTATCTGGTGGGCAACGGCTGCGTATCGGCCTGGCGCGCGCCCTGATTTCGGGCCGCGCTATCTTCGCCGACGAGCCGACCGCCAAGCTTGACCCCGCCAATGCCGCGATGGTGCGCAACGCGCTTGTGCAGGCGGCGCGCAGCCGGCTCGTACTGGTGGCCACGCATGACAGGAGTCTAGCGTTGCTTGCCGGCAAAACGATCGACCTCGGGGTGGGCAACAGGCAAGCACGGGAGCGTGCCGCATGATTGACAGCGCTTCTCCGATTGTCCCCGAAACCAAGACCGGCTCGCCGGAAGAGCTCGCCCAAACCAAAGCTCCGTGGCGCCTCGCCCTGGTTTTGGCGTTTGCCGCCCTGGCGGGCGGAATCCTGCTGACCGGCGTGTCCATATGGTTTCTTGGCACGGTCGCCCTGGTGGGCCTGACGCCTGCGGCGTTGACGTTCAACTTCCATGTGCCGGCCGCATTCATACGCCTCTTCGCCTTGACCCGGACGGCAGCCAAGTACGGCGAGCGCGTTGTCGGCCATCGGGCGGCGCTCACTGATCAGGTTCTGCGCCGCTCGACGCTTTTCACCGCAATGGCGTCAGCACCGTCCGTGCGCAGGGCCGGCTGGCAGCTTGGCAATCAGGACCGCCTTGCCGACTATCTCGACGACGTCGAGGACGTTGACTATGCGCGCCTGCGCGTCAGCCTGCCGTCGGCGACGCTTGGCGTCGCCATTGTCTTGCTTGTCGCGGCAACCCTGTGGATGACGCCATTGGCATTCGTGCCGATCCTGCTGCTCATCACGGCAAACATGGTCGGGGCGCGTTGCCTCGCAAAGCGAGCCACGGCAGATCTGGCGGCCGCGCGCGAAAGCAGGCAAGAGGCCTCCCGCCTGCTTGGCACCGCTATACAAGCCGTGGTGCCGTTGCAGGGCGAACGCCGCTGGGGTCTCACACTTGAAGCGCCGTTCGATGGCTATGCCAATGCCCAGACGCGCGCGTTGGTGCTACGCCACGGGCAGGCGCTGTACGATACGCTGGCCAACTGCTTGGCGCCATGCGCCATGCTGAGCATTCTGGTGTCCGCCTGGTTGTCGGGCCTGCGTGGTGAGGCCCTGCTGCCGACTGCCCTACTGGCCTTCGCCTGGCTGGCCGCTGCTGAATCTGTATTGGGCGCATCGAAGATTGTTGTCGCCTTCGCACGCGAGAAAGCAGCCCGGTCGGCTCTGGCTCAATGGAACACGCCGGACGGCGTAACGCACAAGCATGTCGCGGAACGGATTTCGTCGTTGACGTTGGACCGATTGCCGCGCCACGCACCGGATGGCCGGCTGATCGGCAGGCCAATCAGCGCGACTCTCAGGGCCGGCAGGCCAACTGTCCTGCATGGTGCCAGTGGCTGCGGCAAGACTTCCCTGTTGAAGCAAGTGGCTGGCTGGCTAGACGCTCGTGACGAATGCGTCCTGGGCGATGGCATCGAACTGAGTGAGGACGCGCGGCGCGCCATGAGTTGCTTCTGCACCCACGACGCGACGGTTCTCGCCGATACGGTACGCGAGAACCTATTTGCGCCACACGCCAGCGAAGATGAATTGTGGCGTGCGCTGGACGCAGTGGAACTTCAGGGTCGGATCAGGTCAGCTGGCGGCTTGGATGGCTGGATCACGCAGGATGTGCTGTCGCTCGGCGAGGCGCAGAGACTGAACCTCGCCCGCGTTTGGCTTTCCGACAGGCCCGTCATCCTCCTGGACGAACCGACCGAGCATCTTGCGGCCGAGCAGGGCAAGCGCATCCTCGATGCGCTGCTGCAGCGGATGCGGCAACGCATCGTCATCTTCTCGAGCCATGACGACCTGACACCGAAAGGGGCCACAGCGATTAGACTGCGGGGGTAGATAATGAAATCCGCTATAGCCGTCGAAGAAAGGCGGCATCCTTGCCGCGCGGTACCGATCTCCGCTCCTCGGAGCCGATCTCGACCTTGGCGTCCTCGCGAAGAAAGAAGAAAGGACGCAAGGTAGAGATCGATCTGGCTGAGCAATAGCACCCAATCTGCTGGCTATTCTTGAAATTCGCGGGCCGCCGCCAGCTTTTTATTTTTCGCAAGGAAGTTTGCCGCTGCGATTTCTACCTTCCGCGCATGGTCCTAAATCTGCTCATCGGCACTGTCGTCATAAGTTTGACCGTTCTCGTCCACACATTTGGTCTGATAGCCGTCACACACGCGATGGGGCACCTGGTCGCCCGGTTTCGCATGCACGGGCGCCGCAGCCGCATCGTCGCGATGATCAGCGTGGTGATGGGGCTCTTTGCGGTTATGACCGTAGAGGTCTGGCTTTGGGCCGGGCTCTACAGGTTGCTCGATATCTTCGCTGATTTCGAAACGGCGTTGTACTTTTCCACCATTACCTTCTCGACGGTTGGCTACGGCGACATCGTACCCGCCCATCAGTGGCGGGTCCTGGCCGCGCTTGAAGGCGTAAACGGGTTCCTGCTCATCGGCTGGTCCACGGCTTATCTGATCGCGGCCGGCACCCGTATCGGGCCGTTGAAGGCCGGCGAGCATTTCTGACCAACGATGCTCAGACTTGCTCCTGATCAATGATTGCGTGGCATTCTGTTGGTAGGCTTTGTCGTTGGGAGCTTAGGCAACAGGAAGCGATCTGCCTTTCTGCTTCTTTCGACGAATTGACTACGTGCTGATCGGACCGCAAACCGGTCGGCCAGGACGGAGGAAAGACATCAGGTTGCGGGAGGATAAGTAATGCGCGACGATCAATACGGTCATCATGCTGACCGCATCCAGGTGGCGATTGCCTCGGACGCTGCAGCGAAGTCCGCGCTGGTAGCCTCCTGGCGACGGTCGTCCAATTTGCATCGGCTCGATCCAGCGGACTGCAGTCCCCCACCCTATCTGACAGAGGCCGAACTGGGGCACGCCCGGCAACGCATCGAACCTCTCATCCAAGCTGCCCAATCGAGTCTCGACCGTCTCTATCTTGCTGTTGGCGGCGTCGGATGCTGTGTCCTGCTCGCCGATCGTAACGGCGTGCCGGTCGAACGGCGCGGCGCGGTCGTCGATGACGAGACGTTTCACTCCTGGGGCTTGTGGACTGGCTCCGTTTGGAATGAGGAGAGCCAGGGAACCAACGGTATCGGTACCTGTCTGGTCGAGCGGCGCGCGCTGACAATTCACCGCGACCAGCATTTCCATACGCGCAACACGTTGCTCAGTTGTACCACTGCTCCGATCCATGATCATGAAGGGAATCTAGTGGCAGCGCTTGACGTATCGTCCTGCCGGGCAGATCTGACGGAGGCCTTCGCCAATCTCATCTCGATGGCTGTCGTCGACGCGGCCCGTCGGATCGAAAGTGAAAACTTCAAGATGGCATTTCCAAAGGCGCGCATTCTGCTCGCGCCGGTGATCGACAAAGGTTCCGGCGTGCTGATTGCCGTCGACGCGGACGATCTCGTGGTCGGCGCGACCCGTGCGGCCCGCCTGGCGCTTGGCCTTACGCAGCAGTGTCTCGACAAACCGATGCCCGCCGCCGATCTGCTCGGCTGGGCTGAGAGTGACTCCAAAGTCCTCGCCGAGGCAGAGCGCGGAGCGCTGCAGCGTGCCCTCGCGCGCGCTGACGGAAACGTGTCCGCCGCGGCTCAAGCGCTTGGCATCAGCCGCGCGACGCTTCACCGCAAACTCAACCGCCTGGATGTCCACCGGTCTCACTGAACACCCAAGCGATCATGACTGTCGCAATTCTGCGACACATCATATCCGACCGCGGTGACCGGTGCCGTGACAACTGCGGGCGGAAATCGCAAGTCTCTTCCGAAGCGTCGCATCCCGCGACGTCAGCTTTGGGAGGAAGACTTATGAACAAGGTTGAATTTTCACGCTCGGTCAAGGCGCCCTTCGACAAGCGCTACGGCAATTTTATCGGCGGCAAATGGGCCGAGCCGCGGTCCGGCCGCTACTTCGAGAACTACTCACCGGTCAACGGTCAACTCCTGTGCGAAGTCGCGCGTTCGGATGCCCACGACATCGAGGCGGCTCTGGACGCCGCGCACGCGGCCAAGGATGCCTGGGGACGCACCAGCGTGGCTGAGCGCGCGCTCATCCTCAACCGCATCGCCGACCGCATGGAGGAGAACCTCGATCTCCTCGCCTGTGCCGAAACCTGGGACAACGGCAAGCCGGTCCGGGAAACGACAGCGGCCGACCTGCCTCTGGCCATCGACCATTTCCGCTATTTCGCAGGAGCGGTGCGCGGCCAGGAAGGCAGCCTCTCCCAGATCGACGACGACACCGTCGCCTATCATTTCCATGAGCCACTCGGCGTGGTCGGCCAGATCATCCCCTGGAACTTCCCGTTGCTGATGGCATGCTGGAAACTTGCACCAGCGCTGGCGGCCGGCAACTGCGTCGTGCTGAAGCCTGCCGAGCAGACCCCGGCTGCCATCTTGCTGTGGGCCGATCTGATCGGCGATCTGCTGCCGCCGGGCGTGCTCAACATCGTCAACGGCTTCGGCCTCGAGGCCGGCAAGCCGCTCGCGTCGTCGCCGCGCATTGCCAAGATCGCCTTTACCGGCGAGACCACGACAGGCAGGCTGATCATGCAGTATGCCAGCCAGAATCTGATCCCCGTGACGCTCGAGCTCGGTGGCAAGTCACCCAACATCTTCTTCAAGGATGTCGTCGCCGAAGACGACGATTTCTTCGACAAGGCGATCGAAGGCTTCGTCATGTTCGCGCTGAACCAGGGCGAGGTCTGCACGTGCCCGAGCCGCGCGCTCATCCATGAATCGATCTACGACAGGTTCATGGAACGCGCCCTCAAGCGCGTCGAGGCGATCGTGCAGGGCGATCCGCTCGATCCGGCGACGATGATCGGTGCTCAGGCCTCGTCCGAGCAGATGGAAAAGATCCTGTCCTACATCGACATCGGCCGCCAGGAAGGCGCCGAGCTGCTGACCGGTGGGGCGCGCAATCTTCTGCCCGGCGATCTGGCAGGCGGCTACTACGTCCAGCCCACGGTGTTCAAGGGTCACAACAAGATGCGCATCTTCCAGGAGGAAATATTTGGGCCGGTGGTATCGGTCACGACCTTCAAGGACGACGACGAAGCCCTCAGCATCGCCAACGATACGCTCTACGGTCTCGGCGCCGGCGTCTGGACACGCGATGCCAACCGCGCCTACCGCTTCGGCCGGGCAATCCAGGCTGGCCGCGTCTGGACCAATTGCTACCATGCCTACCCCGCGCATGCGGCCTTCGGCGGCTACAAGCAGTCCGGCATTGGCCGGGAGACCCACAAGATGATGCTCGACCACTACCAGCAGACCAAGAACATGCTGGTCAGCTACAGCCCGAAGAAGCTCGGCTTCTTCTGATCACCGCGCCCATGCGCGCGGCTCCACGGGGCCGCGCGCATGACTGGAAACCGGATAAGACCATGCATGCAAAAGTTACGGCGACGCCGGCGGCCCTTGAACTGATCGCGGAGATTGTCACCGATCATGGCCCGGTGCTGTTCCATCAGTCCGGCGGCTGCTGTGATGGCTCTTCGCCAATGTGCTATCCGGTGGCCGGCTTCATCATCGGTGACCAGGATGTGCTTCTTGGCCACATCGGTGACGCCCCCTTCTACATCGGGCCTCGCAATTCGAAGCCTGGAAGCACACCGATCTCATTATCGACGTTGTGCCTGGTCGTGGCGGCATGTTCTCGCTCGACAATGGACGTGAGAAGCGATTCCTGACGCGGTCGACGATTTGCACCGTTCAGATCGGGCTGTAGGCTTCCCATCCGAGTTGCCGACTTGTGCGAGCATTTCTGAAACGAAACCCGATGCTCAGACCGCTACGGAATGTCTCGCCTTGCCGGTTTCGAAATATTTGTCGAATTTCGCCGCGACGCTTCTGACAAAGGGGCGGCTTTCCACCGGCACGACGAAGTGGTCACCGTCCAATTCAAGCATGCGTGCAGGATCAAGAAGGGCAGTCGAGCTTGCCTTGCTGAGAAGCTTTTCGCCGGCTTCGCCGAAGCGCTCAACCAGGTCGATCGCGGAAAAGGCGAAGTCGCACATCAGCCGTTCGATGATCCAGCCGCGAACGCGATCATCAACGGAGAGCGCGATGCCTCTGACGGTCGCCAACTCGCCGTTGCCGACCATGCGGCCATATTCAGCTGTCGACGGCATGTTCTGTGCATAGCCTTGCCGGTACTGGCTGACGGACGAAGGGCCAAGGCCGATCAAAGTCTCGCAGCGATCTTCGGTGTAGCCCTGAAAGTTCCGATGCAAAGTTCCCGAACGTGCGGCATGCGCCAACGCATCGTGAGGTTTGGCGAAATGGTCGAGTCCGATTGCTTCGTATCCCTGGTTGAGGATAGCGCGCGCTGCCAGTTGCGATTGGGCAAACCGCTCTTCCGGGCCCGGCAACCAGGCCTCGTCGATCATTGTCTGATGTTTCTTGAACCACGGCACATGCGCATAGCCAAAAAGCGCGATCCGATCCGGCTCCAGGCTCAACGCTTGCGCGACCGTAGAGGAAACGCTCTCCCGGGTCTGGTGCGGCAAGCCGTACAGCAGGTCCAAGTTGACCGATTCAACGCCGCGCGAACGAACGCCGTCAACGACAGCTTTCGTTTGCAAGAAGGTCTGCTCGCGATTGATGGCCTTCTGGACCTTGGGATCGAAATCCTGGACGCCGAGGCTCGCCCTTGTCATGCCGATTTCGGCGAGTGCGTCGAGCCGGGCTTCGTCCATGTCGTTGGGTTCGATTTCAACGCTGATCCTGGCGTCGGGAAGAAATGTGAATCTATCGCGCAAGACTTCCGCCAGTGCGACGATATCCTGAGGTTTGAGCATGGTTGGCGAACCACCACCGAAATGAACGGCACGCACGTGACCCTTGCCTGCGACAAGACCGGCCACGGTCGCGATCTCGTCATGCAGCGAGCGCAGATATTGAGTCACCGGCTCGTAGTGGCGTGTCTGCTTCGTATGGCAGGCGCAGAACCAGCAGAGCTTGTCGCAGTAAGGGATATGCAAATAGAGCGAGATCTCGTCATCCTCGCCAAGCGTTTGCAACCAGCCGCGACAAACGGCAGCATCGACACCCGGATGAAAATGCGGCGCCGTCGGATAGCTCGTGTAACGCGGCACGTTCTCGCCAAGTCGGGCAACTAAATCTGGGCGCATGTCCTAATCTGCTCCGGGCTGTTTCGCACGACACTGCTCACGAGAGGCAATAGCCGCCTTGATTTCGGTCAAAGCCCGTCGGCTGCGGACAAACTGCCGCAAGCGCCTTTTTCTTGGCTCGATGCTATATCGTGACAGGACTTTGCGTCCGCGGAAGACCACGATGACAGTGCGTCAGGATGTACACAGCGCCGGCATTCCCGTGCTTTGCCAATCATGCGAAGCGCGCCACCATGGCGTTTGCGGCGCGCTCGACCCTGAACAACTGGTGGGTCTCGCCAAGACCTCATCGAAACATACGGTTGAACCGGGCGCGGAATTGATTGGCGAAGCCGAGACGGTCGGGAGTTACTCGAATGTGCTTTCCGGCGTGGTCAAGCTCACGAAAAGCCTCTCGGACGGACGCCAGCAGATTGTCGGGCTTCAATTTGCTCCCGATTTTCTGGGACGGCCTTTCAAGGTAGAAAGCGCGATCAACGCCGAAGCCGCTACCGCAGTCTCCCTGTGCTCGTTCCCAAAGGCGGCCATCGAACGGATGATGAAGGAATCGCCGGGACTGGAGCATCGTCTCTTCAAGCAGACGCTGAACGAACTCGATGATGCCCGCGACTGGATGGTGACGCTGGGCCGCAAGAGTGCTTCGGAAAAGGTGGCGAGCTTCCTACTCATGATCGCCAGGAACATCGATCCCGCGCTCGACCCCGCCGCCCAGTCGACAAGTTTCGAGCTACCACTGACCCGCGCCGACATCGCCGATTTCCTCGGTCTGACGATCGAGACTGTCAGCCGTCAGCTGACCCGGCTGCGATCGGACAACGTGATCCGTATCGAGAACAATCGGCATGTTGTTGTCGATAGCCTGCACCGGCTACAGCGCCGCTCCGGCGCCTAGAATCAACCGACGATCCCAATCATCGGCAGGACATGCTCGCGCTCAAAGGCGATGTGGCGGCGCACGCTTTCGAAGAAGCCGCGCAGCATGAAACCAACCGCTTCGGCATTGTCGATGGTCTTGCCATGGCCGATCGCCAGCAGAATTTCAGTCACCTCGCCGGCAAAGCATTCGTCCTCGACATGTTCGGCGCGCAATCGCCGGGTGGAATCGAGGTTGGCGTCGCGGCTGTTCAAAGCAGCCTCGTAGGCCGGGAAGATCATCGTCTCTTCGTATCGATGAATGTTTCGCAACAACGGGACGATCGCGTTTGCCGTGCTTAGGCATTTCAAACGGTCAACCTTCGGCAACGTGTCTGCTATCCTTTCGAGAGCATCACACAGCTGCAGCTTTTCGAGGTGCGCACGTTTCATCACCGCGGCCGGAAGTACCTCTCTCCCAGATCGAATCGCAATTATCGAACTTTCGCGGCTTGTTTCGGACAGCGACGATCCCAGCTCCTTCTCCCTGTTCAACGGCAATCTCCCGATCCTTGTGAAATCAAGGCTGCCCAATCCAAAAGCAAATGACTTTGACATGGATCAAGGCGGCGACGAAGCGACTGCTGAATTGGTGTCGATGCGGATTGATGTCCGCGCATCAAAATCCGAGGTCGGGGATATGTCATGAAGTTCGGCACACAAATCTTCGCATTAAGCCTTTTCACATTCGCGGCTCTGGTGGCTGCCGGCTTCGGCGTGGACGTGCCGTTCCGGCATCATATGTGGGTGCTGTTCTTTGTGTTGCTAGGCTTTGTCGGCATCCTCATCCGCAACACGAGCTTCGAAGCTGCTGCTCCAATCGATCCGTCGGCTTACATGGATGGTCCGATCCGCTACGGCGCCATCGCCACGATGTTTTGGGGTGTCGTCGGCATGCTGGTCGGCGTCGTCATCGCGCTGCAGCTTGCCTACCCCGATCTCAACATCCAGCCCTGGTTCAATTTCGGCCGCTTGCGGCCGCTGCATACCTCGGGGGTCGTCTTCGCCTTCGGCGGCAACGCGCTCTTGTGCACATCATTGTATGTCGTGCAGCGGACCTGCCGCGCCCGCCTCTTCGGTGGCGATCTCGCCTGGTTCGTCTTCTGGGGCTACCAGCTCTTCATCGTCATGGCCGCGACCGGCTACCTGCTCGGCATCACCGAAAGCCGCGAATACGCCGAACCCGAATGGTATGTCGATATCTGGCTGACCATCGTCTGGGTCGCCTATCTCGTCCTGTTCCTTGGCACGATCCTGAAGCGCAAGGAACCGCACATCTATGTCGCCAACTGGTTCTACCTGTCCTTCATCGTGACCATCGCGATGCTGCACGTGATCAACAACCTGTCGATGCCCGCCTCGTTCCTCGGCTCCAAGAGCTACTCGGCCTTTTCCGGTGTCCAGGACGCCCTGACGCAATGGTGGTACGGCCACAACGCCGTCGGCTTCTTCCTCACCGCCGGCTTCCTCGGCATGATGTACTATTTCGTGCCCAAGCAAGCGAACCGGCCGGTCTACTCTTATCGGCTGTCGATCATTCACTTCTGGGCGATCATCTTTCTATACATCTGGGCCGGGCCGCATCACCTGCACTACACCGCCCTGCCCGACTGGGCGCAGACGCTCGGCATGGTTTTCTCGATCATGCTGTGGATGCCGTCATGGGGTGGCATGATCAACGGCCTGATGACGCTGTCCGGCGCCTGGGACAAGCTTCGCACCGATCCCATCATCCGTATGATGGTGATGGCCATCGCCTTTTACGGCATGTCGACCTTCGAAGGCCCGATGATGTCGATCAAGGCGGTCAACTCGCTGTCGCACTATACGGACTGGACCATCGGTCACGTTCACTCCGGCGCGCTCGGCTGGGTCGGCATGATCTCGTTCGGCGCGATCTATTACATGGTGCCGAAGCTGTGGAACCGCGACCGGCTCTACTCGCTGCGCCTCGTCACCTGGCACTTCTGGCTGGCGACACTGGGTATCGTCGTCTACGCGGCGGTCATGTGGGTGTCCGGCATCATGCAGGGCCTGATGTGGCGCGAATACGACGAGCAGGGCTTCCTGGTCTACTCCTTCGCCGAAACGGTCGCTGCCATGCACCCCTACTACGTCATGCGCGCCATGGGCGGAGCCATCTACCTCTCGGGCGCCCTGATCATGGCCTGGAACATCACCATGACCATCCTCGGCCACCAGCGCGAGGAGCAAGCAATGCCGGGCTCCATTCCCGCCCTTCAGCCTGCCGAATAAGGAGCCAGACCATGGGCTTGATGGATAGACACGCAATCATCGAGAAGAACGCCACACTTCTTCTCGTTGGCTCCCTTCTTGTGGTGACCGTCGGCGGCATCGTCGAGATCGCACCGCTCTTCTACCTCGACAACACGATCGAGAAGGTGGAAGGGATGCGCCCCTACTCGCCGCTCGAACTTGTCGGGCGCAACATCTATGTGCGCGAAGGCTGCTACCTCTGCCACAGCCAGATGATCAGGCCGTTCCGCGACGAGGTCGAGCGTTACGGCCACTACAGTCTGGCTGCGGAGTCGATGTACGACCACCCCTTCCAGTGGGGATCCAAACGCACCGGGCCGGATCTCGCCCGCGTCGGTGACCGCTATTCGAATGCCTGGCATGTCGCGCACCTTGCCGACCCACGCTCGGTCGTGCCGGAATCGGTCATGCCGAGCTATGCCTTCCTGAAGGACGCACCGATCGAGGTGAAGGACTTCTCGACACATCTGGTTGCGAATGCGCGCGTCGGTGTCCCCTATTCGGATGACATGATTGCCAACGCCAACGCCGATCTGAAGGCGCAGGCCGACCCGAATGCCGATACCTCCGGCCTCGAGAAACGCTATCCCAAAGCCAAGATCGGTGACTTCGACGGCGATCCGCAACAGGTCACCGAAATGGATGCCCTCGTCGCCTATTTGCAGATGCTGGGCACGCTGGTGGATTTCAAGAACTACGACGAAGCCGCCGGCTACCGCTGAGGAGGTTATCCATGGATTACAATTTGATGCGGGAGTTTGCTGACAGCTGGGGTTTGGTCGCCATGGCGCTTTTCTTTGTCGGAGCAATTGTCTTTGCCCTGCGCCCCGGTAGCCGCAAGCTGGCTGACGAAGCTGCCCGGATTCCCCTTGAGGACGAGTGATCATGAGCGACGAGCACATCGACGAAATCTCCGGCGTCTCAACCACTGGCCATGAGTGGGACGGCATCCGGGAGCTGAACAACCCGCTTCCGCGCTGGTGGGTCATAACCTTCTACGTCACCATCGTATGGGCGATCGGCTACACGATCGCCTATCCGGCATGGCCGCTGCTGCACTCCGCGACAACCGGTGTGCTCGGCTATTCGAGCCGCGAGGATGTCAAGAACGAGCTGGCGGCGGCCGAGGTGTCGAAGGGCAAATATGTCGCGGCGGTGGAGTCGAAAACCGTCTCTGAGATCGCCGCCGACGATGCCTTGCGCGAATTCGCGGTCGCTGCTGGTGGCGCCGCATTCAAGGTCAACTGCACGCAGTGCCACGGTTCCGGCGCCCAAGGCTCCAAGGGCTTCCCCAACCTCAACGACGATGATTGGCTGTGGGGCGGCACGGCCGAGCAGATCCAGCAGACGATCACGCATGGCATCCGCTTTGCGACTGATGCAGAAACGCGCTTGTCGGAGATGCCAGCCTTTGGCGACATCATCACCGCCGAGCAGATCGCACAGGTCAGCGCCTACGTCGCCAGCCTGTCCGGCAAGGTCCGCGATGCCAGCCTGGTCCAGCCCGGCGCCAAGGTCTTCGCTGAAAACTGCATCGCCTGTCATGGCGACAACGCGAAAGGCAACAAGGAACTCGGCGGACCCGACCTGACCGACGCGATCTGGCTCTACGGTTCCGGCGAGACCGCCATCGCCGACCAGGTTCGCGCACCCAAGCAGGGCGTCATGCCAGCCTGGGGAGCGCGTCTCGGTGAAACCAAGGTCAAGGAACTGGCGGTCTACATCCATTCGCTTGGCGGTGGAGAATAGGAAGCGGGGACCTATTCTCAACCTTCACCTTCAAGGCGACGAGGCCGGCCCTGCCGGGCCTCGACTCTTTTCCGGGGCGCGCAGATTGACCTGCATCAACGCGGGCAGGTCTACCCGGCGGCATTGTTGCCTGACGCAGTCAAATCACCGTCTGCGTGTAGAGCGGAGAAAGTCGTTGCTGGACAATACGCAGGTAGAACGGCTGGAAGCCGAGGCGGTCAATTCCGCCAAGACTCGTCAGCCCCTTTATGCCGCGCGCAAGAAGATCTTTCCAAAGCGCGCCTCGGGCAGCTTTCGCCGCTTCAAATGGCTGGTGATGGCGATCACGCTTGGCATCTACTATCTGACGCCGTGGCTGCGCTGGGATCGTGGTCCGTTTGCCCCCGACCAGGCCGTACTGCTCGACGTCGCCAACCGGCGCTTCTACTTCTTCTTCATCGAGATATGGCCGCAGGAATTCTTTTACGTGGCTGGCCTTCTGGTCATGGCCGGAGTCGGTCTTTTCCTGATCACCTCGACTGTCGGCCGTGCCTGGTGCGGCTATACATGCCCTCAGACGGTTTGGGTCGATCTGTTCCTCGTCGTGGAACGCGCGATGGAGGGCGACCGCAACGCCCGCATGAAGCTCGATGCAGGACCCTGGACCGCGCGAAAGCTGATGCTGCGCGCATCGAAGCACGCGATCTGGCTGGTCATCGGTGCGGCGACAGGCGGCGCCTGGATCTTCTATTTCGCCGACGCACCGATGCTGGTTGGCGAACTTTTCACCGGTACCGCCGCGCCTGTCGCCTACATCACCATCGCCGTGTTGACGGCGACCACCTACACGTTCGGCGGGCTGATGCGCGAGCAGGTCTGCACCTATATGTGCCCATGGCCGCGCATCCAGGCGGCCATGCTCGACGAGAATTCGCTCACCGTCACCTACAATGACTGGCGCGGCGAACCGCGCTCGCGTCATGCGAAGAAGGTGCAAGCATCGGGGCAGTCCGTCGGCGACTGCGTCGACTGCAATGCCTGTGTCGCGGTCTGCCCGATGGGGATCGACATTCGCGACGGCCAGCAGCTCGAATGCATTACCTGCGCGCTGTGTATCGACGCCTGCGACGGCGTCATGGACAAGCTCGGCAAGGAGCGCGGGCTGATCTCCTACGCGACGCTCTCCGACTACAACGCCAACATGATGCTGGCGACCGCGGGCGGCTCCAGTTCAGTCAATCCGTCACTGGTCAGGACTGCCGTCGGCACCTTCTCCGATCAGGTGGCGCATTTTCACATTCGCAAGATCTTCCGGCCGCGCACCTACGTCTACATGGGCCTGTGGTCGCTGATCGGGCTGGGCCTGCTCTATTCGCTGCTGACGCGCGATCGGCTCGAACTGAACGTGCTGCATGACCGCAACCCCCAGTTCGTCACGCTCTCCGACGGGTCCATCCGCAACGGCTATACCGTCAAACTGCTCAACATGATCCCCGAGCCAAGGACAATCGTCGTCACCATGCAGGGCCTGGAGGGTGCCGACATGCTCGTCGTCGGCGACGACATTCCGGCCGGCCGGTCTTTCGCCACCCCGGTCGAGCCCGACCGCCTGAAAACGTTGAAGGTCTTCGTTCGCCAGCCGGCGGACCAGATCCACGCCCCGGCACAGACCTTCAAGTTCCGTGTCGAGGACAGAGCGAGCTTCGAGTCGAACGAGTACACCGCAACATTCAATGCGCCAGAGGCCGCCAAATGACCGCCAATGCCCAAAAGCCTCGCGAATTCACCGGCAGGCACATGCTGGCCATCATTCTCACCTTTTTCGGGGTGGTCATCGCGGTCAACCTGACAATGGCCACGCTCGCCAATACGAGTTGGACCGGCCTCGTCGTCGAGAACACATATGTGGCCAGCCAGCAATTCAACAAGGAGGCCGAGGCCGGCCGCGCCCAAGCAGCGCTCGGTTGGACCGGCAAGCTGACCATCGCATGGGGCGAGGTCCGCTACAGCCTCTCCGACGCTGCCGGCAAGCCAGTTCCCCTGCACGGCGTCAAGGTCCTGTTTCGTCATCCCGCCTACGAGAAAGAGGACGAGTCCGTCACGCTCGCCCTCGCCTCCGGCCCGGAGTTCGCCGCGCAGCACATGCCGAAGGACGGCGTCTGGATCGTCGAGATCGACGCCGATGCCGGTCTGAATAAGCCGTACCGCGACGTCCGTCGGATCATGATCTCCCATGGAGCGCTGCAATGAGCTGTTGTGCACCGGGCGCTGAAATGGCGCTGGATCTGAAGGGCGCCACGTCGGTCCTGCCATCCAGCCAGGAGATCAGGTTGGCGAGCCGATCGCTTGGCGACAATCTTCGGCAGACCGACCTTTCAGTGCCGGCGGTTCATTGCGCCGCCTGCATCCAGACGATCGAGGCGGCACTTGGAAAGCTTGATCACGTCGAAAGCGCGCGCGTCAACCTGTCGACGAAGCGGGTCGCGGTCCGGTGGCGTGGAGACGAGGTGCCACCCTTCGTCGCCGCGCTTGGCAGGCTGGGCTACGAAGCGCATCTGTTCGCACCCGAGGTCGACGACAAGGACAAGACGCTTGCCGAACTGATCCGCGCCGTCGCTGTTGCCGGCTTTGCCGCGGGCAACATCATGCTGCTTTCGGTCTCGGTCTGGTCCGGCGCCGAAGGTGCTACCCGCGACCTGTTTCACTGGGTCTCGGCGCTGATCGCCATTCCTGCCCTCGCCTTCGCCGGCGGCATCTTCTTCCGCTCGGCCTGGAATGCCTTGCGTCATGGCCGCATGAATATGGACGTGCCCATCGCGGTCGGTGTTTCGCTCGCCTACGCCATGAGCCTCTACGAGACGATCAATCATGGCGACCATGCCTATTTCGACGCGTCGGTATCACTGCTGTTCTTCCTTTTGATCGGACGCACGCTGGATCATGTGATGCGGGAGCGTGCCCGGACTGCCGTGAAAGGCCTGTCTCAGCTGGCCGCGCGTGGCGCCATGGTGCTGCGCGGCGATGGCGCGCGCGACTATTTGCCGGTCGGCGAGATCGAACCAGGCATGCGGTTGTTGATCGCGGCCGGTGAGAGGATCCCCGTCGACGGCAAGATCATCCAGGGAACGTCGGATCTCGATTGCTCGCTGGCCTCAGGCGAAAGCACGCCGAAAAACGTGGCGCCGGGCGAAGCTGTACAGGCCGGTGTGCTCAATCTTACAGGCCCGCTGACGATCGAGGCGGCAGCCGCCGCAAAGGATTCGTTCCTGGCGGAAATGGTCCGGTTGATGGAGGCCGCCGAGGGCGGCCGCGCGCACTATCGCCGTATCGCCGACCGTGTTTCGGCGCTTTATGCCCCTGTGGTCCATCTCACCGCGTTTGTGACATTCCTGGGCTGGATGGCGGCGACCGGCGACTGGCATCGGGCGATGACGGTCGCCATCGCCGTTCTCATCATCACATGCCCGTGCGCGCTTGGCCTCGCGGTCCCGATCGTGCAGGTGATCGCCGCAAGGCGCCTGTTCGAGAACGGCATCATGGTCAAGGATGGCTCGGCCATGGAACGCCTGGCAAGTGTGGACATTGCGGTGTTCGACAAGACCGGAACGCTGACGCTTGGCCAGCCCCGGCTCGTTAACGCGCCGTCCATCGATCCCGCCATGCTGGCAGTCGCGGCCAACCTGGCGGCGCACTCGCGTCATCCATATTCAAAGGCTATTGCGGGTCTTGCCGCTAGCAGCAGCCAGCACAAATTCGATAAAGTAACCGAGCATCCGGGATTCGGAATCGAGGCCACCGACGCGGGAAGCATCTGGCGGCTGGGTCGACGCGGATGGGCGGGCTGGAAGGCTCGAACTGGCGGTGAAGGCAAACATGGCTACGGCGGAACAGTCCTGACGGAAAACGGGATGATTGTCGCATCCTTTGTTTTCGAGGATGCGGTGCGCGTCGGCGCCAGAACAGCCATCGACCAGCTGCACAATGCTGGTCTGTGCGTGGAAATGCTGTCGGGCGACACCGCCAAAGCCTGCTCGGAGGTTGCGGACGTTCTGGGTGTCGATGACTTCGTTCCCTGCCTGCTGCCGTCCGGCAAGGTCGAACGCATCGAGACCCTGGCGAAAGACGGGCACAAGGTTCTGATGGTTGGCGACGGGCTCAACGACACGCCGGCGCTGAGCGCTGCGCATGTCTCGATCGCGCCAGCCACTGCCGCCGACATTGGCCGCAATGCAGCCGACTTCGTTTTTCTGCGCGAAAGCCTCCTGGCGGTCCCACTGGCGCTTGACGTCTCGCGTCAGGCAGGACGCTTGATCCGGCAGAACATCGTCATCGCGATCGTCTACAATGCGGTCGCGGTACCGATCGCCGTCCTCGGGCACGTCACGCCTTTGATAGCGGCGATCGCCATGTCCGCCTCGTCGCTGATTGTGATTGGCAATGCGCTGCGGCTGCGCTCGTCGGAGCCAATTTCACCGGCCAGGAATATTCGCCGCGAAAGACTGTCCAACGCCAACGAACTGGTCGGATCGTCATGACCACTCTCACCTACCTCATACCCGTCGCGCTTTTCCTTGGCGCACTCGGCCTGTCCGGCTTCCTGTGGGCGTTGAGAAGCGGTCAGTACGAGGATCTCGACGGCGCGGCGGAGCGCATTCTCATCGAACGCGACGACGGCGCGGAGAATGCCTCTCGTTCCAAGTGACTCAGATCAAGGCGCCGCGTGTCGCGATGTCCCATAATCGTCTGACTAAAAATCTGGAGGTGAGCATGCAAGCCGAAGCCATTGTGCCGATTGTCGATCGGGAAAGGGTCGTCGGCATCATCACGCGAACTGATTTGCTGCGCGTCCTGATCCGCACCATGTCGAAACAGGGCACCACGCCACCCGATGACGACCTGATCCGCAAGGCTGTACTTGCCGAACTGAAGGGACAAACGTGGAGCGATGGTGACTTGATTGATGTGAGGGTCAGCGACGGCGTTGTCGAACTGACAGGGGCGATTGTCGACGAGCGTCAACGGAAGGCAGCGGTCGTTGCGGCGGAGAACGTTGCCGGGCTTGGGCAAGTCAAGGACAGCCTCTTCCTTACAAAATCGTACTCGGTCATGATGGTTTCGTAGCTGCGAAAAAGCGGAGACGCAAAGCAGAGTCCATTGGGTTCTCCTTTCCTCCCACATCCTTCGACATGAGGCCGTCGGCAACTTTCCTCCTGCATATAGCGCTCGTCATGCCCGGCACAAAGATCGCGAGGGGGCCGCCGCGAGAATTCTGATCATTTTGAAAAACAAAAGCGGCCGCTGATCTTCAGAAAGCCGCCGGTGACTTCGCAGCGTTGCAGATAACTGCGACACGAAACTGCTGCATCTCAAATTTCGCTCAGCGCCGCATTCCGAGGGCTGTTGTTGCTGCGATTAACGTCTACAATTTGCGCCAGCGCAAAGAAACGCTGCGTCAGATCAGCTAGGTTCTGCTCATCCGCAACGGTTGAGAGACAGGAGACTGACATGATCACGCGACGTGAAGCTCTGTTCGGGGCAGCGATTGGCGCTGCCGCCGTGGCAGCACTGCCTGCATTTTCGGCACCTGTGACAAAGGCGGACATTCGAGGGCTCGCCCGCGAAAAGATGAAGCTCGTCGCACCGCCGTTCGTGCATCCGCACGATCAGGTCGCCAAGGGTGGACCCAAGATCGTCGAGTTCACCATCACGATCGAGGAAAAGCCTCTTGTCATCGACGCCGACGGCACGACGCTCAATGCGATGACCTACAACGGCTCGATCCCCGGCCCGCTGATGGTCGTGCATCAAGACGACTATCTTGAGCTGACGCTCATCAATCCCGACACCAACTCACTCGCCCACAACATCGACTTCCACGCCGCGACGGGCGCTCTGGGCGGCGGCGGTCTCACGCTGATCAATCCCGGCGAACAGGTGACCTTGCGCTTCAAGGCAACGCGGACGGGAACGTTCGTCTATCACTGCGCGCCTGGTGGTGCGATGATCCCTTGGCATGTCGTCTCCGGCATGAGCGGCGCAATCATGGTGCTGCCGCGCGATGGGCTCAGGAACGACAAGGGCGAGCCGGTCAAATACGACAAAATCTTCTACATCGGCGAGAACGATTTCTATATTCCGCGCGACGAGAAGGGCAATTTCAAGAGCTACGAATCGGCCGGCGACGGTTACGATGACATCGTCAAGGTCATGCGCGGGCTGATCCCGACGCATGTCGTGTTCAACGGCAAGGTCGGATCCCTGACCGGCGACAACGCCATGAAGGCGAAAGTCGGCGAGACCGTGTTGATCGTCCATTCACAGGCCAACCGCGATACCCGGCCGCATCTGATCGGCGGTCACGGCGACTATGTCTGGGAACAGGGCAAATTCGCCAACCCGCCGGCCAAGGACCTGGAAACCTGGTTCATCCGCGGCGGCTCTGCGGGCTCGGCGCTCTATACGTTCCTTCAGCCGGGTGTTTACGCCTACGTCAATCACAATCTGATTGAGGCTGTGGAACTCGGAGCAACCGCTCACTTCATGGTCGAAGGCGAGTGGGATGACGACCTGATGACGCAGGTCGAGGCGCCCAAACCCATAGCCACCAACTGACGGCACTCCAATTTGCCCGGACAGCGTCGCTGTCCGGGCATGGACAAAAGCCATGTCTCTTTTCATCCTGAAGGTCCTGCCGGTCGCCTTGGCCGCCGCTGCTGTTCCGGTAGGGCTGTCGCTACAGGCGGTCTTCGGCGAACTACACCCCCACCCCATCGCTATGACGGTTGTCTTGCTTTCCGGTTCGATCATCTATCCGACTCCGGGCGAGTTCCTGAAAGAGGGACGCCCGCAAGGCAATCCCCGCCTTGAGCGGCAACTCGACAGACCTCTCGAAATCATGGCCTACCAGGTCGGCGCGGCCGACTATGCGGACTGCGTGTCGGCTGGCGGCTGTCAGCCAGCTCAGGAGACGCGCGCGATCCCGAGCAAAGCTCCCGTCACCGGAGTAAGCTATCTCGATGCGAATGCCTACGCCCGGTGGTATTCGGAAGTGACCGGCGACCAATGGCGACTGCCATCCGACGAAGAGTGGGCCTTTGCCGCTGCTGAGCGGTTCGCAGGCGAATTCGAGGGTGTCGAAAACGACGCCAGCAACCCCGCCAGACGATGGCTCACCAGCTACAAGGCCGAGGTGGACCTCAATCGCAAACCGGACCCGATGCCCAAGAGCCGTGGCTCGTTTGGTTTCAATTCCCTGGGCCTCGCCGACTTTTCCGGCAACGTCTGGGAGTGGACCTCGACCTGCTATGTCCGCACCACGTTGGCTGCAGATGGAGGCGGTGGTGCGAGCTCGGTCGACAATTGTGGCGTCCACGTCCTTGAAGGGCTTCACAGAGCCTACATGTCGAACTTCGTCAGCGACGGGAAAAGCGGAGGCTGTGCTGTTGGCACGCCTCCCGACAATCTTGGATTCAGGCTAGTCCGGGACCATCGAGGGTGGGCGAACCGTTTCCTCGGCCACCTCGGCATTGCGTGAAAAAAAGAGCAGCGGCTGCTCCATCGCGTTTCGACTGTCGCCTGCTCCCCCCGTCGCCTCACCGTCCCTTTGGCATCATCAATGCGGTTCCGTAGATCAGGGTGAAGCTGGCAAATGCCGCCACCCATGCGGTGCCGGCCATGTCGATCACCACGTCATAGGGCACGAAAGCGGCCAGGATTCTCAATGGTCCCGCCAGAAGCACGGCCGCGAAGATGAACAAGGCGCCTTTCCCGGCCTTGAGCTTTTGCCCGGTGTGCCCAAGCGTCGCGCGGATCATCACGGCAAGCGTCATTGAACCTACCGCACCAGTGCCGAGCGCGTGAAGTCCTGCCGCCGCTGGCACGGCATCGGGAAAGAAGATCGACGACGAAACCAGGGCAAGACCGATCGGCACGAAGGCATAGGCAAGATGGAGAACCAGCACCAACGGATCCCGCAATGTGCGCTCGCCGGCCCAGCGCGACAGACGCCACGCCTGGCAGACTGCCGCGACCGCCATAAGCGTTCCTGAAGCGCCGTGGTCGGGAGCGAACGTCCACGCTGCCAGCGCCATGGCTGAGATGACAAGCGATGCGATGTCGAAACGCTCGAATGGGGCCGGCAGCCTGCCCGGATTTTCGCGGACGAGCCAGTTGCGGGTGAAGCTTGGAATGATGCGCCCACCGATCAGCGAGATGAGCATGATCGCCGCAGCCATGCCGAGCCTGCGGCTGATGTCCGATATGCCTTGGCTGTGCGCCTCGATATGGAACGCGCCATTGGCGCACGCCAAAACAGCAAGCGGCAGCAGCACCTTGAGGTTGCGCCAGTTGCGTCCCGCGACGATTTCGCGTGCCGCCGCCGCAGCGACCGCCAGCAGAAAAGAGCCATCGACTACAGCGGCTGTTTGCCAACCGATATCCGCCGAGAAGAAGACAGCGGCGCGTCCGGCAAGCCACAAGACAACCAGCGCCAGCAGCGGCAGGCCTTGCAAGGGGAGCCGGCCGGTCCAATTGGGGATGGCGGTCAGCAGGAACCCGGTCACGATCGCCGGCAGATAGCCGAACAGCATCTCGTGAATGTGCCAGTCGACCGGAACAAAAAGACTGTGGGCTTGGAGTTCGCCCGCATAGATCGGCAGCCAGAGCAGAATCGAGAGCGCGGCGTACAGGGACCCAAGGAAGAAGAAGGGCCTTAACCCATAGGAAAGAAAGGCGGGGCCGGAATAGCGCCGCAAACGTGGTATTGCCATGACATGCATCCTCAAATGAAACGGGCCGGATGAACCGCCGCCTCGGTTCTTCCGGCCCGTGTCTGCCCCTCTGGCTGGCGGCTTCGTGTGGTGATCAGTTGGCGGGAACCTGGGTAAGCAGATCAGCGAACACTGTCTTTGCCTTACCGGGATGCTTGACCGCCTTGGCGGCTTCGAGATTGACCGGCTTGCCGACGACAATCAGCGCCACCATGCCCATGCCGTAATGAGGCGCGCATTTGACGCCGTAGACGCCCTCCTTGGTCAGCGTAACGGTGATCTCCTCGCTTGGCTTGCCCTTAAAGGGCTCGGCGCCGTCCGGAATCATGGCCTTGATCGACTCGGCATCGTGGGACTTGTCGGTCGGCACGAACTTGACGGTGTCGCCGGGTGCCGCCGTGACGAAGGCCGGCTGGAAGACCATGGCGCCTTTTTCGCCCTTGTTGAGCATCTGCACGACGTGCTCTTCGGCGCTTGCGCCGCCGGCGAGCGCGAGGAGGGAAATTGCGGCGGCGAGGATGGTGAGTTTCATCGATTTGTCCTTTGTCTCATGTTCGCGGCGTTGCGCCGTTCCATTCCATTTAGCCCGAGGCCCCTGTTCACAATTTGCGCTGGCGCAAACTCACGATAAGAAAGGTTGCCGCGCGATTGGCGCGGTGTCTTGAGGTCGTGAGGAATACCGTTTGGTTGCGCTGGACCGATCGCTGATATCGCAGCTGCCGCTCTTCCAGGGGATGACTCCCGAAGAGCAAAGCGAGATCCTGCGAAGCACTCGATCGTCACGCTATGCCAAGGAATCCGCAATCTTCGAGCAGGAGACCGAGGCCCATTCGTTCTTTGTGCTAATCTCCGGTCATATACGCGTCGTCCGCACCACGCCGGACGGACAACAGGTCATCGCTAGGTACATCAGTGAAGGCGAAATCTTTGGCGTCGCCGCGGCGCTGGGCCGGACAACTTATCCCGCCAGCGCCATCGCGGCGGTGGACTGCGTGGTGCTCGCCTGGCCAAATGCTCTGTGGCCGGATCTGGCGGGGCGCTTCCCCGTGTTTGGGGCGGCCACATACAGGACGGTTGGAACCAGGCTGCAGGAGACGCAGACGCGGGTTGTGGAGATGTCCACCGAGCAGGTAGAGCAGCGGGTTGCGCATGCGCTGCTGCGACTGGCAAACCAGACCGGCCGAAAGACCGACAGCGGCATCGAAATCGATTTCCCGATTTCCAGGCAGGACATTGCCGAGATGACGGGAACGACGCTGCACACCGTCAGCCGTTTGCTCAGCAAATGGGAAGACAATGGGATAATCGTCAGCGGACGCCAGAAGGTCACCGTGAAGGATGCGCATCGCCTTGTGGTTCTGGCCGAGAACCGGGACAAGCGCTGATCTCATTCTCTGCGGCGGACAGTCGCTTCCAAGTCGGCGATGAAACGGCTTTCATCGACGTGATGCTCAAGGCACGCTTCAGCCACAGTATGGAATGTGCCGATCGGGCAGCCAACGCAAAGCATCCTGTAGCTCAGCATGACTGCCACCGTTGCCGGCCATTTTCTCATGATCTCGTCGACAACCATGTTCCGACCGATCGAACTGAGTTCCTTCACGATGGCGTCTCCGCGATTTGCGAAGCCTCGTGATACATCCCGCTCGTGCCGCCTTCGTTGCGCTTTCGCAACTTCACAGAACTGGCGTTGAATCCTGGCGAGATTATTTGGGGTACGACAAGCGCCCATGGGAAGGGCCGGGATTAAGGTCGCAGGACCGTCAGATGGCAGTGCCAACGACGGCACCAATACCGGCGGTCAGCGCCATTGCCAGCGCCCCCCAGAAGGTGACGCGAACAGTTGCCCTCAACACATTGGCGCCGCCGGCTTTGGCCCCAATAGCGCCCAGAACCGCCAGGAACAGGAGTGAGGCAACAGACACCGTTGCGGCAAGCCAGGCGGCCGGCGAAACAAACACCATCGCCAATGGCATGGCCGCGCCAACCGAAAATGCAGCCGCGGAGGTCAGCGCGGCCTGGATCGGCCTGGCTGTAGTCACTTCCGAAATACCGAGCTCGTCACGAGCGTGGGCGCCGAGCGAGTCCTTGGCCATCAACTGGTCGGCGACCTGCAAGGCCAGCGTTGGCTCCAGGCCACGTTTGACATAGATCTCCGCAAGCTCCTGTCGCTCGAAGTCCGGCTGCGTCGCCAGTTCCCCCTTCTCGCGGGCAAGGTCGGCCTGTTCGGTATCGGACTGCGAACTGACCGAGACATACTCGCCGGCCGCCATGGACATCGCACCGGCGACCAGTCCGGCAACCCCAGCCACCAGAACATTGGAGGCCGCGGCATTGGCGGCCGCCACGCCAACGATCAGGCTGGCCGTCGAGACAATGCCGTCGTTGGCGCCGAGCACGGCGGCGCGCAGCCAGCCGACGCGCGATACGAGATGGTTTTCATTGTGCAGCCTGCCCATGTCATCACCGCGCGCGCCGTCCGGCAGGTCGCAGCATCCTGACCAGCACATCCGATTTCACATAGAAATGTTGCCACAGCGCCGCTGCGGCATGGAGGCCGACGACAATGATGATCACCGGCTTGGCGAGTTCGTGAATCTCGCCCATCGCCCGAAAGCTGAAGTACCAAGCCAGCGCCCCGGTAATCGGCATCCCGAAGATGAAAAGATACAGCAGGAAATGGGCGGCCGCGGCAATCCGCTTCAGGAGGACGCTTTCTTCGGGCGGCGTTTCCGGCACGCCATGCCTGAGACGTAGCGCAAACCTGCAGATCGCCAGCACCAATACTGCCAGACCGACATAGACATGAATGTTGGCGCTGAAGATGTCGCCAGCTGCCGGCTCGGTGCCGCGCGAGAACGCCCGGTAAGCCGGCTTGATGTCCTCGCCGATTACAAGCTGCAGGACGATCAGCACCGCGATTGTCCAATGCAGCACTATCTGGGTTCCGGTGTATCCGGCGGGCTCGTTGGCAACAGTCATAGGCAGCTACCTCGCTTGAGAGAACCTTCCTACCTCGCTGCTTATGCGACGATCTTGATCTAGGACAAGTCAATTTGCCTTCCCCTTGAGCTTTCGCGACTTCTTGCAGCTCGACCTCGGCTGACAGCCAGTTGTCAGCTTGGTCGTGGGATATTGCATCCGAAGCGGATGACCAGATGGATCGCCGTGCGAGATTCAACGTGGAAACACAATTGCGATGAAACAGATTGCCCTGTCACTTTTCGTCATCGCCACCTCTGGCGCTTACGTCTGGGATCAAGCCGGCCAAGAACCGGCAAACGATATGCTTGGCTCATCTGACATGCTTGGCTCAGCGCTGCCGGCCAACGCGCCAAAGGAGCCCGACGCGCAGTCGGCGGAACCGGCGCCCACCGTGGCGGCCCCGATGTCTCGGATTTTGCCGGCGCTCGACCCTCGGTTCAGAACAAGGTTTCCGATTGGCAGGGAAACGACGGCGGGCATAGCAGTTCCGGCCGAACGGCCAGATGATCCGTTCAAGCAGACAGCGGTTCCGGTCGCGCCCCAACCATCGCCAATGCGAACGGAACAGCCTGTGGCGCCGGCTGTCACTGATCCCGCGTCGTCAAGGCCTTCATTCGCCATAACTCCCGCCGTCTACATACCAGTCCCCCAGCCGAGGCCGGCATATCCGGATGCGCCCGCGCGTCTTGTTCCGGCGGGCATGAAGGTCGCCACACAGGGCTATGCCGACGGCGTTTACACCGGCCCGCCCGCTGATGCCTATTATGGCATCATCCAGATTCAGGCTCTCGTGCAGGGCGGACAGCTTTCGGCACTGAAAGTGCTCAAATATCCATCCGATCGCCGCACCTCCATCAGCATCAACAGGCAGGCGCTGCCCATGCTGCGCGACGAAGCGATCAGCGCCCAAAGCGCCAATGTCGACATCATTTCGGGCGCGACGCTGACTAGCCGGGCCTTTATCCAGTCGCTGCGCGGCGCGCTGAAGAAGGCATCGTCTTAGGCCCATGCGTGACACGCGTATTTTGATGGGCATGCCCATTACGGTCGACGTCGGCGGCGCGTCGAACCGTGAGCTGATCGAGAAAGTCTTCGGCTATTTCGAGCATATCGACCGGCGCTTCAGCACATACCGGGCCGACAGCGAGATCATGACCATCAACCGCGGCGACGTCCCCGTCGTCGAATGGAGCGGCGAGATGACCGAAGTGTTTGCTCTCGCGCGGCAGACGAAAGACGAGACCGACGGTTACTTCGATATTCGCAAGCCCGACGGATCGCTCGATCCATCTGGCATCGTCAAGGGCTGGGCCATCCGCAACGCGGCGGCCATCGTTCAGCGAGCCGGTATCCGCGATTTCTTCGTCGAGGCAGGAGGCGACGTGCAGTCCCGCGGCAAGAATGCCTCGGGCCAGGACTGGAGCGTCGGCATCCGCAATCCCTTCAACGCCGAAGAGATCGCAAAAATCGTCTATCCCCGCGGCCGCGGTGTCGCGACCTCTGGAACCTATGTCCGCGGTCAACACATCTACAACCCGCATGCAATTGACAGTCCGATCCAGGACATCGTCAGCCTGACCGTCATTGGCGCCGATGTGCTCGAAGCCGATCGTTTCGCCACCGCTGCCTTCGCCATGGGCCGGGACGGCATTCTCTTCATCGAGCAGAGGCCTGGCCTGGAGGGCTATGTCATAGGCACCAATGGCCGCGCCACGCCGACAACCGGGTTCCGAGCCCTTTGCCTGCCATGATCAAAACCATCGACCGATTTCTCGATCACCTGACCATGTACCGGCTGGTCCTCTACTATCTGATGGCGCTGGTCGGCTCGGCGCTTGTCCTCGGCTTTGCCAAGCTCGTGCCGCATGATCCGATTGCGCTCGCCTTCACAATGGCTTTGGCGCTGGCCGCCTGCTGGCTCACCAACAAGGTCTTTGCGCACGTCTTTGCGGTCCCGGCCAACAACGAGTCCGTCTACATAACCGCGCTCATCCTTGCGCTCATCCTCGATCCGGTAGCCACCACCGACATCAAGGGGATCGCGGCGGTGGCATTCGCGTCCGTCTGGGCGATTTCCTCCAAATTCATTCTCGCGATCGGCCGGAAGCACCTTTTCAATCCGGCTGCGCTCGGCGTGGCGTTATCCGGGCTGTTGCTCGACCAGCCCGCGACCTGGTGGATTGGCGGCAATCTGCCGTTGCTTCCACTCGTGCTGGTTGGTGGCGTGCTCATTGTGCGGAAACTGCGCCGGCTTGATCTTGTCTCGACCTTCGTTGTCGTGGCGCTGGCGACCATTCTGGCAACCAGCGACCCGTCGCAGTACGGGACTGCACTTGCGGAGACACTGGGCTCGTCGCCCCTGCTGTTTTTTGCCTTTGTCATGCTGACAGAGCCGCTGACGGCACCGACGATGCGATGGCCGCGCATCGCCTTTGCCGCCATCGTCGGCTTTCTGTTTGCTCCCAACATCCATATCGGCTCGTTCTATTTCACGCCGGAACTGGCGCTGCTCACCGGCAACCTGTTTGCCTATGCGGCGGGTCCCAAGGGACGCTTCGTGCTGACTTTGGAACGCATCGAGCAATCAGCCGTCGACAGCTTTGACTTCATCTTCCGTTCGCCGCGCAAGCTCGCCTTTGAAGCCGGCCAGTATCTCGAATGGACGCTTGGCCTCGATCGTGCCGACAATCGCGGCAACCGCCGCTTTTTCACGGTGGCCTCGGCGCCGACGGAGGAAACGGTCCGCCTCGGCGTCAAGTTCTATCCGCAATCTAGCGCCTTCAAGCGCGAGTTGATGACCATGAAGCCAGGCAGCACGATCCACGCCGCGCAACTGGCCGGCAACTTCACGCTGCCGGCCCAACGTGACACCAAGATCGCTTTCCTGGCTGGAGGCATCGGCATCACGCCATTCCGCTCGATGCTGCAATATCTGCTCGACCGCAAGGAGCGGCGACCGATCGTCATCCTCTACGGAACCGAGGGACAGCAGGACATCGCGTATCGCGACGTGCTTGGCGCTTCCAGGCAGGAACTTGGCATCAAGACGGTTCACGCTGTGGCGCAAGGGGGTGAGCGCGGGCAGTATCCCGGCTACATCGACGAGCGCCTGATACGTCTGGCCATACCCGACTATCTTGAGCGCACTTTCTACATTTCCGGCCCGCAAGCGATGGTCAAGGCGCTGCGTCAGAAGCTGCTGGCCATGGGCGTTCGCCGTTCGAAGATAAAGGTCGACTACTTCCCGGGTTTTGCCTGAAGCACGCTCAGCTGTGTCGCGGCAAGGAAATGGTCACGACCAGACCCGGATCGGCGTTGGCCATGGCAAGGCGTCCGCCATAGGCTTCGACGATGTCGGAAACGATGGCCAGGCCTAAGCCGCTGCTACCGCCCTTGCTGTCGAGCTGGACGCCACGCGACAAGGCGGACTCCCGATCGGCATCCGGTATGCCTGGACCATCATCGGCGACGGTGACGATCACCTCGCTGGCGGCGGCGGATGCATCGACACGGACTGACGACTTTGCGTAGCGGGCGGCGTTCTCGACCAGATTGCCGAGGATTTCCGACAGGTCGCCTTCGTCGATTGGCGCCATCAGATCTTCCGCAACCCCCATCGTGAAAGAAAGCTGTTTGCCGCTTGGCGTTCGTTTGACGACGGCAACGACGCCAGCCGCGACGTCCGACACCCCACAGGATGCCTTGCCCGAGACTCCGGGCGCGAGGCGGGCGCGCGCGAGCTGCCGCTCGACATGGCGGCGGATCGCGCCGGTGCTCTTCTCGATCTCGTCGGCCAGATCCGTCTCGCCTTTTTTTCTCAACGCGCGGATGTCGGCCGAAAGAACTTGCAGCGGCGTCTTGAGGCCATGCGCCAGATCGGTAGCGCGCGAGCGCGCCCGAGCGAGAGCCTTCTCCTGGGCATCGAGAAGGCGATTGATTTCGTCAGCGAGCGGCTGCACCTCGCTTGGTGCCACCACATCGAGCCGCGCCGTTCGCTGCGCAATCACGCTTCCGACTGCGACCCGTAAGGTCTTGAGCGGTGCAAGGCCGATGGTGATCTGGATGAAAAACGCGGCCATGAGGACTGCAGCGAGCATCAGGAGAGCCGGAGCGAGATCACGAACATATTCGCTTACAGACACCTCAACGGTCCGATGATCTTCCGCCACGATGGCGCGAAAGGATCGGCCTCCGGCATCGATGATCGTGCGCTCGACCGCAATAGTGAGTTCTCCGCCCGGGCCCGAGAACTCCTCGACCGTTCGCAGCCCACCACTTGCGCTCCGCGCAGGCAGGAGCAGCTTGGCGTCCCACAAGGATCGCGAACGCTCGAGGCTGCCCGTGGCGACGTCCTCCACCTGCCAGTAGTAGCCGGACAGTGGATTGGCAAACCGAGGATCGGTCAGCACCGGGGTCACGACAAGGCGGCCATCGCTTGTGAAGGTCGTCGCGCCGATCAATTCGTTGAGGTCGACTGTCAGTTCGCCCACCACGCGCCGCTCGACGTGCAATTCGAACAGATAGCGCAAGCCGGCGCCGGCGATGCCCAGTGCGACAAGAATCGAGATGGTTGCCGCTAACCACAGCCGGAAGCGGATCGAGTTACCCATCAGGCGGCATCGTCGGGCATCAGATAGCCGAACCCTCGCCTTGTCTCGATGACATCGCTGCCGAGCTTGCGTCGCAATCGCGCTACAATGACCTCGATCGCGTTCGGATCGCGGTCGTTGCCTGAATCGTAAAGATGCTCAGCCAGTTCGGTCGGCGCCACCACCCGTCCTGCATGATGCATCAGAAACGCCAGGAGCCGGTACTCCAGCGGCGACAGGGAAACGGGGATGCCGCGCAGCGATATCCGCATCTGGCGCGTGTCCAGAAGCAGCGGGCCGGACCTCAGAACCGGTGCCGCCTGCCCTACCGAGCGACGCAGGATGGCGCGCAACCGGGCGAGTAGTTCTTCCATTTCAAAAGGCTTGGGAAGATAGTCGTCAGCCCCGGAGTTGATCCCCTCCACGCGTTCCGTCCACATCCCCCTTGCGGTCAGGATCAGAACCGGAAAACGGCGGTCGTTGGCCCGCCAACGTTTCAAGATCGTGAGGCCATCGAGCTTGGGCAATCCGAGATCCAGAATCGCGGCGTCATAAGTCTCGACATCGCCAGCGAACCAGGCAGCTTCACCATCCTTTACGACATCGACCGCCATTCCAGATGCCTTGAGGGCAGTCGCGATATCGGCAGCGATACGGGGCTCGTCCTCGGCGAGGAGGATCTTCATCAGTCGCCCTCCCCATCGCGCAGGATGACACCGGCACCGGCGTCGACGTCGATGGTCTTTCGCCGGCCATCGGCACCGACGACCTGGAACCGGTAAACCCATTTGTTGGCCTTGCGGACGAGATCGACCGCCACGACATCGCCGGGAGCTTTGGCGCGGACAACGTCCAGTATATCGGCAAGGCCCTTGATTTCGCCGTGCTCGTACAAATCCCGTGCCCGGTCATGGTCGCCGTCATCGTCCTCATCGGCGCGGGCAGCGAGAGGCATGGCCAGGACAAGTCCAGCGAGACCCAGCACCGCCAAACGCATCAACAGGCTTTTCATCGGCAAGGCATGTGGCACGTTCAAGCTTTCAATTTGCTGTCAATCATCCTCAGCCTGCAGCAAGCCAAGGGTCCATATCCAGGCATCATCGCGTCCAATCATGGCCGCGCCGAGAAGGATACCAGACCATGCGCAATTCCATGCTTGTCCTTGCAGCACTTGCAGGCCTCACAACCTTTGCCCTGCCGGCGGCCGCCGAATCGGACGAAGGATCATGTGGGGCGCAATCGTCCGTTGACCCATCCGGCCCGATCGACCTGCAGGCCATCCCGATGCAGGACGCCACCACCCCGAAAGCCATCAAGGGTGATGACGATGCGTGTGACGACCGGCGGGGCGATGAGGCCGACGAAAACGACTAGATCTCTCGTTCGCAGCGCGTGGCCCGCGACAGTGCATAACGCGCGCAACTGTCGTCGGCCAAGGCTCGCCGCAAGGCCGGCAATTGTCCAAAGTCCCCTACCAATTTCTGGAGAGTTTTCGTGGTTCCCATTCAGCACATCCACCCCATTCTTGTTCATTTTCCTATCGTTCTGATCTACACGCTTGCGGCTATCGACCTTGTGGCGCTGGCCGGCGGTAGCGCCGTCACCAGGAAATCGGGCGCCGGCACGATCTCAACCTTCGTGGCCCTGGCTGCCGGAGTGTTTGCCATTGGGACCTGGTTCTTCGGCGGTCTTGCCCTCGATCACGCCGAAGCGGCCGGCTTCAGCAGCGATATCGCAGAAATCCACGAGAGCCTGGGAGGTATCACTGCCTTTGCCTTCCTGATCTGGGGCCTTGTGAGGCTCGCACTTTGGGCCCGGAATCGCGAGTTTCGGGCTGTAACGATTGCCATCCCTTTGATCGAAATTTGCGGAGCAATTCTGGTCACCGCGACGGCCTATTATGGTGGACTGCTTGTCTATGAACTTGGCGTGAACGTCGCCAAGACCGCGATCGCTGGCTAACGGAAACGCGCCCGTCACTTGCGAGCCAACCTTTGAACCATTTGCCTCGATGGCAAAATGATTCAGATCAAGGCGCTTCGGGCATGTGAAGCCTAAGAAGCCGGAGGTTTGGAGAAACTCCGGAGAGCGAACATGCAAGCCGCAGCCGTAATGAGCAAACCAGTCGTCGGCATCGACCCGTCCGCATCGATCGCCGAGGCGGCAGGGTTGATGCTCTCCAACAAGATCAGCGGCTTTCCCGTCGTTCGCGGCGACGGCACCCTGGTCGGTATCGTCAGCGAGGGCGATTTCCTGCGTCGCGCGGAACTGGGCACGCAGCGCTAGCGCTCGCGCTGGCTGGAGTTTCTCGTCAGTCCCGGAAAGACCGCCGATGAATATGTCCACGCCAACGGGCGACGGATCGAGGAGGTGATGTCGCAAGATGTCGTCACGGCACCGCCTACCGCATCGCTCGCCGAGGTCGTCGAGCTCATGACGTGTCACCATGTCAAACGCGTTCCAGTTGTCGACGCCGGGAAAGTCGTCGGCATCATCACCCGCTCTGATCTTCTGCGGGCATTGCTGAACGTCCTTCCAGATGCAACGCCTTCAGCCATCGATGACGAAGAGATTCGGCAGAACATCACGACCGAGCTGGCGACAAAGAAATGGGCCGGCAAGGACCTGATCAACGTGACGGTGAAAAACGGGGTGGTGAAACTGAGCGGTGCCATCTTCGACGAACGTGAGCGCCAGGCGGCAATTGTTGCGGCCGAAAACGTCGGCGGCGTCAAAGCGGTCGAGGATGGTCTCTTCTGCGCGGATCCCGTGTCCGTCCTCCTGGTTTCTTAGTGCTGGCCGACCAACGCCGGGTGGTGTCGCGAGCCGCTGTGCCCAGAGAGCTTGAACTTGCGTCGGAGGATAGCTCGGCAGCGAAACAGGTTCGCGCTTACGCTTCGCCGCGTTCATATCGCGACCAGAAGGATCAGTGGCCGAAGGAGCAGCAGGGCGAATGCAACAAGCGCCGCGCCGGTAACTCTCTCTGCCATTCTTTTGCTTCCACTGAAGCGCCGACCTAGCAAAAGCCAAACCGATCCGGTGGCAGCCGTCATCACCAGGAGCGCAACCCAGAGGATCCCCAGGGCGCGCGGTTCGATGTTCATCGGCACGATAGCCAGGCAATATAAAGGCCTTCGGGTTCAGGGCACTGGTCGCCGCAACAGAAATGGCGTCGCCGCTTTAGAAACGTTGGACCGGCGCTTGCCATCAGACGCAGGCCAAGAATGACCAGCCATCCGGCTGCAGCCAGCCTCAGTATCTGAATGGCATCGGGCGACACAACGGGACGCAGCGAAAACCAGCATGCGGATGCGATCCCGTATCCGCATGCCTGAGCGGCTAAAAGTTTGATCGCATTCGCTCGTTTGACCGACCCCGCCATCAAAGAGCGTTCGTGGGCCCTGGTGCAACAAAGAGCAAAGATGCTTCTGGAAAGAACAGATCGTCCACCGAAGTCATAACGTCCTCAAGGCTGATCTGCTCGATGCACTACCGTTGGTCGGCTACGTGCTGCAGTCTTGCGATCAGGTCGCTGTTACGGCAATAGTCTGGCGGGTTCTCGGCTTGCTGATGTTCGTCGAGCCAGGTCATGCATTCGTCCTGATGGCCGCAGGCACGGCAGCGGTTCACTGCCCGATTGGTGACTGCCGCATGGTCTGCCACGACCTTCAAATGTCTGTCGACGCCGACCGTCCGCATCATGCGACCCATCAGAGCCGTTCTGGCGTCAACCGAAATCAGGTAATCGAGAAAGCTCATATTGATCACTCCTGCCTACTCGCCATCATTGCCATGTTGGCGGCAGGTGGCGTTGATCTCGATCAACAGGCTGTGTGGCGCAAAACCGAAGCGACAAAGCGGTCTAGAAAGGGCCGTTGACCGGCAAGCAGTTTTGCCCGGGCCAGGTCCAGATCCAGCCATGCACTGCGATCCACCTCGGGAAATGACTGCATGCGGCCGCTGCGTCGTGGCCATTCCATCTCAAACATGTTGCTGCGCAACGTGGCGGTATCGAAATCGCGTTCCAGCGCGAAAGCAGTGATGATTTTGCTCTTTCGCTGGCGCAACTCTCCCAGATTGAGCAGGGCTCCCTTTGGCTCCCAACCTGTCTCTTCCTGGAATTCGCGCCGCGCCGCGGCTTCTGGCAGCTCGCTGTCGTCATACTCGCCCTTGGCGATGGACCAACTGCCAAGATCGCGGCTTTGCCAGAAAGGGCCGCCGGGATGGACGAGCAGCACCTGCAGCCCATTGCTTGATCTGCGATAGGGCAGAATCCCCGCGCTTCTTTTCATCATCGCCTCAAGCCTCCCGCACCGGTCTATAACCTCGAGTAGGCCGCATGAGGTTTGGAGACTCTATCGATCATCCGCTGCGACTGGCGGCTCTCCCGTCCAAAGAACCAACGCTTGGTCGCCTCCGAGGCCAGGAGATAAAGCGCGGTGATAGCGACAAGCCCGGCAAGCACGGGCAGTGGCAAGGGCACGAAGCCGAACCAGGCAGCAAACGGCAGATAGGGGATCATGATCGCAACAACCCCGACAGCCAACGTAAGCCAGGCAAGCAACGGGCTCGGACGGCTTGCCCAGAAAGCTTTGTGTGTGCGCACAATGAGCACGATCGCAAGCTCTGTCAGCAACGATTCGACAAACCAGCCGGTCTGGAAGGCAGCCGCCGTGGCGTGAGCGACGAACAGCAGGAACGCGAACGTCGCGAAATCGAACAGCGAGCTGACCAGGCCAAAGCTGATCATGAACCGCCGTACAAAACGGATGTCCCAGTGGCGCGGCCGGCGCAGCTGGTCTGGATCCACATTGTCGCTCGCGATCGCCAGAGAAGGCACGTCGGAAAGGAAATTGTTGAGCAGGATCTGCGCTGCCAGAAGCGGCAGGAAAGGCAGGAAAAGCGAGGCAATTGCCATGCTGATCATGTTGCCGAAATTGGCGCTGGTGGTGATGGAGATATACTTCATGGTGTTGGCGAATGTCTTGCGGCCGTCGTCGACGCCGCGCACGAGCACACCCAGATCCTGCTTGAGAAGGATAATGTCGGCGGCCTCGCGCGCGACATCGACAGCGGTGTCGACCGAGATGCCAATATCTGCCTCATGGAGAGCCGGCGCATCATTGATGCCATCGCCGAGATAACCAACCACATGCCCCCTGCTCCGCAAGGCCTGAACGATGCGCTCCTTCTGGTTGGGATCGATTTCAACGAAGAGGTCAGTGTGCTGAACGCCTGCAAAGAGCGCGCTCTTGGTCAATTTCGAAAGCGCCTCGCCGGTCATGATCCTGTCGGCGCGTAGGCCGACCGCCTGGGCAAGGTGCGCGGCAACGTAGCGATTGTCGCCCGAAATGACCTTTACCGCGATGCCGCGGTGGGCGAGATCGGCAAGCGTCTCCTTGACGCCTTTCTTGGGCGGGTCGAGGAAAAGCAGGAAGCCCGCGAAGGCGAGATGGATTTCATCAGTCCTGCTCAACGTTTTCCGGCTCTCAAATCGACGGATCGCCACGCCCAGCACGCGGTAGCCTTCCGCGCTCCAGCGCCGGAATTTGTCGTCGATCGCCGCACGGTGCGTTGCATCGAGGGGTTCCAACCCCTTGGCTGTGTGGACGAAGGAGCAGATTTCGAGGACATTTTGAACCGCGCCTTTGGTAATCAGAAGGTCTTCGGTGCTCCGCACAATTACGGATAGACGCTTGCGGATGAAATCGTAGGGGATCTCATCGACCTTCGTGAAGGCAGCCAATGACCCTCCCTCGCCCGGCGCAGCGGCGATCGCTTCGTCCAGCGGGTTCTTCAATCCGGTCTGCAGGGTCGCGTTGAGACGGGCCCAAAGCAGTATGTCGGCCGACGCATTGCCATCGACATCGAGCCAACCGTCGAGGTGGATCACGCCTTCCGTCAGCGTGCCGGTCTTGTCGGTGCACAGCAGGTCCATGCTGCCCAGGTTTTCGATGGCATCGGGGCGGCGCACGATCACGCCGTTGGCCGCCATGGCGCGAGCCCCTCGCGCCAGCGTCACACTAATGATCGCCGGAAGCAGTTCCGGCGTGAGGCCAACCGCCAGTGCCAGCGAAAACAGCAGCGATTCAATCAGCGGTCGGTGCAGCATCAAATTGGCAAAGAATACCAGGATGACAATCGCCAGCATGATCTCGGTCATCAGGTAGCCGAACTGTCTTATCCCCCGGGCAAAGCCCGTTTCCGGAATTTTCCGCTCGAGGGCTGCGGCGATCGATGCGAATTCGGTGCGGGAGCCTGTCGCCGCGGCAAGCACGGTTGCCGTACCGCTACGAACCGAAGTGCCCGTGAAGACCGCATTGGTGCGCTGCGCAAGCGAAGCCTCTGGCGGCGACCGCCCCGGTGCCTTCACGACGGGAAAGGTTTCACCGGTCAGCACAGCCTCACTGACATTGAAATCGCGCGCGTCCAGAATGATGCCGTCCGCAGGAATGAGGTTTCCTGCCGAAAGCCGGATCAAGTCGCCCGGCACGATATCTTCGGCAGCAATCGAGCACTCTACGCCATCGCGCAACACTATCGCCTTGCGCGAAATGCGCTGTTTCAGCGCCTCGGTCGCCCGCGACGCGCCATACTCCTGGGTGAAACTCAGGACGCAGCTTGCCAGCACGATCGCGCCGATGATTGCAGCCTCCTGGCCCTCTCCGACGAAAGCCGACACGCTGGCTGCGAAAATGAGGATCAGGACCAGCGGGCTGCGGAACTGGCGGGCAAACACGATCAGGGCCGATGCGCTTGACTTCAACGCCGGTGTGTTTCGACCGAATTTTGCGAGCCTTGATGCGGCCTCCGAAGCTGCAAGCCCCGATGGCGACGTCTCGAGGCTCCGCAGAAGGTCATCGGTCTCGATCGACCAATAAGCGGCGCCG
This sequence comes from Mesorhizobium sp. B2-8-1, assembly GCF_006440955.1. NCBI lineage: Bacteria > Pseudomonadati > Pseudomonadota > Alphaproteobacteria > Hyphomicrobiales > Phyllobacteriaceae > Mesorhizobium > Mesorhizobium sp. B2-8-1. Next base: position 227,061 of record NZ_VFTX01000005.1, on the reverse strand, counting down.
TCCGGTGCCACGGATTGCTGGTCAGCTTCGCTGGTCATCAATACGACATGAAGCGGTTGATGCCGCTCTCTTCGATGAGCGTGCGGGTGACGCCGCCAAACGCCCATTCCCGCAAGCGGCTATGGCCATAGGCGCCCGAAACGATCAAGTCCGCATGGATCGAGCGTGCGAACGTCAGCAGGCGGTCGCCATCAGCCTCGCCGGCGATCAGCTCGGTTCGCGCCTTGATGCCATGGTGTCCAAGGAACACGGCGACATCGTCGAGGCTGTCACGAATGCTCTCGTCACGGTTGGTGTCAATCGTGGCTACGATGACCTCGTTCGCCTTGGCCAGAAAAGGCAGTGCATCGGCTATCGCCCGCCGTGCCTCCCTGGTGTCCTTCCAGGCAACAAGCACGGTTTTTGCGCGGATATGCTCCATATTGCCTGCGGTGACCAGAACCGGCCGCCCGGTGCCGAGTGCAAGGCTGCCAATATCAACAGCGCGAAAGACGTTGTCTCCATCCCCGCCGCCGGTGACGATGAGGTCGGCCGCCCTGGCCGAAACGCTGAGGAACCGGGTCGGACTGCAGACCGCTTGTCCCCATTCGCTTGTAATCGAAGTTGGCACCAGCCTCTCGAACTCGGCACGCAATTCCGCAAGCCGCTTTTCGATTTCCGTTCGCTGGATCTGCATGATCTCGCCTTCGTAGACCATGCCGTCGCCGGTCGCGACCAGTGGCGGGACATCCGCTGCCGCCAGGCCAACTAGATGGGCTCCAAATCTTTCGGCAAGTTCGATCCCCACCTGCACAATGGGTGCAGGAGCCGCATCGATGGCGAGGTTCACGATGATTGACTTGTAGGACATTGCGGGTGCCTTTCGCTGAAACCATTGAATGCGTGATCAATTGCATTCGCCGGCGCCCGGTGCCTTGATGCGGGTCAAAGGGCCCGCCAATTGCGCCCGCCAACTGGATCTGTGTCCGAAACCGTCGTCTCGATCCGTTTTGCGTGTGCCGCGAGAAATGATAGGTACCCGTTGTACCACCGTCTCGAACCCAGGAACTTCAGGTGATCAAAGACGAAGCGCTCAGTTTGTCGCCCGGCGGGACGACGCTGAAATCCCTGTTGTCGCAAATGTTCGATAAGGCTCCGGGATTCATGGCCCTGATACGCGAGCCAGACCATGTCTTCGTGCTGACCAATGCCGCCTACCAGCGATTGATCGGCAACAGGCAAGTGATTGGAAAGTCAGTGCGGGAGGCCTTTCCCGAGCTCGAAGGGCATGAATTTCTCGAACATCTGGACCATGTTCACACGACGGGCGAGCCCTATATCGGCCACGGGGTGAAGGTTGGCCTTCGCAACAAGGCCGACGGGCCGGTCGAAGAGCGCATCCTTGATTTCGTCTATCAGCCGGTCAAGGCCGACGATGGCCGTATCACTGCGATCTTCATTGAAGGCACGGATGTCAGCGAACTCTCCTTTGCAAACGCAGCTCTTCTGTTGCGTGAAGATCACCTGCGATCGATCCTAGCAACGGTGCCAGACGCAATGGTCGTCATCGACGAACAGGGCGGGATTCAATCCTTCAGCACTGCGGCAGAAACGCTGTTCGGCTACCAGTCAGGTGAAGTCATCGGTCAAAACGTGAAAATGTTGATGCCCGCGCCCTACCGCGATGAGCACGACGCCTATCTGCTTCGTTACCTGACGACGGGCGAGCGCCGGATAATCGGGCTCGGCCGCACCGTTACCGGGGCACGCAAGGATGGCACGACCTTCCCTATGGAGCTTTCCGTCGGCGAGATGCATCCAGGAACCGGACGCTTCTTTACTGGCTTCTGCCGCGACCTGACCGAACGCCACCGGGCAGAAGCTAGAATCCAGGAGCAGCAGCAGGAGCTCCTCCACATGGCGCGGTTTACCGCGCTCGGCGAAATGGCCTCGACACTTGCCCACGAGATCAACCAGCCGCTCACCGCCATCACGAATTACCTCAAGGGCAGTCGTCGGCTGCTTGAAAAGAGCACGGAAGAGAACGCGCCCATGCTGCGGGATGCCGTGGAAAAGGCAGCTGAGCAGGCCCTGCGGGCGGGAGACGTCATTCGTCATCTGAGGGATTTTGTTGCCAGGGGCGAAAGCGAGCGCCAGGTCGAACGACTGCCCTTGCTGATCGAGGAAGCTGCATCCCTGGCCTTGGTCGGTGCGCGGGAGATGAATCTTCTCGTCAGCTACAAGCTTGATCCTGCCGCCGAACTGGTCTTGACCGATCGCATCCAGATTCAGCAGGTTCTGCTCAACCTGATGCGCAACGCGGTTGAGGCCATGCAGGATGCAGCACGACGCGAATTGAAAGTCACGACTATTGCCCGGGATGATGGGATGGCCGAGGTAAGCGTGATCGATACAGGCCCAGGTCTCGCGCCGGAGGTCTCGGCGCAACTTTTCCAGCCATTTGTGACCACCAAGAAGCAAGGCATGGGTGTCGGCCTTTCCATTTGCCGCACCATCGTTGAATCGCATAGCGGTCACATATGGGCCGAGGCGGTGCCGGCCGGTGGAACCGCGTTCCGGTTCACCTTGCGCATCGTAGAGAAAGAAGAGGTCACAAATGGCCGACAGTGATCTGGTGCACGTGGTCGACGACGACGTCGACGTTCGCAAGTCGCTCGGTTTTCTTCTGGCCACAGCAGACTTCGCTGTACGCCTGCACGAATCGGCCACAGCATTTCTGTCGACGGCGACGAGCAGTCCCGACGGCTGCATCGTCACCGACGTCCGCATGCCGGGCATAGATGGCATAGAGTTTCTGCGACAGCTCAGAGCAGGCGGACATACAATTCCGGTCATCGTGATGACTGGCCATGCCGACGTGGCGCTCGCCGTGCAGGCAATGAAGGAAGGCGCTTCCGATTTCATCGAAAAGCCGTTCGACGACGAGATGCTGATTGGCGCGATCCGCTCCGCGCTGGCCAACCGGAACCAGGCAAACGCGGCGCATCCCCAGTCTTCGGACATCCGCACGCGTCTGGCGACCTTGTCGGAACGCGAGCGGCAGGTGCTGGACGGGCTTGTGTCGGGTCTGCCGAACAAGACCATCGCCTACGATCTGGGAATCAGCCCGCGTACGGTCGAAATCCACCGGGCCAATGTCATGAGCAAAATGGGCGCGGGCAGCCTGTCACATCTTGTGCGCATGGCGTTGATCGTGGAATCCAGACCCTAGGGAGACCCTTCGAGAGGGTTGCCAGTTCTGGCTTGGGCCTGCTCCGGCTTCCAATCGCGCCAGTGGGTCGGCCGGATGTCAACACGGGCACCGGTGGTGGCGTTCTTCCAGCCTTCTCGACTCCTTACGCACGGAAATACGAGCGCATGCGTCCCCTCCTCGTCGACGACGGCGAGTTCGAGGTCGCGACCATACGGTGCGCTTAGGATAGAGTTCCACATTGTCTTAGCTTTGACGGAAACAGCGCGGCGCGCTTTGACCTGGATCATTTCTGAAATTGCGCGATGCGATTGTGGGCAAGTATGCGCGTCGGTCGTTGCGAGCGGACGAGGTCCAATCATTTGGTTGTGTAGGGGGTAAGCGCGCGCCGCTTGGCGACCGGCCATGCCAGCCCGGCCATTGTGCGAGTTGCAAAACAGCCGGCCGCTGTCTGCATGCTGGCATCCTCGCAGCTGTTTGATCGTGATCAAGGCCCAGTTTGGCGAAGCGCCTATCATTCGAAGCAGAAGGAGATTGCCATGCACTACATCAAGGTCGACGAAGCGCTATGGGCGTCCAGCATGTTGCCCGAGGGCATCCTGGAGCGTTGGTTCATTGCCAGCGGCGACACGATCAAGGCCGGCGAGCGAATAGCCGAAATTCGCGTCGAAGACGCGCTTCACGAGATTGTCGCGCCCGCAAGTGGCCGCGCGACGATTGTCGCCACAGCAAATGCCGTCATCGAACCCGGCTCGATCCTGGCAACGCTGGAGTTCCAATCTGCGTGAACCATTCGACGCCTCACCGCGACGATTGCGCTCATCAACAATCACTCAAGGACCTATAGACATGCAGACCCAACATGCCGTCGCTTGGCTCGACCATCGCGAAGCCAAGGTGTTTTTCTTCAACCGTGAGACAGCCGAAAGCGTGAGGCTTGTCACCACGCTGGCGCATCATCAGACCCACAACAAGGCAGGCAGCATCGACGGCAAGCGAGCGCCCGAAGACGACGCCTTCTACCACGATGTGGTCAACGCCCTGCAGCCAGCCAAGGAATGGCTGATCGTGGGACCAGGATTGGCAAAAGATGAACTGGCCAAGCACATCCGTGACCACCATGCGCACTTGAAGGATCGCATCGTCGGTGTTGAAACGGCGGATCATCCTACGGAGGCCCAGATTGTGGCACACGCGCGGTCGTTCTTCCGTGCCGCTGACCGGATGTTGCCCTAGCTCAGTCTGGAGTTGCTCTGATGGCCCGCGATCGGCTGCGAGGGTCGATTGCATTCTACAGTGCGGCTTGCATTAACTCCCATCGCGCAGCGAACCGTCTGGTTCGGTCGACCGTTGCGCCCATGGCCCGATCACGGCTGCTGCAAGCCGCTGATGTAGGCGATTATCGCCTCGATCTGGTCAGGGCTTGCAACCCATTCGGGCATGTCCGGATGGCCGGTCGAAATGCCCTCGGCGAGGGCTTCCTCGAGATCCGTGATCGGATAGCGCTTCGATAAGGTGCGAAACGCCGGCGCGTCGGGATGGGTGCTTTGATCGGTTTTTCCAATGGCGTGGCAGCGGGCGCAATTGAACTCAACCAATGCCTGGCCGCGTTCCGTCAAGCTGTTGGCCTGTGCAGGCACGAATCCAAGCAGCAACGCCGCAGGTGCGCAAACCCATCGAAACCGCCGCCGGCGACGCCCGTTGCCCATATAGCTGCTCATGGTTGCAGGCCTCCGCCTTTCGATCTACGCGACTGTCTTCGCCGCTGCGTCCTCGATTGCGGTTTTGGCCTCCTTGCGCACGCGCTTAGCCGTTTCCGACGCGAGCTTGGAGGTCAGGCCCGCGACCTTGCCGGCTTCGGTTGTGTATTCCAATGTCGCATTCTGCAGGAAAGTGGAGAAGATGTCGAAGGCGTCGTTGAACTCAGCGCCGTCGAGCAGGTCACCGGCCAGCTTAACATCCTGCTCGTAGCGATGTTTCAGAAACCCCAGCGTTTCGATGTGATAGCGCATCATTGCCTTGAAAGCATGCGCCTGAAGAGACGTCGCAGCGAGGACGACCTTCTGGCCATTCTCCACCATCGGCAATAGTTGCATGCCGAATTGCGACGGTTGGGGATGAATCTGCATGATCGGTACTCCATTGTGAGGGTGCAAACAAAAGTGTTCGCCATACGACGCTAACGCTATTCGTCGCCAGGTCGTTGATCCGGATCAACAGGTGCTATCGGGCGCCACCGATATCGTTCCCGCGTTTGACACGCATCAAGGTCGTTGCCCGCTCTTCGTGGCTAGCTCGCTTCAACGCAAAAGAGGCTGCAGCGATGGCTTTCAAAACGATCATGGTTCAACTGGACGTGGACACCATCGCCGCGCCACGCATCTCCATGGCCTGGGATCTTGCGCAACGACATGATGCCGATCTGATCGGCTTCTGTGCGGCCGAGCCGCATTTTGTCCTGCCAACCGGCACCGATGACCAGGCGGCGACCAAGGCGTTGTGGTGTCAGGTGGAGGAGATTGAGGGCCGCCTCAACTGCTTGAGAGAGGAATTCCTGAGCACAGTCAACGGCAGCAACCGTGCCTCGTGGCGAGGAGAAATAGGAAATCCCACTCGCCAGCTCGCACTCAATGCGCGTGCCGCCGACCTGATCCTAACTGGCTCGCCAACGGTTGACCTGATCGTCGACCATCATCGCATGCTGGATTCGGCAAGTCTCATTCTTGCAGCCGGCCGCCCGATACTCGTGGCCTCGGAAAACATTGCACCGATCAGGGCTGAAAGCATCCTGATAGCATGGAACGACACGCGGGAAGCGCGCCGCGCTGTCGTCGACGCAATGCCCCTTCTGATCGAGGCCAGGAATGTTGTGGTCGTCTCCGTGGACCGGGGAAACACCGCGCCTCGGGACGATGTTGCGGACGTCGAGCGCTTCCTGGCACGCCACGGCGTGAAGGCGCGATCGGAAGTTTTGGATGCGCGCGGCTCCGAGCCGGCGGACCTGCTCCTGCGGATTGGGCACGAAATTGCGGCTGATCTGATTGTTCTGGGAGGGTATGGGCACAGCCGCGTTAGGGAAATGACCTTTGGCGGCGTAGCGCGTTCTGTGCTGGGCAGCGGATCGTTGCATCGGTTCATATCGAACTGAGCAAAAAGACATCTCAGGCACCACGATATTGACATGAATCAAGGTCGGCCTTTCCCGCAAAGGGCTACGTCCACCCTTGCCAAGTTGAGCGTAGCCGATGACGTGCGGGGCAAAAAACCGCGAGCAAACGCGGGCGGGTGCAGAGCGATATGTCATGCTGGCAACAAGACTTGGTAAGGGCCGCCGAACCGCAATTGCGCCGTTGGTCAATTCCACGCAGCGGGGGTGCGGCCGCACCAGCGATTGCTTAACAGGCAAAGGAACGTCGACATGAACTATCAGCGGTTCTTCGAGGAAGCGATCGACCAGCTCCATGCCGAGCGTCGCTACCGCGTCTTCGCCGACCTGGAGCGCATCGCGGGCAAGTTCCCGCGCGCCATCTGGCGTTCCAATGGCCGTGCCGAGGAAATCACCGTCTGGTGCTCCAACGACTATCTTGGCATGGGCCAGCATCCCGACGTCATCGCCGCGTTTCAGAATACCGCAGGCAAAATGGGTTCGGGCGCCGGCGGCACCCGCAACATTTCCGGCACCAGCAACCCGCTGGTCGAGCTTGAAGTGGAGCTTGCCGACCTGCATGACAAGGAGGCGGCACTGGTCTTCACCTCCGGCTTCGTCTCCAACGAAGCCTCGATCTCGACCATCGCGAAGCTTTTGCCCTACTGCCTGATCATCTCGGACGAATTGAACCACGCCTCGATGATCGAAGGCGTGCGGCGTTCCGGCGCCGAAAAGAAGATCTTTCGCCACAACGACGTCGCGCATCTCGAAAGCCTGCTGCAGGCGGCGGGCCGCGAACGCGCCAAGCTGATCGTCTTCGAAAGCGTCTATTCGATGGATGGCGACATCGCGCCGATCAGAGAGATCGTAGAGCTCGCCGAGCGCTACAACGCGATGACCTATATCGACGAGGTCCATGCCGTGGGCATGTACGGGCCGCGCGGCGGCGGCATCACCGAGCGCGAAGGCCTGGCCGACCGCATCGACATCATCGAAGGCACGCTGGCCAAGGCATTCGGCACGCTGGGCGGCTACATCACCGGCACCAGTGCCGTGATCGACGCAGTGCGCTCCTACGCGCCGGGCTTCATCTTCACCACGGCATTGCCGCCGGCGATCGCCGCGGCGGCCACCACCTCGATCCGCCATTTGAAGCGCTCGCAGGCTGAGCGTGACGCCCAGCAGCAGCAGGCCGGGAGAACCAAGCAGATCCTGTCGGCCGCCGGCCTGCCGGTGATGGACTCGCCGACCCATATCGTGCCGCTGCTGGTCGGCGACCCGGAGGCCTGCAAGATGGCCAGCGACCGCCTGCTCGGCGTGCACGGCATCCACATACAGCCGATCAACTATCCGACCGTGCCGCGCGGCACCGAGCGGCTGCGCATCACGCCGACGCCGTTCCATTCGGATCAGCTGATCGCCGAGCTGCAGGACGCGCTGGTCGAGACATGGGACGCGCTCGGCATTCCCTACGGCTCCGCTGGCCGGCCCGCTGTCGCGAAGAGCGATCGGATTGTTCCGCTACTGGTTCAGAAATCCGGCGGCTGAAACCCGCCGCCTGCCCAAACGGTCTTCGTCTCCTTTGCCCAGAGCAATTTGATCCTGCTCAATGCTTAAAGCTTTTCGATGCCTGAGAATGAAGTTCAAATCTTCCAGGAGCATCGCCATGGGCCATATTTCCCACACGTCTTTCGCTGACTTCACGCACGCTGGCCAGCAGGCGCAACAGTGGGTCAAGGAACTCGCCAAGGACCTCTGCTGGAGCGAGCCGAGCGCGTGCCGCCTTCTGCGGTCCGTTCTGCACACGGTGCGGGATTGGCTGTCGCCAGCGGAAATGGCCGATCTCTCGGCGCAACTGCCTGTTTTGGTCCGCGGCATCTATTTCGAGGGCTGGAATCCATCGGTGCCTGCGCATGAGCGCACGAAGCGCGACTTCATTATCAGCGTCAGAAACAGTTTCGGCTACGATGAGGAGATCGATTTCGATGTCGCGATCGGTGCCGTGTTCAAGCTTCTCGACCGTCACATTTCGCATGGTGAGATCGTACAGATCAGAAACTCGATGAAGAAGTCGCTGCGAAAACTGTGGCCGGTGGATTGACCGATGTTCCGCGACCGGGAAGACGCTGGGGTGAAGCTTGGCCTGGAACTGAACAGGCTTCAACTGCAGCAGCCAATCGTACTGGCATTGCCGCGTGGCGGCGTGCCTGTCGCAGTGGAGGTGGCCAGAGCTCTCAACGCTCCTCTTGACCTGCTGATCGTCCGCAAGGTCGGCGCCCCAGGCAATCCTGAGCTGGCTGTTGCAGCAATCGTCGACGGCGACCCCGGGGAGGTCGTGTTGAACCGGGAGATCGTCGAGGCCTATGCGCTCGATGAAGGCGAGCTACGCGTCTTGATTGCAAATGAGCGTCCAGAACTCGAACGCCGGCGTGCTGCCTATCGAGGGAAGACCAAACCGATCTCGATCGCGGGAAAGACCGCGATCATCGTGGATGACGGGGCCGCGACCGGTACGACCATGAAAATCGCGATCCGCGCCATAAAGCGCCGTTCGCCAAGGGAAATCATCGTGGCAGTTCCTGTTTCGCCGCAAGAGACGGTCGCTGAACTGGCATGCGAAGCAGATCGTGTGGTTTGCCTAAGTCAACCAGGACAGTTTCGTGCCCTGAGCTACCATTACATGCGGTTTCCTCAGCTCTCGGACAGTGATGTCGTCGCTGCCATGGGCGAGGCTGGCCGGTCGCAAACGGACAGGCAACACCTAAGTGGGCAACACGCAGCCGGTTCGAAAGTCGCCACGAAAACAATGCCACGGAACAACCGAGAGAAATAGGAGATCACGCCATGCTGGTCCGAACCCTTTCTGCTTTGGAATGCACGAAAATACTGACTGCCAATCGGGTTGGCCGCCTGGCATGCGCAAAGGACGGGCAGCCCTACGTCGTGCCCTTCTACTACGCCCATTCGGATGCTCATCTTTACGCGTTTTCCATGCCGGGAAAGAAGATCGAATGGATGCGGGCCAATCCGCTGGTGTCCGTCCAGGTTGACGAGCATGGCCAGGGGCGAGGATGGAGAAGCGTCGTTGCCGACGGCCGGTACGAAGAGTTGCCGGATCGAATTGGCCACAAGCTCGAACGCGATCATGCATGGTCGCTGTTGAGCAAACATACCGACTGGTGGGAACCTGGCGCGCTCAAGCCCGTCATGCCTCCCACAACCGACAGTGCTCCGCACGTTTTCTTCCGGATTCTCGTCGAACAGGTGTCCGGACGAGAAGCGAGCGAGTAGTCGCCCCGTTAGGTCTTGCGAGAATTGAAGAGGGCCGGCGCAATCTGCACCGGCCCCATTTTCTGTTGAATTGCTATCGCGCCATCAAGACCGGCAGCGATTGACCCTCAAGCATTGACTTGGTGACCCCACCAAAAATCCGCTCGCGCAGCCGGGAGTGACCATAGGCGCCCATGACCATCAATTCGGCCGCAACATCGCCGGCATGTTGGCGCAGTACGTCGGCGACCGAATGGTTCGCGCTCGGCAGGCGCTCGACCGTAACTTTCACGCCGTGCCGGGCAAGATAGGCGGCGGCATCGGCTCCGGGTTCCGCGCCGTGATGGAACTCGTCCTCGATCGGGTCGACCATAACGAGGTGCACCTCTACCGCGCCCTTCAGCATATCGAGCGACTCGCGGACGGCGCGCGAGGACTCAAGGCGCGCGTCCCACGCGACCAGGATGCGTTTCGGCTTCAGCGTCGGGCGCGAGCCTTCGGGAACAAGCAGAATGGGCTTTCCCGATGAGAACAGCGTGCCCTCGATCACTTTATCCTTCAGCGCATGGCTTGCCAGCAGATCCGGTCCCAGAATGGTCAGATCGGCGTAGCGGGCACGCCTGCCGATGACATCGTCAGCCCATCCCGTGTCGGGATAGTCGTCGCTCAGATCAGCCGATACCGGGGTCTGTGAAAGAAAGGCGCCGACTGCCGATATTCGTTTCTCGAGCCTTTTCAGCTCGGCCTGACGCTCCTCGAGCCAGGCTGGTGAGACGATAGCAGCATACTCACCACCCGACGGCGGTGCGGCAAGCTCAAGGACGAGCACCGAAAGGTGGGCATCGATCTGTTCGCACAGAGAGGCGGCGAGCTTGAGATCGCCATCCCCCTGGTTCGGTCCGGTAACCGTAAGCAATGTCTTGAAGGACACGGCGGCAACTCCTCATTTCGCGTGAAGGTTCAATCGTTGCTGAGGCATAGCCGACAGGAGCCGGTGCGTTCATTGCGCTGGATCAAACGTCTTGGCTGTGGCGGCTATTTGATCCGCATCAACGTGCTGGCCTGCCAAGGCTGTAGGCTTCAGCCAAATAATCAGGGAAAACGCAGATGAGATTCCTGGTCGCGGCGGCTCTCGCTGGCATGACCTTCCATACGGCCAGTGCGCAGGACCTCGGCGACGGCAAGTCCGAATACATGAACTCGTGCGCCGTCTGCCATGGCCCGGACGGCAAGGGCGATGGACCGTTGGGCGACGAACTGTTGAAGCGTCCGAGCGACCTGACGCGCATCTCCAGTCGCAATGGCGGCGAATTCCCTTACTGGCGCGTCTATGCCGTGATCGACGGCCGAGCCATGGTGCCGGCGCATGGCGAGCGCGACATGCCAGTATGGGGCAGCCAGTTCCTGCCTGCCGACGTGAAAAGATACGGCCCGAACGCCGGCGAAATCGTCACCAGGGAACGCATCCATGAATTGGCAGGTTATGTCCAGACATTGCACCAATGAGCGCAGATCGCGGAAACGAATTTCGCAGGACAAATTAGGGAGGCCGGCCATGATCGTTGAAGACCAGCAAGCCACAGCCGCTTTCCTGCTTGATCCTTCCTCCTATGGCGCGACCGGGCCTGTCGAGGATATTGAGACCCACATATCGCGTCTCTTTCTGGTTGGCCAACGCGCCTACAAGATGAAGCGGGCGGTCAAGCTGCCCTATGTCGATTTCTCGACGCCGGCCCTCAGGCTGGCCGCCTGCGAGAAAGAGGTGGAACTCAACTCGAAGACCGCGCCCGGCCTTTATCTGGGGGTGCGGCGCATCACGCGGGAAGCCGACGGCAAGTTGGCTTTCGATGGCACCGGCCAAATGGTCGATGCGGCAATCGAGATGGTCCGCTTCGACCAGTCGAAGCTCCTAGATCGGATGGCAACCGCCGGAGAATTGACGCCGGCGCTGACGACCAGGGTCGCACGCATGATCGTGGGCTACCACCGTTCCGCGCCGACAATCCACAATGGCAGCGGCTCATCCAATCTGGCCGGTGTGCTCGACATCAATGAAGCCGGCTTTGCCACCAGCCATGTTTTCGCAAAAGCAGAGGTCACGAGCTTTGCCAAGGCCCTCCGCACAACCCTCCACCGGTATTCGGAATTGCTCGACCGCCGGGAAGCCGCGGGCAAGGTCCGCAGGTGCCATGGCGATCTGCATCTGCGCAACATCTGCCTTTTCGACGGCGAGCCCCGCCTCTTCGATTGCATCGAATTCAACGACCAGATCGCCAGCATCGATGTTCTGTACGACCTTACCTTCCTGTTGATGGACCTTTGGCATCGCGGCTTCCCCCAGCTCGCCAATCTCGTGATGAACCGCTATCTCGACGAGGCCGACGATGAAGACGGTTTCATCCTACTGCCCTTTTTCATGGCCGTGCGGGCTGCCGTGCGCGCCCATGTCATCGCAACGCAGGTCGAGGAAGGCAGTGCCAATTCCGAGAAATTGATTGCCGAGGCCAGATCCTATTTCGCCCTTGCCCGGACTTTGCTCCAGGAAACATCGCCGCGGCTGGTCGCCATCGGCGGTCTCAGCGGTTCCGGAAAGACGACCGTTGCGGAGGCGCTCGCCGCCCATGTCGGTGCGCCGCCCGGCGCCCGCATTGTGGAAAGCGACCGCATCCGCAAGGCCATGCATGGGGTGCCGGCCGAAACGCGGCTGCCGGACAAGGCTTATCGGCCGGAGGTATCGGACCGTGTCTATCGCGACATGGCATGGCGGGCCGGCCTGATCCTTGCGGAGGGCGGTTCGGTTGTCGCTGATGCCGTATTTGACAGGCCTGCCGATCGCGACCGTATCGAGAAGGCGGCAAGCGTCAGGGGTGTGGCTTTCGCCGGGTTCTGGTTGGAAGCGGACCCGCTTGTTCTATGGCAACGGGTCAGTGATCGCAAGGGCGGCCCTTCCGACGCCACCATAGATATCCTTTCGCGGCAATTGCAGCGAAACGCCGCCCAAACGAGCTGGCGCAGGATCAATGCCGATCGGAAGCTTGCCGACTTAGTCACAGAGCTGAGAAGGTTTTCCGACAGCGATGCGTCCGACACCCTGCGCACGGCCTCATGAAAGGTACGGCAGATGATCGCCCTTAGTGCAGTTGGAGCCTAGCCTCGACAAGGCCGGGCTCGTCCGGAAGATGGGCGATCGAGAAGCCGAATTCGCGGCACATGGCCAGCATCCTCGTGTTCTCGCTGAGCACGATGCCTTCTATCCGGCCGATCCCATCGGCCTTTGCATAATCAACAATCTGCCTGAGCAATTCCCAGCCCAGGCCGTGCCCCTGCAGATCCGAACGCACCAGCAAGGCGTACTCGGCGCTAAGGTGATCGGGATCGCAGGAAAGTCGGCTGATGCCCGCCAATGCGCCAGTGCTTGTCTCCAGGGCTACGAAGGCCATGTTGCGGTCATAGTCGAGCTGGGTGAGCCTCTTCAGCATCTGGTCGCAGAAGCTTTTGCGCGGCGACAGAAAACGCAGGCGCAGATCATCGCGCGAAATTTTGGCAAGGAATTCGGGATAGAGCGCGATGTCGGCCGGCTTGATCGGCCTGATACGATAGTGCTTGCCGCCTCCCGCAAACGCCTTCTCCCAACCCGATGGATAAGGCCTGATGGCAAGTGCGGGGTTCGGCCCGACCTCTTCCACCCGTTCCGGCTCGATCTCGATGCGGGCGTCGAGCGCAATCACACCCTCGGCGTCGGCCAGCAGCGGATTGATGTCCATCGCAACCAGGCACGGGAAGTCGACGATCATCTGCGACAGGCCGTTGAGTGCAGCAACGATCGACTGCCGATCGGCCGGCTTGCGATCGCGAAACCCGGCAAGCAGGCGGCCGATCCGCGTCTGGGCGATCAGGTCCCCTGCAAGAACGTCGTCGAGCGGTGGCAGGGCGATCGCTGTATCGTCCATAACTTCGACCGCGACGCCACCGGCTCCAAACAGGATGGCCGGTCCGAAGATCGGATCCCGGCTCATGCCGAGGATGAGTTCCTGCGCCTGTTTTCGCGTCACCATCGGCTGAACGGCACAGCCTTCAACATCGGCTTGCGGTGCGTGCTTGCGCACGCGCGCCTCGATTGCGCGTGCTGCAGCTCCAGCAGCAGCGGCATCGGCGATGTTGAGCACCACCCCGCCAATGTCCGATTTGTGCGAGATCGCCTTGGACAGCAGCTTGACGACGATCCGTTCGGACGTCTTGAGGAGCCGACCGGCCGCCACTTCCACTTCGGCAGGCGACCTGGTGACCACCGTCTCGGGCACCGGGATGCCGTAGGCGGAAATTGCTGCCTTGGCTTCGGGCTCGGTCAGCATTCGCCGCCCCTCCCTCGCGACCTCCCTGAAAATGGCGAGCACGGCTTCCCGATCGCTCGTGACGTCCTCGCTGCGGCTCGACGGTGTGCGCATCAATGCCCGCTGGGCACGCGACCAATCGCTGAGGTAGGCGACGGCCATTGCCGCGTCAGCCGGCGTTTCGAAACTGGCAATGCCGGCATCCTGAAGGATTTGCCGCCCGGGGCGCGCCGTATGCTCCCCGAGCCAGCAGGTCAGGACCGGTTTGCCGGCGATCATCCCTTCCCTTGCGAGTTCCGTAACCGCGCTTGCCGCGGCAAGCGGCGAACCCAGCCCCGTTGGACAATTCATCACCAGGACGACGTCCGTTCCGGGGTCTGCCGCCACGGCTTCGACGGCCACCTTGTAGCGCTCAGGCGGGGCGTCACCGATGATGTCGACCGGATTGGCGTGCGACCATGTCGGCGGCAATACGGCGTTCAGGCGTTCGATGGTGGCGGGCGACAGCGCGGCCAGTTCCCCTTGCCCATCGATTAGCTGATCAATGGCCAATACCCCTGCCCCGCCGCCATTGGTGACGATGCCGACACGGGCCCGTTTGAGCGGAGCGAAGCGGGCGATCGTCTCTGCGGCATCAAACAGCTCGGTCAGGCCTTTGACGCGCAGGATGCCTGCGCGCAGCAATGCCGCATCGACGACACGGTCCGCCCCCGACAGCGCGCCGGTGTGGGTCGCTGCCGCCTTGGCCGATTGCTCGTGCCGACCGGATTTTATCGCGATCACCGGTTTGACCCGTGCCGCCGCACGGGCGGCCGAGATGAACTTGCGGGGATTGGGAATAGTTTCGAGATACATCACGATGGCGCGCGTGTGCATGTCGCCCGCCAGCATATCGATGCAATCTCCCACGTCGACATCCGCCATGTCACCCAGGGAGACGATTTGCGAGAAGCCGACATTGTTGTCGGCCGCCCAGTCGATCAGCGACGTGGCAATGGCGCCGGATTGCGACAGCAGCGCGATGTTGCCAGGCTCGGCGGCCATATGTGCAAATCCGGCATTGAGCTTCAGTGGCGGGATCATCAGCCCGACCGTGTTCGGCCCGATGATGCGGAAAAGATTGGGCTTGGCGGCGTCGAGCATGGCCTGACGCAGGCCGTTCTCGCGCGTAAGTCCGGCGGTGATCACGACTGCCGCTCGCGTGCCCTTGTCGCCGAGCTCGCGCACGATGCCGGGAACCGTCTCCGGCGGCGTCACGATGACACCGAGGTCGGGAATGCCTGGCAGGTCGGCCGCCTTCGCGTAGCAGCGTCGACCAGCCACCTGCGAATGTTTCGGGTTGACCGGCCAGATCTCGCCTTCGAAGCCGCCATTGACGATGTTGTCGAAGACGACACGGCCGACCGACCCGTCGCGCACCGATGCCCCGAACACGGCAACCGACTTCGGAGCGAACGCATGATCGAGATTTCGGATCGTCACCCCTAATGTCTCCTGTTCATGGCGATCATCGCCAGTCGATCTTGCCCGTTCGTTGCGTTGGATCAAAGCGTTCTCCGGTTATCGCGATTAGCTCTTGCGCGGGGTCGCCCGCAAAGTGGCGACGAGCTGTAGCGATCAACGATTGGAGAGTTGGATGAGTTACTATTTCAGCAAGATCGTCGCCATGCCGTTCACAGCGGCAATCGACCACGTGACCGCCAAGCTCGCAAGCAAGGGCTTTGGCGTTCTGACCTCGATTGATGTCCAGCAGACCATGAAGGCCAAGCTTGGCGCCGATTTCAGGCCCTATGTGATCCTGGGCGCGTGCAACCCGCATTTCGCATGGCGGGCGCTTCAGTCCGAAGACAAGATCGGAACCATGCTGCCCTGCAATGTCATCGTCACCGAGGTCGGACCGGGAAAGGTGGAGGTCGCAGCGGTGGATCCGGTCGCTTCGATGGGCGCTATCGGCAATCGAGAGCTTGCGCAGGTCGCGAACGATGTGCGGTGCCTGCTCGAGGAGACGGTCCGCGAACTCTAGCGCCAAGGGGGCCATCAGGGGTTGAGGGACATCGGATGAACGAGTCTGCTCTACGACGCGCATTGCTGGTCATCGCCATCCTGGGCCTCGCCTATGGTTTAGGAGCCTGGCGAACCGGGCTTGGCCCCTTTGAAGCCGACATGATCTGGACGGTGGCGACCTTGCCCGTGGTGGCGGCTCTCGCCATCTCCATTCTGCGTGATTTCTGGATAGGCCGCTTCGGTGTCGACGCGATTGCCTTGGTGTCGATGTCCGCCGCTCTGCTGCTCGGTCAACCCCTGGCCGCAATAGTGGTGGCGATCATGTATGCCGGCGGCACGGTGCTTGAGGATTTCGCCCGCGGCCGCGCGGAACGCAACCTCAAGGCATTGACCGACCGGTCACCGCGTGTCGCCCATCGAACGTCAAAGCTGGGGACAGAGACCATCTCCGTCGAAGACGTTGCCGTGGGCGACGAGCTTTTGGTCCGGGCCGGCGAACTGCTTCCCGTCGACGGCATCCTGCTCGATGCTTCGGCCTCGCTCGACGAGTCCGCAGTGAGCGGAGAACCGCTGCCGGAACGGCGGACAGCCGGCGATATGCTGCGCAGCGGCACCATCAATGCGGGGGAGACCTTCAGCATGCAGGCTTCTGCCCTGGCAGAGCAGAGCACCTATGCCGCGATCGTTCGCATGGTTGCTGCAGCGCAGACGGCGAAATCCCCGTTCATCCGCATGGCCGACCGCTTCGCCCTGTTCCTGCTGCCAGCCACTTTGCTGGTTTCCGGTGCCGCCTGGTACATCTCCGGCGATCCGATCCGGGCGCTCGCCGTGCTGGTTGTCGCGACACCTTGCCCGCTCATCCTCGCGGCACCCGTTGCCTTTATCGGCGGCGTGTCGCGCGCGGCCCGTGCCGGCATCCTGATGAAAGGCAGCGCGGCTCTGGAGGCGCTTGCGCAGGTCCGGACCGCAATCTTCGACAAAACGGGAACCTTGACCATCGGCGGAGCTGAGCTCATCGAAATCGAAGTGGCGACCGGTCGCGACCCCGACAATCTGTTGCGGCTACTCGCGTCTTTGGAACAGGCCTCGCACCATGTGCTCGCCGACTCAATTATCCGGGCGGCGCGTAGCAAGCAGTTGACGCTTTCGCATGCGCGTGATGTCCGCGAGCATCGCGGTGCGGGCCTGAAGGGCCGGTTCGGCAAAATGTCGATCGCCGCGGGATCGCGGGCTCTCGTGCTCGCCAACAAGCCGCTGCCCGGCTGGGCGAAAAGCGGCGAGGAAAGATATCGGGACGAGCCGGTGCTCAGGGTCTTTGTGGCACTCGGCGGCCGGCTTGCCGGGGTCTTCACGTTCGGCGACGCGCTGCGTGTCGATGCGCATGATGCACTCGGCAAGCTGCGCTCCGCCGGCATTGCGCGCATGATTATGCTTACAGGCGACGACGGCGTGGCAGCCAAGCGCATCTCCGCCCGGCTCGACCTCGACGCCATTGTCGCCGATGCGACCCCTACCGAAAAGGTCGCGATGGTCGAAGCCGAGAAAGCTTCGGCGCCGACCATGATGGTTGGCGACGGCATCAACGATGCCCCTGCCCTGGCGGCCGCCACCGTGGGTATCGCCATGGGCGCACGTGGTGCCACCGCCTCCTCCGAGGCAGCTGATGTCATCGTGCTGACCGACAGGCTGCAGCCGGTCGCCGATGCCGTTCGGATTGCACGGCGAACGCGATCGATCGCCTTGCAAAGCATCATCGCCGGGCTGGCGCTGTCGGGGCTGGCAATGATCGCGGCGGCCATGGGGCAGATCACCCCGGTTGCCGGAGCGCTGCTCCAGGAAGGGATTGACGTAGCGGTCATCCTGAACGCGCTGCGCACCCTTGGCGATGGCCATCTGTGGCGCGCATAGTGGTTGAGAGCAAAATCGGTAGATGACCATGGCACAGCAGAATCTGGTGGTTTGCAGCAAATGTGGTGGGGTCAACCGCCTGCCACCGGGCCGCAATGCCATGGAAGCGAAATGCGGAAAGTGCGGGAACCGGCTGTTTTCGGGGCATCCCGAAGATGTCGATGCCGCGATCTTCGACAATCAGATCGCGCGCAGCAGCCTGCCCGTTGTTGTCGACATCTGGGCACCTTGGTGCGGCCCCTGCAAGATGATGGCGCCGGCTTACGAAGCCGCAGCAAATGAACTTGAGCCGCATGTTCGCCTGATCAAACTCAACTCCGACAAGGAGCAGGCTGTTGCGGCCAGGCTCGGCATTCGCAGCATCCCGACCATGATCCTGTTCCATGGCCGGCACGAAGTCGCGCGCACATCCGGCGCAATGACGGCAGGCCAGATCGTCAGGTGGGTTCGCGACCACCTGCCGACGGTCGCCGCCTGAAATCGCCGCGCCAATGGATCCCCTCATCGCCCGGCTTGGACTGGCACTTGCGATAGGTCTTCTCGTCGGCTTGGAGCGTGGCTGGCAGGAGCGGGATGCGCCCGAACGCAGTCGCACGGCCGGCATCCGGACATTCGGCATATCCGGCCTGCTCGGCGGCGTGCTCGCCGCCCTGGCCAACGCACTCAGCGCGGTATCCGTGCTGGTCGGCGGTTTCGTCGCCTTTGCGGCAATCTTCGCCTGGTACAAGGCGCGCGAGGCAGTCCATGACGAGGATTTCAGTGTCACGGGCGTGATCGCGGGGCTGGGCGTTTTTGCCCTTGGCGCGCTTTCCGTCGCCGGCGATTATCGGGCTGCTGCGGCCGGTGGGGCGGCACTGGCGGCAATCCTGGCCAGCCGCGAGGTCCTGCACGGTCTTTTGAAGCGACTGACGTGGGTTGAACTCCGGTCGGCGCTGATCCTGGCGGTGATGACGGCGATCGTCTTGCCCCTGCTGCCAAACCGGACAATGGACCCGTGGGGCGGTTTCAATCCCTGGGAGGTCTGGTTCCTGACGGTGCTGATGGCCTCGATTTCGTTCGCCGGCTATGTCGCTGTTCGCATTCTGGGCAATACGCGTGGTCTGCTGGTGAGTTCGCTCACCGGTGCGATCGTCTCTTCCACCGCCGTGACCTTGGCGCTTGCCCGCAATGCCACCTCGGCAAGCAATCCGCTGCCGCTCGCCGGGGCGGCATCGCTGGCTGCAATGGTTTCGGTGCTCCGCGTCTGCACCGTGGTTCTGATCGTCGAGCCAAGCGTGCTCGCGTCGGTCGCCATTCCGGCGATTGCCGCGGCGCTCGCCTTCGCCGTCTGCGGAACATTGCTGATGACTCGCGACAGCGGGAACGGCGAAGGCAGCGCTAGCGCGCGCAATCCATTCGAACTGGGTCCGTTGCTGCTCTTCGCCCTGTTCTTTGCCATCGTCGCGACCGCAAGTGCCGGTCTGGCTACTCAATTCGGTGGGCGCGGTCTGCAGGCGAGTTCGGCGCTGGCCGGCGCATTCGATGTCGATGTCTCGGTGCTTGGCGCGCTGCGCCTGGTCAAGCATTCCGTGTCCGTCGAGACCGTGGGCCAGGCCGTGCTCGCGGCGCTGGCAGCAAACGCGATCGGCCGCCTGTCGCTCGCAGTATTTGCCGGTCCGGTCAGGTTCTGGTTGCCACTGGCCGTCATAACCCTGATCGCCGCAACCATGGGTATCAGCGCCCTGCTGTTGCTCGGTCCTGGATAGAAGTGTTGTTCTCGAGCCTTCTTTGATGCGGATCAAGGGCTAGGTCCCGCCACTGCTCTATGAAACTCCGTGAAAGGAGTTCGCCATGACCAGTTTGAAGGACCTCACCCCGAAATTCCGCAATGTCCGGCTGCTGCTCGCGCGTGAAAAGGGCCACCCGGAAGGCGACCGCGAAGAAGGTTATGACGTGCTCGCTCCATTGACCGGCGAAGGCCGGATCGATGCCGACGAATGGAAGTCGCACAGGGCCTCTTGCCGTGTTCGCCGGTTTCGCACAGGCGAGGAGGATCTGATCGGCCGGCTGAAGCGCAAGCCCGGCGGACAGTGGTATTTCGACTACGCCGAAGGCGATCGCGACGACGAAATCGGCTTCCATCTCGGCGACGAACGGTTCGTGACCGGTGAGTACGTGTCGATCGAGCGCAACGGCGCCATGCACACCTACCAAGTGGCAAGGGTCGAGCGGCCTTGATGGCTAGCTCCTGGCGGATCGCGCGAGTTGGTTTTGGATCCATGCAGGAAACGCTGATCGGGACAACGACGAATACGAAACCAAAAAAAACCGCCGCCCCTTTGGCGCGGCGGGTGCCTCATCAAACCACGGCCTATTTGACCAGGATTGTTGCCCACATTCCGTTCATGAAATGGCCGGGAATGTTGCAAAAGACGGCATAGTTTCCGGGCTTGAGGTCGAGCGTCAGCGATCCGGTTTTGCCTGGATCGAGTTCAGAGACCTCGCCGAGATGGCCTGCCGCATCCTCGTTGACGCGATTTTCATTTGCTACATAGGGCAGCGTGGTCTTTTTGACATCGGTCACCGGCACCACAATCATTTCGTGGACCGCGTCCTTGGAGCTGTTTTGAACCTCGAAGGTCACCTTGCCCGCGGGCACGACGGTTTGATCCAGCTTGATCCTCATCGTTGCCATGCTCATGTTTGCCGGCATGCCCATTCCCATCTTTGCGTCGGGGTTCGCGACGCCGTCCTTGTCCCATAGCTTGACGTTTACGATCGCGTTGGCAAAGGCGGGTGCCGACACGGCTAGGAGAACGAGGACCAGTCCGGTCTTGAAAGGCTGCATGTTCGAAAGGCTCCTGATCGCTTGCGGCGACCCCACAAGCGCGTTTGGGGAATCATTCATGGTCGCGGCACCCGGCTAAAACAGCCAAGCTGACAACGCGCTGACAGCGGAGGCAGGGACCAAGGATGAGGCATCACCTTCACCAAACATGGCCAAAGCGGCCTCACCGGTCGCTCCGTTGCATCGTCGTTACCTTGCGCTGTTTGCCGGGTGGCCTCGCGCTGGCAAGCCCTCGCCATCGCGAAGGCCTGGTCCGAGTCATGATCATGGGGGCGAAAACGCAAAGCCGAGCCGATGGACATCGCCTGACGATCTGCCAGCGCACCAAGCCCGGTTCGCATCCTCGATGATCGCGAGGCTTAAGACGGTCACGTATCATGTGTTGACCTTGCCTCCAGGGGGTAACCTTGCTGTTGTGCGGCGGCCAAAGCGACAAGACTGGCGATTCCGGCAACCTTGTGAGACTGCGACAGTCTTAGGTAGGGCAGCCTGGTTCAGGGCCTATGGATCGACGGTGAATTCAGCCCACATGCCCGCCCCATAGTGACCTGGCACGTTGCAGATAAGCAGATATTTTCCAGCTCTTAGCTCGACGGTCAGGGTGCCTGATTTGCCGGGATCGAGCTCCGACACCTCGCCCTTGTCGCCGGCCTTGTCTTCGTCGACCCGGTTCTCGGCCTCAAGGTAAGGAAGCGGCTTGCCGGGTTCGGCAAGGTACATCACGATCATTTCGTGGACGGTGTCCTTGGAGTCATTTTTCACATTGAATGTGACCTCCCCGGCCTTCACAGCACCGGGCAAAGCCTTGATGCCCATGGTCGCCTTAGCGAGATCGAGTCCGGGCGCCGCATAGGCGAGCCCCATCGGCATCTCCATACTCGCGCCCTTGTCCCACAGCGAGATCTGGACAGGCGAAGCAGCCTGGACGGCGCCGGCTCCGCCGGCCATAAGCATCGCGGCGGCAAGCCCGAATGCTCCCCTCGATATGGTTTTCATGGCGATCTCCTTCAGGACGGCAGCAGAAGCGCTCTACGTCCCGACCGTCATCCTGCTCGCGGGGTCACCCGCCGTCCTTGCGCCAAATCAAACTGTCCGGCGCGAACCCCACCATGCAGCTGTCAGCCAGTTGTCAGGTTGAATTGGCTATGTCGCACCAATGACGGTGGAATCGCCGTCTGACACGAACGATCGACGTCCCAACCGCAGGCGCAACATTCGCGCCCAACCTCCCGAATGGAGCCATCATGTATCGCACACTCGTTCTCGCCGCTCTCGCCGGCATGGTTGCAGGACCGGCCCTCGCCGCCGGCGGCAGCTGCAGCACCGCCCCGAAATCGCAGTTCAAGCCCAAGGCAACGCTGGAGGCGCAGTTGACCGGCGAAGGCCTCACCGTCCGCCAGATCAAGGTCGAGAAGGGCTGCTATGAAGTCTATGCGGTCGACAAGGCCGGCAAGAAGGTGAACCTGGCTTACAATGCCGAGACCCTTGAAAAGCTCGACAATGCCGAAGCCGGCGAAAATTGATCCGAACGTTTCGATTGCCACGGACGCGCAACCATCTCAAGAGATGGTGCGCGTCTGGGACCGGGTCGTAAGGAGTTTCCACTGGGCGCTGGTGCTCAGCTTCGTCACAGCCTGGCTCACCTCCCATTCCTCAGAGGACATTCACCATTGGGCCGGCTACGTCGCCGCAGCACTGGTCGCTATGCGGCTCTTGTGGGGCGTCCTAGGTACGCCCTATGCCCGGTTCTCTCAATTCGTGCGCGATCCGGCGACGGTGCTGCGCTATCTCTGGGCAATACTGAGCGGTCGCGAAGCCCGCTATATCGGCCACAATCCGGCTGGCGGCGCGATGGTGGTCGTGTTGATCGCCGCGATGGCTTCAACTGCGTTGACGGGCTGGCTGATGACGACGGACGCCTATTTCGGCGTGTCGTGGGTCGAAACGGCACACAGCCTAAGCGCGCACGGCTTACTTGTGCTGGTCCTTTTCCATATAGGCGGCGTTGCGCTGGCAAGCTTTCGCCATCGCGAAAACCTGGTACGGGCCATGATCACGGGGCGAAAACGCAAAGCCAAGCCGGCGGACATCGCCTGACGACGACCTGTCAATGCACCAAATCCGATTCGCGCCCTCGACGGATCTCGAGAGGTGCAAGTGGAGCGCAGGTCCGAGCGACTTTGGTCCAGCAATCCAAAGCCAGAAACAGCGCCCGAGTGCCCCCGTACAGAAAACGGTTATTGACCCGCATCAAAGCTGCCGGCCCTTTCTTCCTGTTCACTGCCTCCCATCAGAGCCTTCAAATTGGGGAGAGCATCATGACTACGGCTGATTTCAACATCCCTGTCCCGAAAGTCGCGACAGCGGCGCCAACGAAACTTCGACTGGGTTCCCTGACCGCATTGGTGATCGGTTCCATGGTCGGCTCCGGCGTGTTCAGCCTGCCGCAGAACATGGCGGCAGGTGCCGGTCCCCTCGCAATCCTGATTGGCTGGGCCATCACCGCGGTCGGCATGCTGGCGCTGGTTTTCGTCTACCAATCGCTTGCGACCCGCAAGCCCGAGCTCGACGCCGGGCCCTATGCCTACGCCAAGGCCGGCTTCGGCCCCTTCATCGGCTTCAACAGCGCCTGGGGCTACTGGATCAGCGCCTGGGTCGGCAACGTTTCCTACGCGGTGATCGTGTTCAGCGCCCTGTCTTATTTCTTTCCGGCTTTTGGCGATGG
This sequence comes from Mesorhizobium sp. B2-8-1, assembly GCF_006440955.1. Lineage (NCBI taxonomy): Bacteria > Pseudomonadati > Pseudomonadota > Alphaproteobacteria > Hyphomicrobiales > Phyllobacteriaceae > Mesorhizobium > Mesorhizobium sp. B2-8-1. The sequence goes on along the minus strand of NZ_VFTX01000005.1, from coordinate 203,658 downwards.
AAACACCTGGCAGGCGGTGCTCGGCGCATCAGTCCTGCTGTGGCTGATCCACATCCTGGTTCTTGCCGGCATCCGGCAGGCCGCCGTTGTGAACCTCATCGTCACGGTTGCAAAGATTGCTCCGATCGTCCTGTTCGTCGGGGTTGTTGCCGTCGCCTTCAAATTGCAGGTCTGGTCGCTTGACTTCAACGGTTTGGGCAACGCCAGTCTCGGCTCTATCACCGCGCAGGTGAAAAGCACCATGCTGGTGACCCTGTGGGTGTTCATCGGCATCGAAGGCGCCAGCGTCTTTTCCGGCCGTGCCGAGCGCCGCAAGGACATCGCCACGGCGACAGTTCTTGGCTTCTTCACCTGCCTCGCGCTCTACGCCCTGGTGTCGCTGCTGTCGCTCGGCATTCTTAGCCAGCCTGAGCTTGCCGCGCTGAAGAACCCGTCCATGGCTGGTGTGCTTGAGGCGGTGGTGGGTCCCTGGGGTGCCATCCTGATCAACATCGCGCTGGTCGTGTCCGTGATCGGCGCCTTCCTGAGCTGGACGCTGCTCGCCGCCGAAATTCCGCATGTCGCCGCCAAGGACGGGACGATGCCGAAATTCTTCGGCCTCGAAAGCGAGCGCGGTGTACCGTCGATCTCGCTTCTGATCACCAACCTGCTCGTCCAGGCCTTCCTGGTGATCACGCTTTTCGCACAGAGCACCTACCAGGCGCTGTTCTACATCGCGTCGGCCGCGATTCTGGTTCCTTACATCTTTTCTGGAGCTTACGCGGCCAAGCTCGCGCTGACCGGCGAGAGCTACGCGAGTGGCGAGCAGCGCGCCGGACCGCTTTTTGCGGGGTTGCTGGCAACGGTCTACGGGCTGTGGCTCGTCTATGCGGCCGGACCTGCCTACCTGTTCATGTGCGCTATCCTCTATGCGCCCGGCATCATCTTCTACGTCTGGGCTCGCCGCGAAACTAACCAGCGCGTGTTCCATCCTGTCGAAGCAGTGCTCGCCGCAGCCCTTGTCGCCGTCGCCATCCTCGCCGTTTACGAGATGTGGACCGGCGCCGTCAGCCCGCTGTGAAGGGATTGGCACGATGACGAAGCTGGGTGTCCACTCCGAAGTCGGCCGTCTGCGCGAGGTCATGGTCCATCGTCCGGATCTCAGCCTGCGCAGGCTGACACCGGAAAACTGCAAGGCGCTGCTTTTCGACGACGTGCTGTGGGTCAAGCGGGCTCGCCAGGAACACGATGTCTTTGTCGATGCATTGCGTGAACGCGGTGTCCTGGTCCATTCCTTCGGGGAGCTCCTGGCTGAGACAATGAGCCTGGCCAAGGCTCGCGACTGGCTTCTCGACCGCCGGGTTCATCCCGGCGTCGTGGGGCTCGACATGGTCGACGAGCTGCGCGGATGGCTCAACGAGATGCCGTCAGAGCAATTGTCGTCTTACCTTGTCGGGGGCATTGCCCGCGCCGAGCTTCCTTTCGAACCCAAAGGCCTGACGGGAAGGACGCTTGCCCCCCAGGATTTCGTGTTGCCGCCGCTGCCGAACCAGCTGTTCACCCGTGACAGTTCCTGCTGGATCTACGGCTCGGTGTCCGTCAATTCCATGTACTGGCCCGCCAGACGCCCGGAAGCAGCCAATGTCGAAGCCGTCTACCGTTTCCATCCCCACTTTCGCGACAGCGGCATTCCCTTTGTTTCGCCGGATGCAGGAACGGGCACGAGCCTGGAGGGCGGCGATGTGATGCCGATCGGTGGTGGAACAGTTCTCGTCGGCATGGGAGAGCGCACCACGCCCCAGGCCGTGGGCGACCTCGCCCGCAACCTGTTCGCGGCTGGTGAGGCGACCCGCGTGATTGCCGCCTTGATGCCGCGGGACCGCAGTTTCATGCATCTCGACACCGTCTTCACCTTCTGCGACCGCGACCTGGTCACCCTCTATCCGCCGGTGGTCGACCGGCTGCGCACGTTCTCGCTGCGGCCGGGCGATGGCGAGGCGTCGGTCGAGGTCACCGATGAGACAAAGCCGTTCACGGCTGTGGTTGCCGAAGGCCTTGGACTGAAATCACTGCGGATCATCGCCACTGGCGGCGACCGCTACGAGGCCGAGCGCGAGCAATGGGATGACGGCAACAATGTCGTTGCGGTCGAGCCCGGCGTGGTCATCGGCTACGACCGTAATGTCTATACCAACACGCTGCTGCGCCGCGCCGGGATTGAAGTGATCACGGTCGAAGGCGCCGAACTCAGCCGCGGCCGCGGCGGCGGGCATTGCATGACCTGCCCGATTGCCCGCGACCCGATTTGACCCGAAAGGAAATCCCGATGTCGATCAACCTTCATGGCCGTTCCGTCCTGACCCTGGACGATCTCACCGCAGACGAGATCCGCTTTCTTCTCAAGCTGGCCGCCGACCTCAAGGCCGCAAAGCTCGCCGGTCACGAGATCCCGCGTCTTGTCAGAAAGAACGTCGCTCTGATCTTCGAAAAGGATTCGACGCGCACTCGCACGGGATTCGAAGTTGCGGCCTATGACCAGGGCGCGCACGTCACCTATTTCGGCCCTACCGGCAGCCATATCGGCCACAAGGAATCCATGAAGGACACCGCTCGCGTGCTCGGCCGCATGTATGACGCGATCGAGTATCGCGGCTTTGGCCAGCACCAGGCTGAATTGCTGGCCACATATGCCGGCGTGCCGGTCTACAACGGCCTTACCGACGAGGCGCATCCGACGCAGATCCTCGCCGATTTCATGACCATGCGGGAATTCACCCACAAGCATCTTTCGGACATGACCGTCACCTTCGTCGGTGAGGGCCGGGACAATGTCGCGCTGTCCCTCGCCCTGGGAGCAGCCAAGGTCGGCATCGACATGCGCATCGCCTCGCCAAAGGAACTCTGGCCGGACGAGGAGTTCTGCGCTCATGTCAGGGACCTGGCGGAACGCAGCGGCGGCCGCTTCCGGCTCGACGAGGACGTCACGAGCTGCGTCCAGGACGCCGACTTTGTCTACACCGATGTGTGGATGTCGATGGGCGAAGACAAATCGGGCTGGGCCGAGCGTATTCGTCTTTTGACGCGCTACCGCGTGACCAGCGAAGTGATGGCTGCCGCCGGCAACCCTCACGTCAAATTCATGCATTGCCTGCCGGCGTTCCACGACACAGAGACCGAGATCGGCGCCTTCGTTGCGAAGGAATACGGTATCGACTGCATGGAGGTCACTGACGAGGTTTTCGAGTCGGCTGCGTCCATCGTCTTCGACCAGGCCGAAAATCGGATGCACACGATCAAGGCCCTGCTTGTGGCAACAATCGGCAACTGAGATGCTCATCGTTGTTGCGCTCGGCGGAAACGCATTGCTGCGCCGTGGAGAACCGATGACAGCCGGTAACCAGCGCGCCAACATCGTGCGCGCCGCGGCTGTATTGGCGAATCTGGTCGACGCAGGGCACTCGATTGTAGTCACTCACGGCAACGGTCCGCAGGTAGGACTTCTGGCCCTGCAGGCAGCGGCGACTTCGGATGGCCGCACATTTCCACTCGACGTGCTTGGCGCCGAAAGCGCAGGGATGATCGGCTACGTCATTGAACAGGAACTCGGCAACCTCCTCAAAAAGAAGCTTTTTGCTACCCTGCTGACACAGGTGAAGGTCGACCCGCACGATCCGGCTTTCGCTCACCCGACGAAGCCTATCGGCCCGGTCTACGACGAGGCAACCGCACATAGGCTTGCCAGCGAGCGCGGCTGGCAGATAGCGCCCGATGGCGACCAATGGCGCCGTGTCGTGCCCTCACCCATGCCGCTGGAAATCCTGGAAGCGTCTGTAATCTCGTTCCTGGTCGAGCGCGGCGTGATCGTCATCTGCACCGGCGGCGGCGGTATTCCGGTGATTGCCCAGGACGACGGCACGCTTTGCGGCGTCGAAGCAGTCATCGACAAGGACCTGGCAAGCTCGCTTCTTGCCCGCCAGTTGAAGGCTGACATACTGCTCCTGTTGACCGATGTCGACGCCGTCTATGTCGACTACGGAACAGCAGCCGCTCGGGCGCTTCGGCGCGTGACCCCCAAGGAGTTATCCGGGAAGAATTTTCCGGCCGGCTCCATGGGACCGAAGGTCAGCGCTGCAATCGAATTCATTGAAGCGACAGGCAAGCCCGCTGCAATCGGCAAGCTCGATGACGCCGTCGAGATTGTGACGGGCGAGCGCGGCACCTGGTTCGAAGCCAGCTGGAGCGTGGATTGATGCGTTTCAAAGCCGTGTGGCCGCATAGTGCCGTGGGTGGTGTGGGTATCAGGCTTCGCTTCGGACCATCCCGGCGGTGCCGCGGTCCATGACGATGTGGCCTGATGGATTGGCAAGATATGCAGGCTTTGATGCGTATCAAGGCGCAAGGTCGCAGCTCCGGCGATCCTGCGATAAATCTCATCGGAGGCACGGCAATGACCTTTAACACCATCATGGTTCAACTCGACGTCGATTCCCCGGCAGCTCCGCGAACGACCTATGCGCTTGAGTTGGCGCGACGCTTCGAAGCTACCCTGATCGGTTTTGCGGCGGCCGATTCATACGTGTTTGTTCCAGGCGACGATGGCGGCGCGGCGGCAGCCGAAATCATGCGGCAACGCCGCACGGATATCGAGGATCGCCTGAAGATTCTGAAGGAAGAATTCCTAAGTGTCGTCGTCGGACACGATGCCTTCTGGCGCGAGGAGATCGGTGATCCAACACGTCTGCTCGCAATGCATGCGCGCGCCGCCGACCTCATCGTGACCGGGGCTCCCGAACGGGGCGTTCCCAGCGACCGCCACCGGATGGTCGATGTCGGAACGTTGGTGCTGTCGGCCGGACGGCCCGTGTTGCTTGCGGCTGACAAGGCTGCACCGCTTAACTCCGAAAATGTTCTGGTGGCTTGGAAGGATACCCGCGAGGCGCGGCGCGCGGTCACCGATGCAATGCCCTTTTTGACCGGTGCACAACATGTCCTTGTGGCGACGATCGAGGAGCAAAACCAGAGAAGCGCACGCGAAAGTGTCGGGGATGTGCTCCGCTTCCTGATGAGACATGGCGTCAAGGCAAGATCGGAGGTTCTGGACGTCGGCCAAGCGGACGCTTGCGAAGCCGTGTCCGAAGTCGCCCGGGCGATGGGTGCCGACCTTGTGGTCGCGGGCGGCTACGGCCACAGCCGTATCCGCGAATGGGCGTTTGGCGGTATGACCCGCTCCTTGCTGAAGCAAGGGGCGATTAACCGGCTGCTCTCGAACTGAGCCACTGGGCAGGAAGCGATACGACGCAGAGTCGAGGCGAAAGCGGTCGGAAGTCCAGGGATGGCAAAGCGAACGGACAAGATCGACGTTGGCATCGATCTGGCCGCAACGGTGGCCAGGCGCGCCGGTCGCTTACGCTTTGGGCGATAGCAATAGGGAGTCGTTTCGAAATCTTGCATCGAAATGGCTGGGTGGGCAGCGATGTATCTTCCGCAATTCCTGGTCGGAATGTTTTTGACGTCGGGTATCGTGGGTCTGTGGGCCTACGCGGCAACAGGTTCAGTCTGGAGCGCGGCAGGCTGGACGATTGTCAACCTGCTCATTCTGCAGATCGGATACTTCGCCTTTGTCATACGCCGTGTGTACAAACGCACGACGGCAGACGCCCTGGCAAATTCGGCGCCCACCAGTCATGTTCAGCCATTCCACCGCGATGGCACGCTCTCCTAGGGCCACGCCGGACCGTGTGACCACTTGATGTGGATCAACAATCCTCGCGACTAGGTAGTTTCCCGTAGGGATAAAACCGAATTTCGCGACCTGCGGATTCGCGCGATTGCTGTGTCACGGAACAACCGGGAAAACAGCCATGCACGCCTACACCGCTTCCAGAATTTCATTGCCGTCGCAACCTGCTCAGTCAAGCCTGCCAGCGGCCTTCGGCTCGGAAACGCAACAGCCGGTCAGCTTCTTTCCCGCCGGTTCGGAGATCTATGCTCAAGGCGAGAAAGCCGGCGCTTTCTACCAGGTCGAATTCGGCGCCGTGCGCATCTACCGCCTGCTCGCGGACGGCCGCCGACAGATCAGCGCCTTCCACCTCGCCGGAGAGACTTTCGGCTTCGAAGCCGACACGAAGCATCATTTCTTCGCCGAGGCGATCAATGCCACCGGGGTACGCTCGTTCCGCTTTAGCGCTGGAGCGGACATGTCCCATCAGCTACTGCCCTTGGCGCTCAAGGGTCTGACGAGGGCGCAGGAGCACCTCCTGGTCCTCGGCCGCCAGAACGCCATCGAACGCGTCGCCGCTTTCCTGGTGGATATGGCCGAGCGGCAGGGCGGCTTGCGGCAGGTCGAGCTGCCAATGTCGCGCATGGACATCGGCGACTATCTCGGCCTGACCATCGAGACCGTCTCGCGGGTCTTCACCCGGCTGAAGGACAAGGGCGTCATTCGCCTCCTCAACCTGCGCAGCATCGAAATCGTTAAGCATGACGCGCTCCACTGCATGAGCGAATAGAGGCGCCTGCCTGCGCAAGAGACGACAATGACGCCGAAGAATCTGCCCCAGTTCAAGGACCAGATGACGATGGACAACACACTTACAACCCATACCGGCTTTCGCTTCGAAGTGCGCCGCGCGCGCCCTGAGGATGAGCCAACGCTGGCCGAGTTCTTCACTCATGTGACCGCGGACGACCTGCGCTTCCGCTTTCTCGGCGCTGTGAAGGAAGTCTCGCATGAACGGCTGGTCGCGATGACACGCTCAGACGACGCCCATATCCATAATTTTCTAGCATTCTCAATCGACGGTATGCTGATCGCGGTTGCGACACTGGCAAGCGATCGAGCCGATCGAAACGGCGAGGTCGCGATCTGCATTCGCCAGGATCGCAAGCATCTGGGCGTTGGCTGGGAGCTGCTCGCCGATATTGCGAAATACGCCGAGGGCCTCGGCCTCAAGGCCATCGAGTCGATCGAGAGCCGTGAAAACCGTGCTGCGATCGAGGTCGAGCGCGACATGGGTTTCAGCGTCACGACCGATCCCGACGATGCGACGCTGGTCCTGGTTCGGCGAGAGCTGGGGGCGCGATCAGCCGCTTAGCTACCGCGCTCCCTCCCGGGCCGTTTCGCGCGCGCAGGTCGAAAGTCGAGTATCTCGCTGGCCACAGCTCTTTCTTCATCCGCTGGAATGACAAGGACATCGACGCGGGAATTCGTGGCGCTGACCACCTCGTCGCCTTCCCGGTTTCGCTCTTCGTCGAGACCGACTCCGAGCCAGGCCGCGGCGGCGCTGATCCTTTCCCGGATCAACGCCGCGTTTTCGCCAATGCCGGCAGTGAACACAAGCGTGTCCAGTCCCCCCATGGCAGCGGCCAGCGATCCTATCTCGCGTCCGATCCGATAAACGAAGAGATCGACAGCCTCGGCGGCGGCAGGGTCGTCTGAGCCGATCAGGGTCCGCATATCCCCAGATATTCCAGACACACCGAGCAGGCCGGATTGCTCGTAAAGAAGCGTGACCAGTTCGTCCCCGGATAGTCGCCGTTCCTGCAGCAAGTGAAGGATGACCCCCGGGTCAAGTGCGCCGCAACGCGTGCTCATCACCAGACCGTCCAGGGTCGAAAACCCCATCGTCGTGGCGATGCTTCGTCCGGCATCCATGGCGCACAGGCTGGCGCCGCTGCCGAGATGGGCGACGATCGCCCGACCGCCGGCGCGCGCGCCGTATCGGTCACGCAGTTTCGAAGCAACATAACTGTAGGACAACCCATGAAAGCCGTAGGAAACGATGCCCGCGTCAGTCATCGCGCGCGGCAGCCCGTAGATTTTGGCGAGCTCCGGCCTGGTCGAATGAAACGCTGTGTCAAAGCACCCGATCTGGAGGGCCTGCGGCAAGAGTTCAGCAGCCAGTGCGACAATCTCGAGATTGATCCGCTGATGGATGGGCGCCAGCGACTCTAGCAGGCGCAGCGCTTTGAGCGTGCGTTCGTCGAGCAGCGTCGCTTCGGTGAAGTCACGCCCACCGTGAACGATCCTGTGCCCTACCCTGTCGATGCGGCGCAGGAGATCGTTTTCGGCGAGCACGGATGCAACCGCCGCGAACGCCTTGCCCATAGCGATCGGTGCTTCGCCCAGGCTCTTGTCGATCTTGGACCTGCCGGCCGCGGCCTCGGCCCGCAGCCGCGGTTGTTGACCGAGAGAGGAGACATTGCCGCGCAGCAGCACCAGGAGCTCGCCTCGTCGCTCGAAGACGGCGAACTTCAAGCTCGAAGAACCACCGTTCAGGACAAGGATCGCATCGGTCATGAAGCCGTCCGATATGTTGCCGCAGCTATGCGCCTGCGAACGGGCATCCGTTCAATCCGGACGCTTCGGCCCCGCATCGGCATCCTGTTCCCACTTCCACTCAAGGATCTCCGGCATATCCTGCCCATGGGCGCGAATATACGCTCGATGTTCAAGCAGCTTGCTGTCCATCGCCTGCTTGATGCCGACCTGCATGCTCTTCAGTCGCGGAACCCAATCTACGACGCTTTGGACGATATGAAACCGGTCGAGACCGTTCAGCACCGTCATATCGAAAGGTGTCGTGGTCGTGCCCTCCTCGTTGTAGCCGCGCACATGGATGTTGTCATGGTTGGTGCGACGATAGGTCAGGCGATGGATTGTCCAGGGATAGCCGTGATATGCGAAGATGACCGGCTTGTCGGTGGTGAACAGCGCATCGAACTCACGATCCGAAAGACCGTGCGGATGATATTCCTTTGGCTGGAGAGTCATCAGGTCGACGATATTGACCACCCTGATCCTGAGATCGGCAACCTGTTGCCTGAGGATCTGCACTGCGGCCAGCGTTTCGAGGGTCGGGACGTCGCCAGCGCAAGCCATCACGACGTCGGGCTCAGCCCCATCGTCGGTTGACGCCCAGTCCCAGATGCCGATCCCTGCCCGGCAGTGAACAATTGCCCTGTCCATCGACAGCCACTGCCATGACGGCGGTTTGCCGGCGACGATGACGTTGATGCGGTTCCATGTCTGCAGCACATGGTCGGTCACGCACAGCAAGGTGTTGGCGTCCGGTGGCAGGTAGACCCGCACGATGTCGGCCTTCTTGTTGAGGGCGACGTCGATGAAGCCAGGGTCCTGATGGCTGAAGCCGTTGTGTTCCTGATGCCAGACATGGCTAGACAACAGATAATTCAGCGATGCGATCGGCCGCCGCCAGGGGATGTCGCGGCAGGCATCGAGCCATTTCGCGTGCTGATTGAGCATGGAATCGACGATGTGGATGAACGCCTCGTAGCAGGAAAACAGACCATGGCGCCCGGTTAGCAGGTAGCCTTCCAGCCAGCCCTGGCAGGTGTGCTCGGAGAGGATTTCGAGAACCCGGCCATCGCGCCCCAGATGAACGTCTTCGGGCAGCATCTTCTCCATCCAGCCACGCTCGGTCACTTCAAACACGTCCTGAAGGCGGTTCGAAGCAGTCTCGTCCGGGCCGACGATCCGGAAGTTTTTCGAGGCCTCGTTTAACTGCATGACATCACGCAGGAAACTGCCCATGACCCGCGTCGACTCGGCTTTGACGCCGCCGGGGCGCTCTACCGCAATGGCGTGGTCATGCAACCCGGGCAGTTCGAGAGACCTGCGCAGCAGGCCGCCATTGGCATGAGGGTTGGCGCTCATGCGCCGTGTCGCCTGGGGTGCCGTGGCACGGATCGCGGCGACAGGAGCGCCGGCGGCGTCGAACAGTTCCTCGGGCCGGTAGCTTTTCAGCCACTCCTCGAGCAGCTTGAGATGGGCGGGGTTTTCCGCAAGGCCTGACAAGGGAACCTGGTGCGAGCGCCAGAAGCCCTCTGTCTTCAGACCGTCGACCTCTTTCGGTCCCGTCCAGCCCTTGGGGCTGCGCAGCACGATCATCGGCCATATTGGTCGCGACGTCGGCGACGCCGAGCCAGCGCGCGAGGCTTGCTGGATCGCGCGGATGCGGTCTAGCGCATCGTCGAGCACGCTCGCCATGCGCTCATGCATCAGGGCAGGTTCGTGGCCTTCCACGAACAGCGGCTCATAGCCGTAGCCGGCAAACAGCGCGCGCAATTCGTCTTCGGGAATGCGGCCCAGAATAGTTGGATTGGCGATCTTGTAGCCGTTCAGATGCAGGATCGGCAGCACCGCCCCGTCGCGCGCGGGGTTGAGGAATTTGTTGGAATGCCACGCGGCTGCCAGCGGCCCCGTTTCAGCCTCGCCGTCGCCGACGACGCAGGCAACCACAAGATCCGGATTGTCAAAGGCTGCGCCATATGCGTGCGACAGCGAATAGCCTAACTCGCCACCCTCATGGATCGAGCCGGGCACATCTGGTGCTGCATGGCTCGGGATACCGCCGGGAAACGAAAACTGCCGGAACAGCTTGCGCATCCCCTGCTCGTCCATCGCAATGTCGGGATTGAGCTCGCTGTAGGTGCCTTCCAGATAGGTATTCGCCACCATTGCCGGGCCGCCATGGCCGGGGCCGCAGACATAGATCACATCTGCGTCCCTGAGCCGGATCGCGCGATTGAGGTGCGCATAGATGAAGCTCAGGCCGGGCGACGTTCCCCAGTGGCCGAGGAGACGCGGCTTGACGTGCTCCAACCGCAACGGTTCACGCAGCAGCGGATTGTCGAGCAGGTAGATCTGGCCGATCGTGAGATAGTTCGCAGCTCGCCAATAGGCGTCAATGTCGTGCAACTCCTGTTCGGACAACCGTTTGGTGTTGACTGATGTTGCCGAATGTTCGGTCATCTGATTTGGCTCCGTTGCTCATTTTGCGAAAGCCCGCGGATTGCGCCTCAGACATGGCACCAACGCATCGTTCGCCTTTCGGTTCATCACTGCTCGGCCCGACCGTCGCTGCGCGCACTCCGCAAGCTGGGCGTTCGCGCTGGTCGGAACCACGGTCAGGCTTGCATCAATGATCAGGTTTTCAGCCGCTCCCGCCAGAAATGTTTCAGGAACTCAAGGCAGACCAGCACTGCCAATCCGGCCGCAAGCGTCACGGCGAGGTCGTCCAGATGCAGCGGTCCGAACTGGAAGAGATCACTCGCGAGCGGCCACAGAAGCGTCCCGCCCAGCGCTGCCGCAACCACTACGACGACAAAAGCAAGCGATCGATTTGGCCGGAACAACGCAATCAGCAGCAACTCGCTGAACGTACGGTTGACGAAAATCAGCCCAACGATCGTCAGCACCAGCGAGAAGAACGTCAGGGCTCGAATCTCGTTTTCCGGCATTCCCCAGTGCAAGGCGAAGAGGAAGATGCCAGCGACAAGCGCGAATGCCAGCAGGCCCTGCACAACGCTCCACGCGATCAGCGAGCGCGAAAAGAGCGCAGCTTCCGGATTCCGCGGCGGACGCCTCATCGTGTCGTCTTCCTCTGTTTCTGCTTCAAAGACCAATGAGCAGACCGGATCGATCACCATCTCCAGAAAGGCAATGTGGATTGGCCCGAACAGGATAGGAAGCCCAAACAGCAATGGAAGCAGGGCCAGCCCAGCGATCGGCACGTGCACGGCAAGAATGAAGCCCATTGCCTTGCGCAAGTTGTCGTAGATGCGGCGACCCAGCCGGATGGCTTTGACTATCGACCCGAAGTCGTCGTCGAGGAGGACGATGGACGACGCCTCCCGCGCGACATCCGTGCCGCGACCGCCCATGGCAATGCCAATGTTTGCGGCTTTCAGCGACGGAGCATCGTTGACGCCGTCTCCAGTCATGGCGACAATCTCACCATTGGCCTTCAAGGCTCTGACGATTGCCAATTTCTGCTCGGGCATGATCCGCGCGAACACCGCTGCGGTCCTCACCCGCGCCGACAGGGCAGCGTCATCCAGTGTCTTGAGCTCTTCGCCGGTGACGACATCGTTGAAATCGAGCCCGGCCTGGCTGGCGATTGCTTTCGCGGTCGCGGGATAGTCCCCGGTAATCATGATCACTCTAATTCCGGCGGAGCGGCAATTGCTCACCGCGTCCGGAACCCCTGAACGCAGGGGATCGGCAAGTCCGACGAGGCCGATGAATTCGAAATCGAAACCAGTCTGTTTGTCCGGCAGTTGATCGCCAGCATGGCTGGAAACCGCAACGCCCAGGACGCGCAGTCCTTCCATCGCCATGGCGTCCACAACATCCTTGACCGAATCGACACGATCCGCAGGGAGATGGCAGAGTGCCGCGATGGCCTCCGGCGAACCCTTGGCGGCGATCAGGCAGTCGGCGCCTCCATCTGACGATTGCCAGGCATTCGACATTGCCAACAGTTCAGGGCGCAACCCATAGGCGCGGGCCAGCTTGCGATCAGTGCTGGCTGCGCGCTTGGGGAATCGCTCCTGTGCGAGTTTGTGAAATGCCCTTTCCATCGGATCAAAGGGAATCTCGGCACTGGCAAGCACGCCGATCTCGACCAACTCCCCAAATGCCGCAGGCATCTCTGTGTTTGAGTTGTTCAGGCGAAACAGTTTGCCATCGGGCGTTCTCAGTTCTGCAATTGTCATGCGGTTCTCGGTCAGCGTTCCGGTCTTGTCGGTGCAAAGGACCGTTGCCGAGCCAAGCGTCTCGATCGCTGCTGCACGACGCGTGAGCACGCGCGCCTGCGAGATGCGCCATGCGCCCATGGCCATGAAGATTGTCAGCACCATGGGAAATTCCTCGGGCAGCATCGACATGCCGAGCGCAATACCGGCCAGCGCCGCATCGAGCCATCCGCCACGCAGCAGGCCATAAAGCACGACCGCGAGAACACTGACCGCGCCGCCGACCAGTGCGAAGATGGCGACAAGGCGTTTTGTCTGTCGCTGCAGGCGGGGTGCTTCGGTCTCCATGGTGCTAAGCGATTGCCCGATCGCACCGATTTGGCTGAGCGGCCCGGTTGCCAGAACTTCGCCGATGCCTGAACCGCGAACGACGAGTGATCCAGAAAATGCGAAAGGCAGGTCATCACCCCCGGGCCTGCATTCGGCTGGCAGATCGCCTTGCCCGGCAGCAATCTTTCGCACCGGCACGGACTCTCCTGTCAGCAAGGACTCGTCGGTCTGGATATCTCGACTCTGGATGAGCAAGATATCGGCCGGAATCCGATCCCCCTCGCCCAGCACGACCGTATCGCCGCGCACCACCTCGCGACCCGCAATCCGCCTGCGTTCGCCATCGCGTATTACCAGGGCGCGCGGACTTGTCAGGTCGCGCAACGCCTCGAGAACACGCTCGGTCCGCGCCTCCTGAACGATGGTAATCCCCACCGACAAGGTGGCAAATGCAATCAGGATCAACGCCTCCTGAAGATCGCCAAGAAGCAGATAGACGCAGCCTCCACCCAACAGCAGGGCAAGCATCGGCTCTCGCACGACCTCGATAGCGATTCGCAAGGGCGTCCGACGGCTGGATCTGGGCAACTCGTTGAACCCGTCGGTGACAAGCCTAGCCTGTGCCTCAGCTTCGCTGAGGCCGGTCAAGGCAATGGTCGATGAGGTGGCTCGAGACATTTTGGCTTTCTTCCATCTCCAGCGCACTGTTTGGGTGCGCCTTCAGGCTCCGTCACGTGCTCAGATGCTACTGTCGCCGGTGTCGAGCGCCCTGCGCATGCGCCTGATCACCGCTGCTCGACTCCGCTCGTCGGCTGCGGCGCTGACCGCCTCGTTTTACGTCCAGGAGAAGTTTTGAAAGGTCATTGTGCCAGTCGAGGCGGGCAATCTTTTCCGACCTCAGACGGCGGGGCTCGTTGACCTCGACCGGCAAACTGCGACCGGGGGTCAACTGGAAAGCATCGTCCAGCCTGGGAATGATGATCTTGTCGTCGGGTATCAGTCCTGCAAGCCTTCCACGCAGACTGCCGAGTCCAGCCTCCTCTCCATGCGTCAGGAACACCTGCTGCCTCACCGGGGTTCGGGCCTTGAGCCAGGCGACCAGCTCGCTGGCGTCGGCATGGCCGGAATAGAGGTCGAACAGGCTGATACGCGCCTTGACCTCGACTTCCTCACCCTGGATGCGCACGCGCTGCGCGCCGTCGAGGAGGATCCTGCCAAGCGACCCTTGGGCCTGGTATCCGGCCATCATCACCGTGGCATTCCTGCGCCAGAGATTGGCTTTGAGATGATGGCGGATACGCCCCGCGTCGCACATGCCGCTGGCGGCGATCGCCACGAAGAAGCCGCTCAGGCGGTTGATCGCCTTGCTCTGTTCCACCGTCTCGGTGAAGCGCAGCTCCTTCGAGTTCAGGGCCTGGCGCAACACGTCACCCTGTTCGATCTCATTGGCATGGCGCTCAAAAATCGCACTGGCGCGTGTCGCCAGCGGCGAGTCAACGAAGACCGGAGCTGTCGGCACTTCCCCCGCTTGCATGAGCAAATACAGGTCGACCAGCAGTTCTTGCGTCCTTTCGACAGCGAAGGACGGAATGATGAGCGGGCCGCCGGCCTCGGCGGCTCCACGCACGATGTCGCCAAGCTGGGATCGCCGCTGTTCGGGCGAAACGTCCGGCCGGTCGCGGTCGCCATAGGTCGATTCGCAGATCAGATAGTCGACGCCTGCCGGCCCCTCGGGGTCGGTTTGAAGCAGCTTGTGGCCTGGGCCGATGTCGCCCGAAAATATGATCCGCAAGGGCGCATCGTGTCGGTCGATCTCGAGCTCCACCGATGCCGAACCTAGCAGGTGGCCAGCGTTCCAGAAGCGGGCGCGAAGGCCTTCGGCGACCGTGGTCCATTCGCCATATTCCAAAGCTCGGAACAAGGTCATGCACGCGGCGGCATCCAGCTGACTGTAGATCGGCTCGACGAGCGGGCGACCGCGCCGCGCGTTGCGGCGGTTCAGGTGCTCGACCTCCATTTCCTGGATATGCGCCGAATCCGGCAGCATGACCGAGCAAAGATCGATGGTAGCGCGCGTCGTATGGATGGGGCCAGAAAAGCCCTGCCTGACCAGTTTCGGCAAAAGGCCGCTGTGATCGATATGCGCGTGCGTCAGGATGACAGCGTCAATCGCATCCGGTGGAAACGGGAACGCACCGTAGTTCAATTCCCGCTCGGACTTCGACCCCTGGAACAAGCCACAGTCGATGAGGATGCGCGAATGCAGCGTCTCGATCTCATAGCATGAGCCGGTGACGCCATGGGCTGCGCCGTGGAAACGCAGGATAGGATCCTTGTCGCCTCTCATCTCGCCACGACCTAATGCGACAGCAGGACAGGCAGGCGCAGATCCGCGAGAATGCCTTCGGTGGCGCCGCCAAGCACGAAGTCCCTGACGCGGGAGTGGCCGTATCCGCCCATGACAAGCAGATTGCCGCCGATCTTCAGCGCATGCTCCTGAAGGGCTGTTCCGATTGAACTGTCCCCTGCCTGGATGGAGACAGCCTCGGCCGCAAGACCGCGCGTTCTCAAGCCCAGCGCAAGGCGTTCGCCGATCCCCTGCCCCGGAAGCGGCTTTTCATCGGTCACGGTCAAAACGGTGATCGTCGAGGCACGTTCAAGAAACGCCCGCGCGTCGGCAACAGCTCGTGCGGCTACCCGGCTGCCGTCCCACGCGATAACGACGCGTCCAAAGGCCCCAACGTCTGTGGAGTCTGGAAGAAGCAGGGTCGGTCGACCCGAGTCGAACAGTATCGCCTCGGCTAACATTCGCGTCGCCTGGTTGCCCGGCGCCCAGCCGACCAGGCAGACATCGAAATAGCGGGAATGCTTCGCGGCAACATCTCCCATCAAGGCCGGTGATGCTGTCAATTCCTGCGTGGTGAGGGTCACACCGGCGCGCGCGGCCTCTTGGGTGACTGCCTCGAGCAGATCTTTGCCACTTTTGCGACTGGTCGCCTCGGCCTCTTGTATCTTGTAGGGAAGGTCCAGCAAATAATTTGAAAGCGCGTTCGAAACGTCGGGAATGTCGACGTCGATGGCTACGGCGTACAGCGCCGCGTCGATTTTCTTGACGACAGCGACCGCGTTCGCCGCGATTTTCGTGGAGTTCGCGTCTGGGTAGGTCGCCAGGGACAGAGATGCCATCAGTTTCATCAGAATCGCCTCCATTGCTGCAAAGGCCGAAAGGCCATCGTTCGCCACATCTTGTATTCAATGGACGCGACGAGCTTTGACCCAGCGCAAATGCGACCCAGCCATTGCGAGTTCGTAATTCGCAGCTTCATCGATCTCGGGGAGTTCAAAGGGATTCGAGTTTCTGACCCCGTAGTTGGGCGGCCCAAATCGCTCAAGCGTAGCAGCGAAGCCGGAACTGACAGCCCGACGGGCGGGGAAGGCGATAGCGCTCCATCGACTCGAACCCCGAACATTTTGCGAGTTGTTGGCGCACTCGAGTCGCCTTGTGGCCGCACCACGAGCCGGCAATACAGTCTTTGGCACGATCGATCGACATGCCGAAATACTCAAGCACGCAAGACGGGTCGGGCCTGCGAGCCCTGGGATATCTGACGCACAGACAGTTTGAGAACTAGAACTACACAAGCTTGCTGCGTCGCTGGAGGCGCCGGTCCTAGCAATCTCACGTCCCGGGGCCCGATACCACTTTCGCACACAAGGTGGCGCTGGCGCAGGTGTTCGCGACGCCGGCAGATGCTGAGCAGAAAAGAGCTTCCCAAGAGACCGTTGGTCACCCGATCGCAGGAACGAAAATGGAAGAGAAGGAGAACTTTCGTGTGCAGTTTTTGCACACGAACTCGGATAACGAATTGATTTTATTTACCTATCCGTCCAGTCCATCATCGGGGCGATTGCCACCTTATGCTCTTGGTATCTCGACATTTTTTGCGTCAATTGGTTGGTTGATGCGGGCAGTATGGCCACCAATCCTCATATCGGCGACATATGCGAAGTAGGCAAGCCCCTCGCTCGAGCAGCAAGTCTGAAGGCGGTCCTTCTGCGCCTGCCAAATCCTATGGCCTGAAGTGCTGTCTTCTCGTTTTTTCGAGTGCTGGGCGAAATCGCTCCAAGAAATCGGAAGCTTGCACCCCTTGCTACACCGCAGGAGAGCGGCACGCCGTTTTGCGACCTGGTCGATAGTCTTTCAACTGCGGCGAACAAGACGGGGGACCGCCTTTCCAGGATTGGCTGCTTTCCGAAGTTGCCGACCATAAGCGGATGGTGGCCATCCTGGGCCGCGCCGCATCAGGCGTTCGCAGACACAATGGCAAACGGACAAACAGTCAAATCGGCGCCGGGGGCCGGCGCCGTTTTCGACTACAGTCGGTCCAGAACGCTACCGCCGCAGCGCGTACACGCGCCCCGCTGGCTCGCTGCCCACCGACAAGGCCATCTCGTCATCCAGAAGCCGCGTGATCCGGGCGAAGCCCGTGAACGCCTTCCTGGCTTCTTCAGCCGACATCTGCCCCGACAGGGCGGCCGCGCAGCAGTTCAGCGCGCATTGATAGACAGGGCCACGTCGCCCGGTCGGCCATTTACGCAAAAAAACCATGGCCTCGGCAACACTGTCGATTTCCTCGATAGGGTGTCCCTGCCCGCGTGAGATCCGCACGGGCGAAAAAAAATGCAAATAGTCCATCACATCCTCCCGCTCGGTCGCGACGTGTTCGACCGAACCCCATCAAACGCGCCATCATCCACTTGGTTCCATAAAAAACGTACGCTTGGCAAAAAAAGGTAGGTTTGCCCGCCGCGGCTCCGATGTCGTCGCGCCAGCGCTTGAAAGCGCCACGAACCCGACTCGCCGATCAGAGGGCAAGCATCATGCCGCGCGACAATGGCGATCCCCATTGAATATCTTTAAGGCCAAAGCCGGCAAATCAGCCGATTGCCCCTTCCCTCGCGTCAGGCGTAACCTTGACGGTCAACGCGTGAGGGCG
The DNA here is from genome assembly GCF_006440955.1 of Mesorhizobium sp. B2-8-1. Lineage (NCBI taxonomy): Bacteria > Pseudomonadati > Pseudomonadota > Alphaproteobacteria > Hyphomicrobiales > Phyllobacteriaceae > Mesorhizobium > Mesorhizobium sp. B2-8-1. The sequence continues at coordinate 185,854 of NZ_VFTX01000005.1, read as the reverse complement.
CGTGCTGCAAGAAGGGGACAATTGCAATGACGATACAAGGCGCATCGCCGGATCTATATAACGAAGATCTCGCACCGGCCAAGATACGAAACTGGGGACCATTCTCGATCTTCAACGTCTGGACGTCGGACGTGCACAGCCTCTGGGGTTACTATCTCGCCGCCAGCCTTTTCCTGTTCTGCGGCGGTTTCGTCAACTTCATCATCGCCATCGGCATCGGCTCGCTCGTCATCTACGCGCTGATGAACATGGTGGGCTATGCCGGCGTGAAGACCGGCGTGCCTTACCCAGTGCTCGCCCGCGCCTCGTTCGGCATATGGGGCGCCAACATACCGGCGCTGGTGCGCGCCATCGTCGCCTGCTTCTGGTACGGCGCACAGACGGCGGCCGCTTCCGGCGCCATTGTCGCGCTGCTGATCCGCTCGCAATGGTTCGCCGATTTCAACGCCAACACCCATTTCCTCGGCCACTCCGGGCTGGAAGTGATCTGCTTCGTGGTCATCTGGGCGCTGCAGCTGCTGATTATCCAGAACGGCATGGAGACGGTGCGCCGCTTCCAGGATTGGGCCGGGCCAGCCGTGTGGGTGATGATGCTGATCCTGGCCGTCTATCTCTGTGTCAAAGCCGGGACCTTCGCCTTCACCAGTGACATTCCGATGGAGGTGCTGCTCGAAAAGACCAAGGATGCGGGCGTGCCAGGTACGCCGGGATCGTGGACGTCGCTGTTCGCCGTCGCCGCGATCTGGGTGACCTATTTTTCGGCCCTCTATCTCAACTTCTGCGATTTCGCCCGCTATGCACCGGACAAGGCATCGCTGCGCAAGGGCAATATCTGGGGCCTGCCGATCAATCTCATCCTGTTCTCGCTGGTCGCTGGCGTCACCACCATTGCCGCTTACGACGTCTATCACGAGGTGCTGCTGCACCCCGACCAGATATCGGCGAAATTCGGCAGCTGGTTCCTGGCCGCGCTCGCCGCCTTGACCTTCGCGGTGGCGACGCTCGGCATCAATGTCGTGGCCAACTTCGTCTCGCCGGCCTTCGACTTCTCTAACGTCTTCCCGCGCCAGATCGACTTCAAGAAGGGCGGCTACATCGCGGCACTGATCGCGCTCGTGCTCTATCCCTTCGCGCCTTGGGAAGGCAGCGCTGCGTCCTTCGTCAACATCATCGGTGCGACGATGGGGCCGATCTTCGGCGTCATGATGGTCGACTACTACCTGATCCGGAAGGGCGAGGTCGACGTCGAAGCGCTTTATCGCGAGGACGGCGAGTTCCGCTTCCAGGGCGGCTGGCATGTCAATGCCTTCATCGCTGCCGGCATTGGCGCCGTCTTCTCCTCGATCCTGCCGAACTTCACCAACTGGCTGCCATCCTGGTGGGGCGTCTATGGCTGGTTCTTCGGCGTCGGGATTGCCGGCATCATCTACTACGTGCTGCGCACCGCCGCCGTGGGTGCCGGCGCCAAGACGGCGAAGGCCTGAAATGGGGCAGTAGGCAGGAAAGGTAGGGAAAGCAGACGGCTTCCCCCTACTGCCTACTGCCTACTGCCTACTCCTACCATCTCGGCCAACCGGCGCACCGTGTTCCAGTTGCGCGACGTGCCGACGCCCAGGCGTTTGTGATTGGCGGCCGCGAGCAGCCGTGAACTCGGTCGTTCCCGCGAAAAGACGACCCAGATGTCGCCGCCGCGTGACATCACCTTCTCATCGGCGGCGGCATAGGTCTCGAGCGCCGCCGCCGCATCATCGGGCACGGGCTTGCGCATTATCCGGACCGCCACCTGGTCACCGGTCTCGGCGGATTCAGCCGGAAACGGATTGCCGGCCGCGAGCCTCAGCCAATCTTCGGCAGCGCGCACGATGATATCGACATGTCGGCCGAAAGCTTTTTTGAAGGCGGCCTCCAGACGCTGCTCGAGACCAGCGACGTCCGTCGCCGGCGCCTCGAAGACAAGATTGCCCGTCGCCACGAGCGTACGGACATTCTTCAGCCCGAGGCCTTCCGCCATCGCCTTCAGGTCGGACATCACGACCCGGCGCCCTTCTCCCAGGACGATGCTGTAGAGAAGGGCGACGTAGGTCTGCATCGGATGCCGAACCCCGCCTGGCGCGCCTATACCAGGCGCGATTGTTCGACCGCCGCCTCGATGAAGCTGGCGAACAGCGGATGCGGGTCGAGCGGCCGGCTCTTCAGCTCGGGGTGGTATTGCACGCCGATGAACCAGGGATGGTCGGGGTATTCGATCGTTTCGGGCAGCACGCCGTCGGGCGACATGCCGGCAAACACCAGGCCGCAATCCTCCAGCCGCTGCTTATAGTCGATATTGACCTCGTAGCGGTGGCGGTGACGCTCGGAAATCTGCGTGTCGCCATAGATGTCGGCGATCTTGGAACCCTTGGCGAGCTCGGCCTGATAGGCGCCGAGCCGCATCGTGCCGCCGAGATCGCCGGTTGCCCGGCGCTTCTCCAGCATGTTGCCCTTCAGCCACTCCGTCATCAGGCCGACGACCGGCTCCTTGGTCGGGCCGAATTCGGTCGAGGAGGCCTCATCGACCCCGGCCAGCGACCGCGCCGCCTCGATACAGGCCATCTGCATGCCGAAGCAGATGCCGAAATACGGCACCTTGCGCTCACGCGCGAATTTCGCAGCCAGGATCTTGCCTTCCGAGCCGCGCTCGCCGAAACCGCCGGGCACCAGGATGCCATGCACCTTTTCCAGCCAGGGCGCCGGATCCTCCTTCTCGAAGATTTCCGATTCGATCCAGTCGAGCTTGACCTTGACGTGGTTGGCCAGACCGCCATGCGACAGCGCCTCGATCAGCGATTTGTAGGCGTCCTTGAGGCCGGTATATTTGCCGACGATGGCGATGGTCACCTCGCCTTCCGGATTGTGGATGCGGTTGGACACGGCCTGCCACGGCTCCATGCGCGGCTTCGGCGCAGGGTCGATACCGAACGCGGCCAGCACTTCCGAATCGAGCCCTTCCTTGTGGTAAGCCATCGGCACGTCGTAGATGTGCGGCACGTCGAGCGCCTGGATGACCGCGCTCTCCCTGACATTGCAGAACAGCGACAGTTTTCTACGCTCTTCCTTGGGAATGGCCCGGTCGGCGCGGACGAGCAGGATGTCGGGCGCGATGCCGATACCGCGCAGCTCCTTGACCGAATGCTGGGTCGGCTTGGTCTTCAATTCGCCCGCGGTCGGGATATAGGGCATCAGCGTCAGATGCACATAGACGGCGTTGTTGCGCGGCAGGTCGTTGCCGAGCTGGCGGATCGCCTCCAGGAAAGGCATCGCCTCGATGTCGCCCACGGTGCCGCCGATTTCGCACAGCACGAAATCATAGTCGTCATTGCCGTCGAGGACGAAATTCTTGATCTCGTCGGTGACGTGCGGGATGACCTGCACGGTGGCGCCGAGGTAGTCGCCGCGCCGCTCGCGCTCGATGATGTTCTTGTAGATGCGGCCGGTGGTGATGTTGTCCTGCTGGTTGGCGGAACGGCCAGTGAACCGCTCGTAATGGCCAAGATCGAGATCGGTCTCGGCGCCGTCATCGGTGACGAACACCTCGCCATGCTGATACGGCGACATCGTGCCCGGATCGACATTGAGGTAGGGATCGAGTTTTTTGATGCGTGCGCGATAGCCCCGCGCCTGCAAGAGAGCCCCTAGGGCCGCTGCGGCAATGCCTTTTCCAAGTGAGGAAACCACGCCGCCTGTGATGAATACATATCGCGCCATGGGAGTCATCGCTTAACGCGGCCGGATTGATTCCGCCAGAGAAAAAACCGCCGCTAAGGCTTTTTCCCAAGAAGGCGCTCGAACCGTGATCCGAAAATGGGATCCGGTTTTCGGATAGGCCCATGTCGAACGGGCTGGCCCGTTCCACTGGAACGCAACCGAGAGCGAGGCAAAACAAAAGGGCCGGCTGAACCGGCCCTTTTGGCAAGCTGCTGCAAACGTCAGATGATGACGACCTTGGTGCCGACCTTGACGCGGCTGTAGAGGTCCATGACGTGCTCGTTCATCATGCGGAAACAGCCATTGGAAGCGCTGGTTCCGATCGACTGCGGCGCGATGGTGCCGTGGATGCGCAGATGCGTGTCCTTCTTGCCGTCATAGAGGTAGATGGCGCGGGCGCCGAGCGGATTCTGGCCGCCGCCGGGCATGCCGTCCTTGTACTGGGCATAATGCTTGGGCTCGCGCTTCTGCATGTCCAGCGTCGGGATCCAGCGTGGCCACTCCTGCTTGTCGCCGACCGCCACGGTGCCCTTGAACTGCAATCCTTCGCGGCCGACCGCGATGGCGTAGCGGCGGGCGGTGGACGATGATTCCACCAGATAGAGCCGGCGGGCACTGGTATCGATGACGATCGTGCCGGCCTCGTAACCGGTGAATTCCACGTCCTGTGGCACGAACTCCGGCTTCACCTTGAACGGCTTCTTGGCGTTTTTCCTGGCGAGCGCCGAATCCAGCGCACGGGTCTCAGGCAGATAGTTGATCGAGGACGATGCCATCTGGCCGCCAAACAGTCCGGCGAACAGGCCGCCGCCGGTGCGCTGTTTCTGGCCAGGCAGCTCGCTGCGCAATTCGCCATTGTTGCCGGTCAGCGCAACGTTCATCACCTCGGCCGATTCCGGTTCGGCCGAAGGAATCGGCTCGATCGGCGTCAACGGCTCGATGATCTTCGTGATCTTCTTGGCCGGCTTGGCCGCGGCCACTTCGGTCGCCGGGGCAGTCTTGCCTTTCTTGGCCAGGAACGCCTGCCGTTCCGCCTCGGCCTTCGCTTTCGCCGCCTCGCGCATCGCCATCTTCCTGGCTTCCAGCGCCTTGGCCTTGGCGGCTTCCTTGTCGGCAACGATCTTGGCCTCGATCTTTTTGATCTGGGCGAGATCGTCCGGTGTCGGATTTTTCTTCTTCTTGAGAAGCCTCAACTGCGCCGCATCGCTCTTGGCTGCGACGTTGATGGCATCGGTCTTGCCGACCGACTGATTGGCGGCCAAATTGGCTGGCACGCCGGCGAAAGCCGGGGAGCTCATGCCGAGTGCGGCGCAAAGTCCCAGGAAGATGAAGCTGCGAAGCTGCATGGCGAAGATCCGATCGTTCAATATTTGTTGCCCACGGCGTCGCCCGGCATCCCCCAAGGACACCGAAAATGCCGCGCGCAATCTATAGTCGAATAAGCGCGGGCGCCTCAAGCGCGAGGCCGCTGCACTTCCCGTCGAATCTTCGTGATGCCGCCGCATTTGCCGCGACTGTGGTCAAACGACAACAGATCGGCTGAGTGTAAGAGATCAGAGCGGGCCGAGAGCCCGGCGGCGAGGACCGGAACCGAGCGCAGTTCGGTTGTAACGACGCAGAATGCCGGCGTTCGCACGCCGGCGCTCCCTGTCAGATAGCCCTTGAACGAACCCGGATTATTGGTTCGGAACCTGCGGCGCCGCGGGCGCGGTGCTGGCGCCGTTGGTCGCCGGCGACGTCGAGCCGGCGGCGGGCGGCGTGGCCGGAGGCGTTGTCGCGGCTCCGTTGCCGGAAGGCGGCGTCGGCGCCGCGTTGCCGGAAGGCGGCGTCGGGGTGGTCGTGCCAGGCAATTGGTTGAGTACGCCCTTGCCGGCGCCGTCCGATGTTGCGGGAACGCGGTCGAGAATGTCGATCGGCTTCTCGCCGTAGCGGGCAATGATCGACAAGGTCAGCGACGTCACGAAGAAAGCGGCCGCCAGAATCGCCGTCGCCCGGGTCAGCGCATTGGCGGCGCCGCGCGCCGTCATGAAGCCGGATCCGCCACCAATGCCAAGGCCGCCGCCTTCGGAGCGCTGCAGCAGCACAACGCCGACAAGGGCCAGAACGACCATGAGATGGATGACGATCAGTACGGTTTGCATAGTTTATCCTGGCAATGCCCTGCCCGGCCGCGGACACGACCGGGGAATTGGAGGCGGCTCAATACAATGCTTTCACGGCATTTCCAAGCCCGTGGCCGGAATATGGGAAGCAAGGCGTCCTTTACAACGATTTCCCGTGCGCCGCGCCCGCTTCGGCGCCGCGCGAAGTCATCAGGAGATGCTGCGATAGGCTTCCGCGATGCCCAGGAAGTCGGCCGCTTTCAGGCTGGCCCCGCCAACCAGCGCGCCGTCGACATTCCTGACCCCAAGCAGTTCCACTGCATTGGACGGCTTGACCGAACCGCCATAGAGAATGCGCATCTTGCCCGCGGCGGCGCCGAGCTTCTCCGACAGTTTTTCGCGAATATGCGCATGCGCTTCGGCTACATCGGCGACGGTCGGGGTCAGGCCGGTGCCGATCGCCCACACCGGCTCATAGGCAACGATCGTGTTGGACGCGGTAGCGCTTGCCGGCACCGAACCGGCAACTTGGCGTGACAGCACGTCCAGCGTCGCGCCCGCTTCGCGCTCCTGCCGCGTCTCGCCGATGCAGACAATGGCCACAAGCCCGGCGCGCCAAGCTGCGGAGGCCTTTGCCTGAACTGTGGCATCATCCTCGCCGCGCTGTTCGCGGCATTCGGAATGGCCGACGATGACGTGGGTCGCGCCCGCATCCTTCAGCATCTCCGCGGAAATGCACCCGGTGTAGGCGCCGCTCTCCTTGGCGTGGCAATCCTCACCGCCGGCATGAACCGGCGTACGCGACAGAATCTCGGCGGCATGGGCGAGCAAGGTCGCGGGAACGCAGACCAGCGCCTCGGTGTCTGCGTCGAGCCCGCTCATGAAACCGTTGCCGATCATCCTGAGTTCGTTGAGCGAGGCGCTGGTACCGTTCATTTTCCAGTTGCCTGCGACGAGCGGGCGAATTCCTGGCGTCATCGTTTACTTCTCCGGGTGACATTCGGCTGGCGTTCTCACTACCAAAATCAAGCCACAAAGCAATCGACAGTGGACCGGAAGGGCGCTATTGCGCTTGTTTCAGACTCGGCGCATCCGAAAATGCGCATAAATCGGAAGTAACGATGCTTGGTATATTGAGAAGCGCGGCGGGCACCTGGGTCGCGAAGTTACTGCTTTCGCTGCTGGTGGTCAGTTTTGCGGTCTGGGGCGTATCGGGACGGCTGATGGGTGGCCTTGCCGGCCACGACTCCGTCATCACGGCCGGCGGCACCAAGGTGTCGATCAACGAATACCGCCTCGCCTATGACCGCCAGCTCGCCGTCATGTCGCAGCAGTTCGGTCAGCGCCTCACCCACGAACAGGCAAAGGCGCTCGGCGTCGACAACCAGGTGTTGGCGCAGCTTGTTTCGGGCGCGGTCCTCGACGAACAGGCTCGCAAGCTCGGCCTTGGCCTGTCCAAGGACCGGCTGGCGGAACTCACCCGCGAGGATCCGGCGTTCAAGGGCCCCGGCGGACAGTTCGACCGGAGAGCCTTCGAATACAGGCTGCGTGAGGTTGGCATGCGCCCGGAGGATTATTTGAAGAATCGTGCCCAGGTCGCGGTGCGCCAGCAGATCGTCGAGGCGGTTTCGGACGGCCTCAAGGCGCCTGACACCTTCTTCAAGGCGGTGGCCCTGTACCGTGGCGAGGATCGTACGGTCGACTATCTGACCTTGCCGAAGGCGCTGGTCGAACCCATCGAGGCGCCGAGCGACAGCGCGCTGCAGGCCTATTTCGAGGCCAACAAGAAGACCTATGCCGCGCCCGAATACCGCAAGTTTTCCTATGTCAGGCTCGAGCCGCAGGACATCATGGATACGAGCTCGGTGACCGACGCCCAGGTCAGCGACGACTACAACAAGAACAAGGCGCGCTACACCACTCCCGAGATGCGCACCATAGAGCAGCTTGTGTTCAAGACGCCGGACGAGGCCAAGGCCGCGCTCGATTCGTTGAAGTCCGGCGCAACCTTCGACAAGCTCGTCACTGCGGAAGGCAAGACCCCGGCCGACACGCTGCTCGGAACGCTCGCCAAGGACAAGATCGCCGACAAGGCGGTCGCCGACGCTGCTTTTGCGCTCAACGTCAATGAGGTCAGCCCTGTCGTGCAGGGTGCCTTTGGTCCCGTGCTGCTGCGCGTCACCGAGATCAAGCCCGAAGTCGTGAAGCCGCTGGCCGAAGTGTCGGACCAGATCCGCAAGGACCTGGCGCTGGGCGAGGCAAACCGCATCCTTCTGGACGTGCATGATAATTACGAGGACAGTCGCGCCGCCGGCAGTTCGCTGGCCGACGCCGCCGCCAAGCTGAAGCTGAAGGTCGTCACTGTCGACGCGATCGATCGCAGTGGCCTGCGGCCCGATGGCTCCATCGTCAAGGATCTGCCGGAATCGCCGGCCCTGATCAAGGCTGCCTTCGATGCCGAACCGAATACTGAAAACGAGGCGCTGACCACGGCCGATAACGGCTTCATTTTCTATGAAGTGGCTTCGATCACGCCGGCCCGCGACCGCACGCTGGACGAAGTTCGCCAGAAGGTCGTTGCCGACTGGACCGCGGCCGAGACGGCCAAGCGGCTGACCGCCAAGGCGCAGGAGCTGGAAAAGCGGCTCAAGGCCGGCGCAACGCTCGACGTCATTGCCGGCGAGCTCAAGCTGGAAAAGCAGACCAAGCGTGGCCTGAAGCGCGAAGCCGACGACGCCGATTTCGGCAAGGAAGGTGCAGCGGTGATGTTCGGCGTCGGCGAAGGCGGCACCGGCTTGATCCCCTCTCCCACCAGCGACGCGCAAATCCTGTTCAAGGTCGCCGAGGTGTTCGAACCCGCCGGGGCCGATGCCAGTTCGGTGCCCGAGGACGCGCGCAAGTCCTTCACCTCCGGCATGTCGGACGATCTGCTCGACCAGTTGGTGGCGCAGTTGCAGACGCAGTACGGCGTCCGCGTCGACCAGGCTGCCGTTGCCCAAGCCTCGACAAGATGAGCGCGCTGAAAACCCATATCGCCAAGGTCGCGACCGGCACCGCCCTGTCCTTCGACGAGGCGCGCGAGGCCTTCGACATCATCATGTCGGGCGATGCTACGCCCGGCCAGATCGGCGGCTTTCTGATGGCGTTGCGTGTGCGCGGCGAGACGGTGGACGAGATTTCGGGCGCCGTCGCCACCATGCGCGCCAAGATGCTTCGCGTCGACGCACCTGTCGGCGCCATCGACATCGTTGGCACCGGCGGCGACAATTCGCACTCCGTCAACATCTCGACGGCATCCGCTTTCGTCATCGCCGCCAGCGGGGTTCCGGTCGCCAAGCATGGCAATCGCGGGTTGTCTTCGCTGACCGGTGCGGCCGACGTCCTGACCGCGCTCGGCGTCAAGATCGACCTCACGCCGCAGGCCATCGGCCGCTGCATCCACGAGGCTGGTGTCGGCTTCATGTTCGCGCCGGCACATCACCCGGCGATGAAGCATGTCGGCCCGACCCGCGTGGAGCTCGGCACCAGGACCATCTTCAACTTGCTCGGTCCGCTATCCAACCCGGCCGACGTGCGCCGGCAGATGGTCGGCGTATTCATGCCGGAATGGATCATACCGGTGGCCCAGACGCTGAAGGCGCTGGGCACCGAGCATGCCTGGGTCGTTCATGGTGACGGCTACGACGAGATCACCACCACGGGTGAAACGCATGTCGCCGAACTGATCGGCGGCGAGATCCGCACCTTCACCTTGACGCCCGAAGCGGTTGGCCTGACCCGTCACACCAAGGAAGAACTGCGCGGCGGCGACGCTGCCTACAACGCCGAGGCGTTGCGCGCTATGCTGGGTGGCGCCGTGGGCGCTTTTCGCGACACCGTGCTGATGAACGCCGGCGGCGGCTTGGTGGTGGCGGGCAAGGCGACGACGCTCGCCGACGGCATGGCGACGGCAGTGCAAGCCATCGACAGCGGCCGGGCGCTGCAGGTGCTCGACCGGCTGGTCGAGATTTCGAACGGTTAGACAGATGTCGGACATCCTGCGCAAGATCGAGGCCTACAAGCGCGACGAGATCGCGACGGCCAAGGCGCGCGTGCCGCTGGCCGAGATCAAGGCGCGGGCGAAAGACACTGACGCGCCGCGCGGCTTTCTCACGGCGCTTGAGGCGAAGCGCAGATCCGGCGGCTTCGCTCTGATTGCCGAGATCAAGAAGGCAAGCCCGTCCAAGGGCTTGATCCGCGCCGACTTCGATCCGCCAGCGCTCGCGCGGGCCTATGCAAAGGGCGGCGCCGCCTGTCTTTCGGTGCTGACCGACGCACCGTCTTTCCAGGGCGCGCCGGAATTTCTCACCAAGGCAAGAGCCGCCGTCACCCTGCCCGCGCTGCGCAAGGATTTTCTGTTCGATCCTTATCAGGTCCATGAAGCTCGCGCCTGGGGGGCGGACGCCATCCTGATCATCATGGCCAGCATAGATGATGATTTGGCGAGCGAGCTTGAAGCGACGGCATTCGAACTCGGCATGGATGCGCTGATCGAGGTCCACGACGAGGCCGAGACGGAGCGCGCACTGAAGCTGTCGTCGCAATTAATCGGCATCAACAACCGTAATCTGCGGACATTCGAGACCCGTCTCGAAACCTCGGAACGACTGCGGGCGATGATTCCGGGCGGTTACTTGCTGGTCAGCGAAAGCGGCATCTTCTCTCATGACGACTGCCTCAGATTGCAGAAGAGCGACATCGGCACCTTCCTGGTCGGCGAAAGTTTGATGCGCCAGCAGGATGTGACCGCGGCAACGCGCGCGCTGCTCACCGGCAAGGCAGCGGCCGAGGCCGTCTGACGATGACGGCCGCCCTCACCCATCTCGGCCCGCAGGGCCAGGCCAACATGGTCGATGTCGGCGGCAAGGACGAAACGACGCGCACCGCTGTCGCCGAGGGTTTCGTCTCGATGCGGCCCGAGACGCTGAAGATGATCCTGGCCGGCAATGCCAAGAAAGGTGATGTGCTGGGCACCGCGCGCATAGCCGGTATCATGGCAGCGAAGAAGACGCATGAGCTGATCCCGCTCTGCCATCCCCTGCTCTTGACCAAGGTCTCCGTCGACATTGAGCCCGATCCTGCGCTGCCCGGACTGAAGATCACCGCGCTGGCGCGCGTCACCGGCAAGACCGGCGTCGAGATGGAAGCGCTCACCGCGGCTTCGGTTGCCTGCCTGACCATTTACGACATGGCCAAGGCGGTCGACCGCGCCATGGTCATCACCGGCATCCGGTTGGTCGAAAAGACCGGCGGCAAGTCGGGCGACTACAAAGCCGCTGGCGAAGATGGGGCGGTCGCCTGATGGCGCTGCTTCCGGTCGCAGCAGCGCTCGAACGCCTGCTGGAGGGTGCTGCGCCGCTTGCGAGCGAAAGCGTTTCGCTCCTCGAGGCCGTGGATCGCGTTCTCGCGGAACCGGTGGTGGCGTTGCGCACCCAACCGCCCTTCAACGCCTCTGCCATGGACGGATACGCGGTCCGCGCTGTCGATGTCGCGTCCGTGCCGTCCCGGCTTTCGGTGATGGGCGTGGCGGCGGCCGGGCGCGGCTTTGACGGCGCCGTCGGCAAGGCGCAGGCCGTGCGCATCTTCACCGGTGCTCCGCTGCCGCAAGGCGCAGACACCATCGTCATCCAGGAAAACGTTCGTGACCTCGGCGGCGGCAGCATCGAGGTGGTCGAACCGACGGCCGAGGGGCGCAACATCCGCCGCTTCGGGCTCGATTTCTCCGAGGGCGACATCCTGCTGGAAAAAGGCCGCGTGCTCGATCCGGCAGCACTGTCGCTTGTCGCCTCGGCCAACCATCCCCGGGTGGGCGTCGTAAAGCGGCCGCTGGTTGCCATCATCGCCACCGGCGACGAGCTGCTGCCGCCCGGCAGCGAACTCGGCCCCGACCAGATCATTTCGTCAAACGCCTATGGCGTCGCCGCCGCCGCGCAATCGGTCGGCGCGCATGCGCTTGATCTCGGCATTGCCGCTGATCGCGAGGAAGCCATCGCGGCGCTGGTCAGGAAAGCGGTCGCGGCCGGCGCTGATGTCGTCGTCACGCTTGGCGGCGCCTCGGTCGGCGACCACGATCTGATCCATGACGTGCTGACCGGCGAAGGCATGACGCTCGGTTTCTGGAAGATCGCCATGCGTCCCGGCAAGCCGCTGATGTTCGGCCGCCTCGGCGACATCAGGTGCATCGGCCTGCCCGGCAATCCGGCGGCGAGCCTCGTCTGCTCGCAACTGTTCCTGAAACCGCTCCTGGCACGCCTCGGCGGCCGCGATTTCCGGCAAGATATTCGTCAGGCAAGGCTGGGCGCCGCCATGCAGGCCAATGATCTGCGCCAGGACTATGTGCGGGCGGTGGTCAGGCAAGAGGCCGGCATGCTGGTGGCAACCCCTTTCAGCATCCAGGATTCCTCGATGCTGAGGATACTGGCCGACGCCAACGGACTGATCGTGCGCGAACCGTCTGCGTCCGCCGCGGCTGTAGGAAATGCCTGCAGCGTTATAATGCTGAGGTGAAGTTTCGCCGTTTTTCTACTCCGCAAGCAAAGTTCGTGTCAGCGGATGGACCGGATCAGCCAGGCCTTCGACAATGTCGTAATGATGTCGGTCCGGCTCGACCACCGCGCTCGTGACGGCACCAAGCCCTGTCCAGATATTGGCCAGCAAGGCGTTCTGGCGCAAGAACTCGGACCGCTCGCCGCCTCCGGCCCAGCACGTGACGCGAGCGCCATCCATGGGCCGCAGCAGCGCCGGGCTTTCCGTCAGCGCCTCGGCTTCATCGATTTTCAGCGCCGCGTTCATGCCGGTGCGCATAAGCGGACGCAGGTCATGCAGGCCCGAAATCGAAACGACGTGGCGTACGCGCCTTGCCACGCCGGCCGCCAGGGGCGTTGATGTCGTCGCCATGCGGCTGGCGAGATGGCCGCCGGCCGAATGCCCGGTCAGCATAAGCGGTCCCCCGACCATCGCCGCCGCCTTGCCGATCGCCGCGCCGATCTCGTGGGAGATGCCGGCGATGCGTATGGCGGGGCAGAGCGTATAGGACGGCATCGCCACGGCAAAGCCGCTGTCAACCGAGCCCTTGGCGAGATGCGACCAGCTATCCTTGTCGGACTCCAGCCAGTAGCCGCCATGGATGAACACGACGAGCCCCTTGGGTGCCCCGGCGGGAAGGAAGAGATCGAGCCGGTTGCGCGGCCTGTCGCCATAGGCGATGTCGAGCTGAGCCCTGCCCTTTGCCGCAAGCGCATCGCGAAATGCCTGCGCCGGTTCGACCCATGCAGCTGGCCAGCGATCGCTGCCGGCGATGTTGGCGCCGTTGGCGTAGGCATTGTCCCAATCGGCAATGCGATGTTCGAGCATCGGCACCCTCCCCCGGACGGCATCGTTTCAGCCGATAGCAATGGCGATCGACAGCGGCAACGTCAATGCTCCGGGGGCAAAACATTTTAGGCTTGAAACAAATTTCGACTGGTGCGATCCTGTGCCTTGTTCAGCGATGGGCGTGAGGCAGACAGGGGCAGCCGAAAATGCTTGGGCCATCAGCGCATATCGACACGTTCACGCGCGATAACCTGCCGCCGCCGGATCAATGGCCGGACTTCCTGCTCGACGGCTTCGACTATCCCGAACGGCTCAATGCCGGCGTCGAACTGACCGACAGGCTGGTCGAGAAAGGGTTGGGCGACCACACCGCGCTGATCGGCAACGGCCGCCGCCGCACCTACAAGGAATTATCCGACTGGACGAACAGGCTGGCGCATGCGCTGGTCGAGAATTACGGCGTCAAGCCAGGCAACCGGGTGCTGATCCGCTCGGCCAACAACCCCGCAATGGTGGCCTGCTGGCTGGCCGCCACCAAGGTCGGCGCCGTCGTGGTCAACACGATGCCGATGCTGCGCGCCGGCGAACTCGCCAAGATCGTCGACAAGGCCGAAATCACCACAGCGCTGTGCGACACCAGGCTGATGGACGAGATGACCGCCTGCGCCAAGGACAGCGCGTTCCTCAAGCAGGTCATCGGCTTCGACGGCACCGCCAACCACGACGCCGAACTCGATCGCGCCGCCCTCGACAAGCCCGTGACGTTTACCGCGGTGCAGACCGGGCGTGACGACGTCGCCCTGCTCGGCTTCACCTCAGGCACGACAGGCGTGCCGAAGGCGACGATGCATTTTCACCGCGACCTCCTGATCATCGCCGACGCCTACGCCCGCGAGATCCTGCAGGTGACGCCTGACGACATCTTCGTCGGCTCGCCGCCCCTGGCCTTCACCTTTGGCCTTGGCGGGCTCGCCATCTTCCCGCTGCGTTTCGGCGCCGCGGCGACGCTGCTGGAACAGGCAACGCCGCCCAACATGGTCCACATCATCGAAACCTACAAAGCGACGATCTCCTTCACCGCGCCCACCGCCTATCGCGCAATGCTCAAGGCCATGGACGAAGGGGCCGATTTATCGTCGCTGCGCGTCGCCGTTTCGGCCGGCGAAACCTTGCCGGCGCCGGTGTTCGAGGAATGGACTGAGAAAACCGGAAAGCCGATCCTTGACGGCATCGGCGCCACGGAAATGCTGCATATTTTCATCTCCAACCGCTTCGATGACATGAAGCCTGCCTCCACCGGCAAGGCCGTTGGCGGCTATCAGGCGCGCGTCGTCGACGACGAAATGCGCGAAGTGCCGCGCGGCACCGCGGGCAGGCTCGCGGTGCAGGGACCGACCGGCTGCCGCTACATGGCCGATGCCAGGCAGAGCGACTATGTCCGCGACGGGTGGAACCTCACCGGCGACACGTTCTGGCAGGACGAGGACGGTTTTTTCCACTTCGCAGCGCGCTCCGACGACATGATCGTCAGTGCCGGCTACAACATCGCCGGCCCAGAGGTCGAAGCGGCGCTGCTGGCGCATGCCGATGTCGCCGAATGCGCGGTGGTGGGCGCCGAGGATGCCGAGCGCGGCCAGATCGTCGAGGCTCATGTGGTGCTCGTGCAAGGCGTGGCGCCAGACGCAATGACCGTCAAGCGTCTGCAGGATCACGTCAAGGCCACGATCGCGCCCTACAAATATCCGCGCTCGGTAAAATTCATCGCCGCTTTGCCCAAGACGCAGACCGGCAAGATCCAGCGCTTCCGGCTGCGCGCGGAGAAGATCAATTGAGCAAGCCCTACGACCCGTCCGCCGAGGGCGCGGAAATGTCGTTCAAGGAGCGCATGTCCTACAGCGACTATCTGCATCTGGAAAAGGTGCTCGAGGCGCAGGAGCCGCTTTCGTCAGCCCATGACGAGATGCTGTTCATCATCCAGCACCAGACATCGGAACTCTGGATGAAGCTCGCGCTGCACGAAATCGGCGCCGCAATCCGCTCCATCCGCGCCGACCGTCTCGAACCGAGCTTCAAGATGCTTTCGCGCGTCGCCCGCATCTTCGAGCAGCTCAACAATGCCTGGGACGTGCTGCGCACGATGACGCCCAGCGAATACACCGAGTTCCGCGACGCGCTTGGCCAGTCCTCGGGCTTCCAGTCGTGGCAGTACCGTGCCATCGAGTTCATGGCCGGCAACCGCAATCTCGCAATGCTCGGACCGCACAAGCACCGGCCGGACCTCAGCGAGAAACTGGAGGCGATCCTGGCGCAACCGTCGCTCTACGACGAGGCGCTGCTGCTGCTCGCCCGTAACGGCTTCGACATCGGTGCCGACGCAAGGCGTACGGACTGGCGCGAAACGCGGACCGAGAACGAAGAGGTCCTTGTCGCCTGGCAGATCATCTACCGCGACCCGCAGCGCTACTGGATGTTCTACGAACTCGCCGAGAAGCTGGTCGATTTCGAGGATTATTTCCGCCGTTGGCGCTTCAACCACGTCACCACGGTCGAGCGCATCATCGGTATGAAGCGCGGCACCGGCGGCACATCGGGCGCGTCCTACCTGAAGAAGATGCTGGAGGTGGAGTTGTTCCCGGAGCTGTGGAAGGTCCGCACCCGGCTCTGACGTAGCTTTGCCGACTGCATATCGTTATCCCGAACCCACTGCGCTTTTCTGAGCGACAGGCTCTTAAGTCACCGCCGCCTTGACGGCGAAACGCGCCTCCTGCCACGCGTCCGTGCGCAAAATGTCTTCCAGCACCTCGACAGCCTGCCAGACATCGACATAGCCGACATAAAGCGGCGTAAAGCCGAAGCGAATCGTGGATGGCGCGCGGAAATCGCCGATCACGCCGCGCTCGATCAAGGCCCGCATCACCTGATAGCCATGCGGGTGGAGGAACGAAACCTGGCTGCCGCGCTCATTGCCATCGCGCGGGCTTTCGAGTTCGAGGCCGTAGGCGCCGCATTTTGCCTCGACCAGTTGGATGAACAGATCGGTCAACGCCATGCTCTTCCTGCGCACCTCTGCCATGTCGACGTCGTTCCAGACATCGAGCGCCCCTTTGAGCGCGCGCATCGACAGCACAGGCTGCGTGCCGCAGAGAAACCGGCGGATGCCTGTGCCGGCAGCAAAACCCTGTTCGAAGGCGAATGGCCGCGCATGGCCCCACCAGCCGCTGAGCGGCTGGCGGACATCGCCATGGTGGCGCTCGGCCGCGTAGATGAAGGCCGGGGCACCCGGGCCGCCATTGAGATATTTGTAGGTGCAGCCAACGGCGAAATCGGCATTCGAACGGTCGAGCTCGACGGGCAAGGCGCCGGCGGTATGGCAGAGATCCCAGACAATCAGCGCGCCGGCATCATGTGCCGTCCGCGTCAGCGCGGCCATGTCGCGTAACTGCCCGGATTTGTAGTTGACGTGGTTGACCAGGATGACCGCGACCCGCTCGTCGATCAGTTCTTCTATGGTCGGCGCATCGACACCCTCGAGCCGCAGCACCGTGCCCGGCCGCGTCGAGGCAACGCCTTCGGCCATATAGAGATCGGTCGGAAAGCTGTCCCCCTCGGCGATGATGACTGACCTGTCCGGCCGCATCCCGAGTGCCGCATGCAGCACCTTGTAGATGTTGATCGAGGTGGTATCGCAGACCACCGTCTGGCCGGCGGCGGCCCCGATCAGGCGCCCGAGTTGGTCGCCGAGTTCGACCGGCATGTCGAACCAGCCGGCGGTGTTCCAGGCGCGGATGAGATCCTGCGCCCACTCCTGCGTGGCGGCCTTCTGCAGCTCGCCGAACACGGCTGGCGAAGCGGCGCCCAGCGAATTGCCGTCGAGATAGATCACCCCCTGGGGCAAGGTGAAGCGGTCACGCATGGCACGCAGCGGATCCGCGGTGTCCATTGCCTCGATCGCTGCGAGATCGGGAATTTTGCTCATGGTCGCGATGTTCCTCGGTGAGAAGAGCGCCCTGGAAACGGGCCGGCTGTTTTGCCGCCCGGGCAAGGGCTGGCCGCATAGAGGCGCAAGAACAGGGTGAACGCCCGGTTCGATCTTTGCTCGATTTCCGCCCGAGGCAGTTCCTCGAGCACCCCAACGATCCGGCGAACCTGGAGATCGCCGATCAAAAGACTGATGTAGATGTCGGCGGCTTCGGCAGGATCGTCACAGGCGATCGGGCCGGCCCGACTTGCGGTTCGAAGCAGGTCGCCAACAAGCGGCATTATGGTATTGCGGCCGAATTGCGCGATCGATTGGCCAAGCGTGCCTGTATCGTTGACGTCGCCGGCCGCGGCGCGATTGAGCGCCACCGCCTTGTCGCCCGTCACGAGGGTCAGCAGGACTGGCCCGAGCAAGTTCAGGGTTTCGAGCGGATCGCGCGCCTGGTGAAGGGCGTCCTCCAGCAGCTTCCTTGCCTCTCCCGCATTGGCTTCGATCAAGGATCGAAACAGGGTCTGCTTGTTGCCGTACCAGTTGTAGAGGGTTTCGTTCGAGGCCGATGCCCGCTTGGCGATAGCAAGCAGGGAGGCGCTCTTGTAGCCGGCTTCCCGGAGCACCGCATAGGCGGCCTCCTCTATCCGTTCGCGTCGCGCGGCCTGCTTCGGCGTGGTCATTGGTGTTCCTCTTCGAAAACCGTACATTATTATACGGTTTCGTCAAGCGAACGAACGAACGCAGCCCGTCGCGACCAGTGGTGGTGTCTGGCCGTTTTCCGGCGGAAGTTGGCATTTTGGTTTCGTTTCGTTCACGAGCCGCAGGGGTTTCTAATCCGCCCAAACGCACCCCGCACCTGCCGGTCACCCAGCTTGCAGGCTTGTGCCAAGAGTGGAGACCGGTCGGGCCACAGGCCATTAACCAAAATAGTTTCAAAGGGCCCGGGAGCGCATTGACGACGGACCGCGCTGGCAGGATGCTGGCTGCGGGAGGGCATTTCGTTTCCGTCGCCTTAACAAATTCATTAAACTTTAAATGGTTGCGGAACACAACTGGAACAGATAGTGTTTGTTCTGGGTTTGTTTTCTGATTCTGGTTCCAGACCCTTCGTGCAATGCCTTTGGGGGCCGCCATGCTCACGCGCAAGCAACATGAACTCTTGATGTTCATCCATGAACGGCTGAAGGAAAGCGGCATTCCGCCGTCCTTCGACGAGATGAAGGAAGCGCTGGACCTCGCCTCCAAGTCGGGAATTCATCGGCTGATCACGGCGTTGGAGGAGCGCGGCTTCATTCGCCGCCTGCCCAACCGGGCGCGCGCGCTGGAGGTGCTGCGCCTGCCGGACTCGATCGCGCCGGGTCTTAACGCGGCAAAGAAGTTCTCCCCGAGCGTCATCCAGGGCAGCCTCGGACAGGGCAGCAGCCCTAGCCGGCAGATCAAGCCGGCGACGTCTTCGCGTCTGCCCGCTGCCGGCAATGACGACGATGCGGTTTCAGCGGTGTCGATCCCGGTCATGGGTCGCATCGCAGCGGGTGTGCCGATCGACGCCATCCAGCATCAGACGCATTCCATTTCAGTGCCGCCTGACATGATCATGGGCGGCGAACACTATGCGCTGGAGGTCAAGGGCGATTCGATGATCGAGGCCGGCATTTTCGACGGCGACACGGTCATCATCCGCAATGCCGACACCGCAAGTCCCGGCGAGATCATCGTGGCCCTGGTGGACGAGGAGGAAGCAACGCTGAAGCGCTTCCGCCGAAAGGGTGCTTCGATTGCGCTCGAGGCTGCCAATCCGGCCTATGAAACACGTATTTTCGGACCGGACAGGGTCAAGGTGCAAGGCAAGCTGGTCGGCCTGATCAGGCGCTACTGAGCGGGGTCGGCGGTGGGCTTTTCGGGTTTACGGTAAGGCGGCAGTCCCCTTGCCTCGCGTGAGAATTTCCGCTGTTCGTGCCAAGGCCGATATGGCCTGTCGACGGCAAAGCTGACCCGTGCCGGTGCCGTCGCCGATTGCTGGTCGAAGAAGACGGCGGCACTTCCCTTACGAGCGAGCTGCCGCTTGGTGATGACGAGAACCAGCGGATTGTGGCAGGGATCGTAGCCCGCGGGGTCGTTGATGACGATCAGATCCGCATAGGAGCAGGCCCTCCAGGCGTCCTTGCGATCC
Source organism: Mesorhizobium sp. B2-8-1 (assembly GCF_006440955.1). NCBI lineage: Bacteria > Pseudomonadati > Pseudomonadota > Alphaproteobacteria > Hyphomicrobiales > Phyllobacteriaceae > Mesorhizobium > Mesorhizobium sp. B2-8-1. Next base: position 166,515 of record NZ_VFTX01000005.1, on the reverse strand, counting down.
TCCACCTGCGCGATGATCGCCCCCGAGGTATGCCGGGCCATGCACAGGCCCGTGAAGCAATAGAAAGGCGCTCCCGCCGGAAGTTGCGCGGGATCGAAGATGTCGAACTGTCGGTCTCCGCTGTCGAACAGTTCCGGCGCAGCGATGGTTTCGGACTTCAGCGCGCGTTTCCAATTATCGACGGTGAATTCGTTCGGGCGCGCCCGGTTGATCGCGAGCTCGCCGCCGCCGATCGGCAACGCCACCAGGCGGGCATCCTCCGAAATCAGCACGTCCGGCGTGCGCGTGTCCGAGACGGTCAACAGGCCGGCGAGCGCGAAGGGAAGTGCCGCCAGCCGCAGCCATGTCGTGGCCATCGTCGCGATGACCAGGGCGATCGCCACCAGAAGGACGGATTGCTGCGAAATCAACCCGACCGCGTCGACCGGCGAGCGTTGCGAGATCCATCCTGATATGGCGATCATCGCGGCCAGTCCCTTGCCCATCAGATAAAGGGATGGTCCATCGAACCCGAACGGCATCAGCAGCGCGCTGGCAACCGCAAGGAACATCACGACAGAAACGATCGGCATGACGGCAAGATTGGCGAACAGGCTGAGCGGCGACACGCGCTGGAAATGCCAGATGGCGAAAAGCGCCGTGGCGCTTCCCGCGATAATCGAGGTCATCGCCAGCCCACCTGTCGCCAGCAGCAATTTTCGCGTCAGCAGGCCAGGCAAGGTCCGTTGCGGCGGCGGGGTCCGCGCTTTGTCGGCTTTGCGATCCGACCAGCCGGCATAGGCGCCGACCAGGGCCGCGGTGGCGGCGAACGACATCTGGAAGCTCGGCCCTACCACCTCGTGCGGCGACACCACGATGACGGCGATCGCCGAAATAGCCAGATTGCGCATGGTGAGTGCCGCCCGATCGAACAGAACGGCGATCAGCATCACCGCCAGCATGATGAAGCTGCGTTCGGCGGCGACAACGACGCCCGAAATGACGAGGTAGGCGGCGATCGAGAAAAGTGCCGCCGCGGCCGCGTATTTCTTGACCGGCCGACGGGAGGAAAAGTTCGGAAACAGCGCGAAGCCGCCACGCAGCAGACCCATGACGGTGCCGGCGACCAGCGCCATGTGCAGCCCGGAAATTGAGATGATGTGGTAGATGCCGGTGCGTCGCATCGCTTCATTGATCTCGTCGGGAATCCCGGCGCGAACACCCACGATCAGCGCCGCGGCGATCTCGCCCTCGGCGCCGCCGATGCTGCCCCTGATATGGTCGGCAATGCTTTCGCGAGCACTCTCGATGGCGGCTGAGAGGGCGGCCCACAACGGCCTGTCATCGGCTGAGACGATTTTGGGGTTGCCGAGAAAGAAGCCGCTGGCGCCTATGCCGGCGAAGTAGCTGTCGAAGGAAAAGTCGTAGCTGTCCGGCCGCACCGGCCCGGTCGGCGGCAACAGCCTGGCATAGCCGGTCACGAGGGAGCCGGCCGTCACTTCAGCCGGCACCTTGCGCGCCGAAAGGCGAACGCGCTCGGGCGCGTAGCGTAGTTTCGGCCGCGCGGTCGATGTCACATCGATGGTCAGCCGGATGCGCCCGGTCTCCATCTGGTCGACCGAAACGACGCGGCCGGTGATTTGCGTGGAGATTTCCGAGCCCAGCATCCGCGTTCCCGCTCGCCACGTCTCGACTTTGCCGGCGAGCATGCCGAGCGCGCACAACAGCGCCGCCATGAAGCACAGATGCGTTTTCGGCCATGAGCGTGAAACGAGCGCGCACAGCGACATCAGGATCGCGACCGCGACAGGCTTGGCAAAGCCCGGCTCCGCCGCCAGCGAAAAATACGCAATCGATCCGCACGCCAGGAACACCGGCACGAGCAGGAAGGCTATGCCCCGATCGAGTTCGAGCTCGGACGCTCTGGCCACGCCGTTGCGCAGACGAGGCCATGAAGCACGGCCGAACTCACGGCGCAGACGCACAGCCGCGCCGGCTGCGGGAATGCCGGGCGGCGTGGAAACATCCGCCGGCGGCGACTTGCCCGGCTGCTGTAGGGGCGGCAACGCCAGCGGCAATGAGGCGGGCGCGGGCATGGCAAAAAGGGAGCGTTCCCTGACGCCGGCAACGACGTCCTCGCCTTCCTCCGCGCCCCGGCCCGCTCCAGCCATCGGGTCTGCCCCTTGCGCCCTCGACACCCTATGCTACATGAACGCGCGACGCGCGAAAGTGCGTGTGATCCGCACCCCGCTCCAGACGTTTCCCGAGAGTTGTATGTCCGACAAGGTTGTCACCCGTTTTGCCCCCTCGCCCACCGGCTACCTGCACATCGGCGGCGCGCGTACGGCGCTCTTCAACTGGCTCTACGCCAAGCACACCGGCGGTACGATGCTGCTGCGCATCGAGGACACCGACCGCGAGCGCTCCACCGATGCGGCGACAGCAGCCATTCTCGAAGGACTGACTTGGCTCGGCCTCACCTGGGACGGCGACGCCGTCTCGCAGTTCGAGCGCGCGCCGCGCCATCGCGAGGTGGCCGAGGAGCTGGTGCGCATGGGCAAGGCTTACTACAGCTACGAGACCCCTGCCGAGCTTGAGGCAATGCGCGACGCGGCGCGGGCCAAGGGCTTGCCGCCGCGCTATGACGGAAGCTGGCGTGACCGCGACCCTTCGCAGGCGCCTCCTGGCGTCAAGGGCGCGATCCGCATCAAGGCGCCGACCAAAGGCGAGACGGTGGTGCATGACCGTGTCCAGGGCGACGTGCGCTTTCCCAACAAGGATCTGGACGACTTCATCATCCTGCGCTCGGACGGCAATCCGACCTACATGCATGCCGTCGTCGTTGACGACCACGACATGGGCGTCACCCACATCATCCGTGGCGACGACCACCTGACCAATGCCGCCCGCCAGACCGTGATCTACAACGCCATGGGCTGGGATGTGCCTTCAATGTCGCACATACCGCTGATCCACGGCGCCGACGGCGCCAAGCTGTCGAAGCGGCACGGCGCGCTGGGCGTGGAGGCCTACCGCGCCATGGGCTACCTGCCCGAAGCGCTGCTCAACTACCTGGCTCGGCTCGGCTGGAGCCACGGCGACGACGAGATCATGTCGATCCAGGACATGATCGCCTGGTTCGATATCGGCGATGTGAACAAGGGCGCCGCCCGCTTCGATTTCGCCAAGCTGGAGGCGCTGAACGGCGTCCACATGCGCCGCATGGGCGATGCCGAGCTGTTCGACATCTTCATCGCCACCTTGCCCTATCTCGAGGGCGGCCCGGCAATGGCCGCACGCCTCGACGACCGGAACAGGGCACAGTTGCTGGCAGCGTTGCCGGGGCTGAAGGAGCGCGCCAAGACGCTGGTCGAGCTTGTCGATGGCGCCGCCTTCCTGTTTGCCGCGCGGCCACTGCCGATCGACGAGAAGGCAGCCCTGCTGCTCAATGACGATGCGCGCAAGGTCCTGCGTGGCGCTCACGACGCCCTCGAGGCGGTTTCAGGCGACTGGACGGCGGCCTCGACTGAAGCCGCGATCCGGGACTATGCGACGGCCGGCGGCCACAAGCTCGGCGCCGTCGCCCAGCCCTTGCGCGCCGCCTTGACCGGCAAGAGCACCTCGCCCGGCGTGTTTGACGTTCTCGCCGTGCTTGGTCGCGAGGAGAGCCTGGCGCGCATCGCGGATCAAATCGATTAGGAGCAATCTGGCCCAAGAAGATTGGCATTGAAAGGCGCGTTTCGCAGTGCAACATTGAGCCTTGGCCCAATCTGGCACGCACTTCCTAAAATGCGGTCGCGAATACGCGCATTCGGTGACTTCGACGTGTCGCTTTGCAGAATTTGCCTTTGCCGGCATGAGGAAACAAGAAGGAGTTTGCAATGACCGAAGCTGCGACAAGACGGGAACTGGGCGGCAAGACCCAGGAAGCCACGGCAAAGCTGGAATTCGCCGGCAAGACGCACGAATTCAAGGTGCGAAGTGGTTCGGTCGGGCCTGACGTCATCGACATCGCCACGCTGTACAGCACCACCGGCGCCTTTACCTACGATCCCGGCTTCACTTCGACGGCAAGCTGCGAGTCCGAGATCACGTTCATCGATGGCGACGCCGGCATTCTCCTGCATCGCGGATATCCGATCGATCAGTTGGCCGAACATGGCGACTTCCTCGAAGTCTGCTATCTCCTGCTCTACGGCGAGCTGCCGACCAAGGCGCAGAAGGACGATTTCGACTACCGCGTGACGCGCCACACCATGGTGCATGAGCAGATGTCGCGCTTCTTCACCGGCTTCCGCCGCGACGCGCATCCGATGGCGGTGATGTGCGGCGTGGTCGGCGCGCTGTCGGCCTTCTATCACGACTCCACCGACATCTCGGATCCTTACCAGCGCATGGTGGCGTCGATGCGGCTGATCGCCAAGATGCCGACGATCGCGGCCATGGCCTACAAATACCATATCGGCCAGCCCTTCATTTACCCGAAGAACGAACTGAATTTCGCCGCCAACTTCCTGCACATGTGCTTTGCCGTGCCGTGCGAGGAATACAAGATCAACCCGGTCCTGGCGCGCGCCATGGAGCGCATCTTCATCCTGCACGCCGACCACGAGCAGAACGCTTCGACCTCTACCGTTCGGCTCGCCGGCTCGTCTGGCGCCAATCCGTTCGCCTGCATCGCCGCCGGCATCGCCTGCCTGTGGGGCCCGGCGCATGGCGGCGCCAACGAAGCGGCGCTGAACATGCTGGGCGAGATCGGCCATGTCGATCACATTCCGGAATTCATCGCCCGCGCCAAGGACAAGGACGATCCGTTCCGGCTGATGGGCTTTGGCCACCGCGTCTACAAGAACTACGATCCGCGCGCCAAGATCATGCAGAAGACCGCGCATGAGGTGCTGGGCGAACTCGGCATCAAGGACGATCCGCTGCTCGACATCGCCATGGAACTGGAGAAGATCGCACTCACCGATCCCTATTTCATCGAGAAGAAGCTCTACCCCAATGTCGACTTCTATTCCGGCATCACGCTGAAGGCGCTGGGCTTCCCCACCACCATGTTCACCGTGCTGTTCGCCGTCGCCCGCACCGTCGGCTGGATCGCGCAGTGGAAGGAGATGATCGAGGATCCGCGCCAGAAGATCGGCCGCCCCCGCCAGCTCTACACCGGCGCGCCGGAGCGAGACTATGTGCCGATCGCGAAGCGGTAAAAAGGAAGAAGTGAATAAGTGAGTAGTCAGTAGTCAGTAGGGAAAGAGCGGTAATCCTACTCACTACTCACTACTCACTACTCACTCTCTTGATATACCCCATCACCACCTGCGCGGCGATGTCGCCTGACGACTTGGCGGTTGTCATGCGCCGGGCGATCTCGGCGAACCCGTCCTTCTGCCATCTGCGCATGCCTGTGTCGGCGAACAGCGCTTCGAGCTGGCGGGCCAGATTGTTCGGCTTGACATACTCGTTGTAGAATTCCGGGATCAGCGCCCGATCCGATATCAAATTGGGCAGCAGCGCCGACCAGACCGAAACGAGATATGGCGCCACGATGCGCGCAACCGGGTCCAGCCTGTAGCAGGAGATCATCGGCACGTCAGACAGCGCCAGTTCAAGCGAAACCGTGCCGGACGCGATCAGCGCCGCGTCAGCCTTGCCGAAGGCCTGCCACTTTCGCTCAGGGTCGAGGATGATCTCGGGCTTCTCGTCCCAGCGAGCGACCGCCGAGCGCACGACATCGGCGACATGCGGCACGGTCGGCAACATCAGCCGCAGGCGATGCCCGCGTGCCCGCAGCATCGACACGGTCTCCCCAAACGGCTCGAGCAGCCGCCGCACTTCGCTGCGTCGCGAGCCGGGCAGGACGAGCAGCGTCTTCAGGCGATCCGGCGAAAGATCCCGCGGTTGGGCCTGCGTCCTGGCTGCCGAGAGCACGCCCGCGTCATGGGTGAGGCGATGTCCGACATAGGTCCCTGGCGGTCCGCCGAGCCTGCCTAGCTCCTTCACCTCGAAGGGCAGGATGCAGAGGATGTGGTCGACATAGGGCTTCATCGCCACCGCCCTGCCCGGCCGCCATGCCCAGACGCTGGGACAGACATAGTGGATAATCGGGATGGACGGGTTGGCCGCGCGCACTTTCCTGGCCACGCGCAGCGAAAAGTCGGGGCTGTCGATGGTGATGAGGCAGTCGGGCTTCGCATCCGCGACCGTGCTGGCCAGCTGGCCGATCCGCCGCATCAGCCGCGGCAGGTCACGCAAGATGGCGCTGAAGCCCATGAGGGCGATCTCTCCGGCGTCGAACGGCGAAACCAGCCCGAGCGCCTGCAGATGGCGGCCGCCGAGACCGACGATCTGCACCTCGCGCCCCGTCGACTGCTTGATCGAGCGCACGATGTCGGCGCCAAGCAGGTCGCCGGATTCCTCGCCGGCCACGATTGCGATCTTCAGCGCCTTGTCAGCCATGCGCCGGCTCCGCCGCTGGCAGGCCGACGATGAACAGACCGAGCGCGTTCGCCCGCGACAGCGTTGCCGGCCCTTCCAGGATCAGCGAGCGCCCCGCTTCGACGGCAATGCCGGCAAGCCCCGCCGCATGGGCTGCTTCCACCGTCTGCGGCCCTATCGACGGCAGGTCGGCCCGCAACTCCTGGCCGGGTTTGGCGCATTTGACCAGCACTCCGCGGGTCTTTCCGGCAAGCCTGCCATGGCCGCGCAGCGCGCGCGCTCTTTCGAGCAGGCCGCTCGTGCCTTCGATGCCTTCCAGCGCGATGGCCCGGCCTCCGATCGCAATCGCCGCCTGCCCGATATCAAGCGCGCCGATGGCCTTGGCGGCCAGCCTGGCCGCCTCGATGTCGCGCCAGTCCGATTGCTTTGGTTTCGCCGCGGTCAGTGTGCCTTCGCCGGCGGCCAGTTCGGGAACGACCTCATGCGCGCCGACCACTTTGATGCCCCGCTTCTCCAGGCCGCGTGTCACCACCTTCAAAAGTCCATCATCGCCGCGCGCCAGCGCCATGATCACCGATGGTACGATCGCCAGCAAGCCAAGGCTCGGACGGATGTCGGCCAGCCGGGGCCTGCGTCTGATTTCGCCGGCAAGGACCACATGAGTGATGCCGTGGCGCTTCAGCGTCGCCACCAGTGAACCGATCTGCTCAAGGGCGAGACTGTCGTGTTCGTATCGGAGCAACTCCTGCCGGCGGTCGGCCTCGCCTTCCATCAAGAGGATGAAGGGCGGGTAGCCATGCGCGGCCAGGCCTTGCGCGACTTCCACCGGCAGGCTGCCACCGCCGGCGACGATGCCGACCCTGGCCCCCGGCGAGAGAACGAAATCCGCTGCCGCCGCCTCAGTCTTCGTCATCGCCGTCATCGCCATCGCTCCCCTTGAGCGATGGCACAGCATAGTGCCGCTTGCCGCGACTGGAGATGAAATCGATGATCTTCATGGCGGTCGGTGACGTGGCGAATTCCGCCTTGGCGAATTCGATGTTCTCGCCAACGGTGCGCGAGCGGTCGAATATTGTCTTATAGACCCTGCGCAGCAGATAGATCTCGGATCTTGGCAGACCGGAGCGCTTGAGCCCGATGATGTTGAGGCCGCGCAGGCTGGCCCGATTTCCCGCCGCCATGGCATAGGGAATGACATCACCCACAAAAGCCGAGCACCCGCCAAGAAAAGCGTTGTCGCCTACCCGCACGAATTGATGAACGGCGCTGAGACCGCCGATATAGACGTTGTCGCCGATTTCGCAGTGTCCGCCCAGCGTCGCGCCGTTGGCGAAGGTGGCGTTCTTGCCGACGACGCAGTCATGGGCGATGTGGGCGTAGGCGAGAAAATTGCCATTGTCGCCGACCGTCGTTTCGCCGCGGCTGGTATCGGTGCCAACATGCATGGTGACGCCTTCGCGGATCGTGCAGTTCTCGCCGATGACGAGCGTGGTGCGGCCGCCCTTGTGCTTGGTGTTCTGCGGCGGCCCGCCCAGTATCGCCATCGGATAGACCTTGGTCGACGCGCCGATCGTCGTTGCGCCTATCACCGAGACATGGCTGACCAGTTCGACGCCGTCGCCGATCACGGCATCCGCGCCGACATAGCAGAGCGGTCCTATGCGGACGCCTTGGCCGATTTGAGCGCCTTCCTCCACGACGGAGGAAGGATGGATGGATGTCTTGATTTTCATAAGCATTCGATTGTCAGTCGCCGGTGACCATCATGGCTGAGATCTCAGCCTCGGCGGCCTTGTTGCCGTCGACCAGGGCTTCACAGGCGAATTTGAGCAGGTTGCCGCGTTTCTTGATTTTCTTGACATGGATCTTCAACTGATCGCCGGGAACGACCGGTTTGCGGAACTTGGCGTTGTCGATGGTCAGGAAATAGACCAGCGACGGCTTTTCAGTGCGAAGACTGCGGATGCAGATGGCCCCGGCAGTCTGTGCCATCGCCTCGACGATGAGCACGCCCGGCATGACCGGCTGCTCGGGGAAGTGACCCTGAAAATGCGGCTCGTTTATGGTCACGTTCTTGATGCCGGTGGCGGATTCGTCGCCATCGATGTCGACGATGCGGTCGATCATCAGGAACGGATAGCGATGCGGCAGGAGCTTCATCAGCCCCAATATGTCGACTGCTTCCAGCGTCGTCCCGGTGATGTCAGCCATTGCTCCCCTCGCCCTGTTTGCGGGTCCTGGCGAGCTTGCGCAGCATGGCTATCTCGCGCATGGCTTCCGCCATCGGCTGTGCCGGATAGCCGCCCCAGATCTCGCCCGCGGGCACATTGCTCATGAATCCGCTTCTCGCGGCAAGCTTCGCTCCCGATCCTATAGTCAGGTGATCCGCGAGCCCGACGCCGCCGCCCATGGTGACATTGTCGCCCACGACGACGGAACCGGAGATACCCGAAAGTCCGGCCACGATGCAATTGCGGCCGATGCGGACGTTATGGGCGATCTGCACGAGATTGTCGATCTTGGTGCCTTGGCCGATGATCGTGTCGGACATGGCGCCGCGGTCGACGGTGGAATTGGAACCGATCTCGACGTCGTCCTGGATGATGACGCGGCCGATCTGCGGAACACGTTCCGGCCCCTTGGCGCCGGCAACGAAGCCAAAGCCGTCCTGGCCGATCCGGGCGCCGCCATGGATGATGACGCGGTTGCCGATCAAGGCATACTGGACGCTGGCGCCCGGGCCGATATAGCCGTCACGCCCGATCTGGCAGGAACGGCCGACAACGGCGTGAGGCGCGATGACGGTGCCGGCGCCTATGGACACCGCAGGACCGATCACCGCGCCGGCTTCGACGACGGCACCTTCCTCGACATGTGCGCTCGGATCGATATGGGCATGCGGCGAGATACCGGTTTCACCGGTCATCGGACCAGGTGTCGCGGCCGTCGGAAACAGCAGTCGTCCGACCAGCGCGAATGCCTGTTGCGGACGGGGATGTACAAGGACGGCGATGGCGGCAGGCGCCTTGCCGGCGAACTCCGCCGGACACAGCACCGCGGCCGCCCGCAGCGACGGCATCAGCACGGAATTGCGTTTGCCATCGACGAAAACGAGTGCATTCTCGCCGCCTTCGTTGGCAGGCGCCAGCGCGTCGATGAAAACGCCGGACTGGCCGGAATCGACAAGCACCGAGCCGGTCAGATTCGCGACTTCGCCCGCCGTATACCGGCGTGATGGCGCGAAGAACACCGGATCGGTCATTCCAGAAGCTATATCCAGCTAGATCGGAACATTTTCTCCCGGACCTCAACGACCCGGGAGCATCGTCATCCGCCGGTCAGAAGCGGGTCGATATGCCGAAGTTGAATTCCTGCACGTCGTCCCTCGCTTCTTTCTTGACCGGGATCGCATAGTCGATACGGATCGGGCCGAACGGCGAAGCCCACATCAAGCCGACACCGACCGAGGCGCGCCATTGCATGCCAGTGGACGATTGATCGACCAAGCTCTGGTCGTCGATCTTGCTGCCGTAGAGCGTGGCGGCATCCGCAAAGACCGCGCCGCGCAAGCCGAAGCTCTCCGGAACGACCGGCAGCGGAAACTGCGCTTCCGCCGAGGCGTTGAAATAGGTGGTACCGCCGAGATGATCGCCGCTGGTGCCGGAAGCAATCGGGCCGATGCCGCCATAGGCGAAACCGCGGATCATGCGGTCGGTGCTCTGGAAATGATCGAAAATGCGCAGATCGCCGTCGTTTCCGTAGCCTTCGACATGGCCGGCGCCGCCCGAAAGGAGGCCGACAAGATCGAACTGCTCGGACAGCGTCTGATAGACGCTGCCGCGTCCCGTCACCTTTACGAACTTTGCATCGCCACCGAGACCTGCCACTTCCACGGTTGTGGTGGCATAGATACCCTCATGCGGGTTCTTCATGTCGTCGATGGTGTTGTAGACTAGTCCCAGGCTGACCGACGACTTGATCCACGGGCTTTGATCGATGCCATCCAAGATAGCCTCGGAAACATCACAGCCTGAGTCGGGAACACCGTCCCCGTTGTCGTCGCAACTGTTATCCAGCTCATACTTCTCCCGGGAAATATTATACGCCAGCTGGGTCGAGATGCTGTCGGTGATCGGCAGGCCGAAGCGCACCGTCGCGCCCAACGTATCGCTGTCGTAGTCGTCGTATTCCCTGGTCCGCTTGTAGACATCGAAGCCGGCGGCGATACGGCGCCCGAGGAAATAGGGCTCGGTGAACGAAAGGCTGTAATCGCGCGAGTTCTTGCCGCCACCCGCCGACACCTTGATGAACTGGCCGCGGCCGAGGAAATTGCGCTCGGTGATCGATCCTTCGACGGACGGACCGGCGGTGTCCCCACCGGTCGAATAGCCGGCACCGACAGAGAATTCGCCGGTCGACTTTTCGACCACGTCGACCACCAGCACGACCTGGTCCGGCGCCGAACCGGGCACCGTCGAAACCTCGACTTTGTCAAAGTAATTGAGATCTTCCAGCCGCTTCTTCGCGCGCTGGATCAGCACTTGGTTGAACGCATCGCCTTCGCTGACGTCGAACTCGCGGCGGATGACATAGTCGCGCGTGCGGTCATTGCCGCGGATCTCGATGCGCTCGACATAGGCCTTGGTGCCCTGGTCGATGGTGTAGACCACCGAAATCGTATGATTCTCGAAATTGCGGTCGCCACGCGGCGTGACCTGCGCGAAGGCGTAGCCGGAGCCGGCCACCTTCTCGGTCAGGGCAATGATGGTGTCCTCGACGTTCTTGGCGTTGTAGACGTCGCCCTTGTGGGTCTCGACCACCGATTCCAGCGCCTTCGAGTCGACTTCCGGAATCGTGCTTTCGACGCTGATGTCGCCGAACGTATAACGCTCGCCTTCCTGGACGGTTATGGTGACCGTGTACTTGTTGGTCGCGTTGTCGAGTTCGCCGACAGCGGACACGACCTGGAAGTCGGCATAGCCGTGATTGTAGTAGAAGCGCCGCAGCAGCTCCTGGTCGGCGCGCAGCTTGTCGTCGTCATAGACGTCGTCGCGCAGGATGAACGAAACCCAGGACGAGCGCTTGGTCGTGATCACATCTGACAGGCGGCGGCTCGAATAAGCGCTGTTGCCGACGAAATTGATCGCCGCGATCTGCGTGCGATCACCTTCATTGACATGGAAGACCACGTTCACGCGGTTGTCGCCGAGCTGCATGACCTCGGTGGTCACGGCGGCATCGTCACGGCCGATACGCCTGTAGGCGGCCTTGACCGACTCTACATCGGCGTCGAGCGCCGCCTGCGAGAACGTGCCGCGCGGCTTCAACTGCACGGCAGCCGCAAGCGCGTTGTCCTTGAGCTTCTTGTTGCCCTGGAACAGCACCTGGTTGACGACCTGGTACTCGGAAACCTTGACCACCAACGTCGAACCGACCTGATTGATCTGCACATCCGAGAACAACCCGGTTCCGAACAGCGCCTTGACCGCGCTGTCGATGTCGGAGCTGGAGAAGGATTTGCCCGGCTTGATGGTGATGTAATTGCGGATGGTATCGGCGTCGACACGTTGGTTGCCGCTCACCTCCACCCTGCTGACGACAGCGGCTTCGGCCGCCGATGTGGCAACGAACTGCACTGCGAGCGCACCTGGCACGACCAAAGCCGCGGACAGGGCTGCCGCGGAAGCGGCGCTCAAAAACTTGGATGCTGCCTTCATCGGGCTTAATAACCTTTTCTCGTAGTCCCCACGGCGAGAAAACCGGACGTGCGGTAATTTCTCGTACCGTATTAACCGGATTTTCCCTACACGCAAGGCTTCTGGTTAATTTGTATTTACTTAACCCTGGTGCGTGGCTTTCGCGTCACTCATATCCCCGTGCATGGTAAACGGCGTCTCAACATCGACCATCCCGAAGCCAAATTTCTTCATGATTTCAGCATCCAAACAGATCGTTCCAGAATACGAAACCCATGAAGCCCAAAACCAGAAGCAGACCGGCCCGATAGGCCATTTCCATCATCCGTTCCGACACCGGCCGGCGGATGACGGCCTCCACGCCGTAGAACAGGAGATGGCCGCCGTCGAGGGGGGGAATCGGCAAAAGATTGAGGATGCCGATGCCCACGGACAGAAGCGCAACGAGCTGCACGAGCCATTCGAAGCCGAGCTTCGCCGCCTTGCCGGCCATGTCCGCGATCTTCACAGGGCCGCCGAGCTGGCACTTGTCCTCGCGCCCAACGACGAAGCGCTGCAGGAACTGGCCGGTGCGCTGGATGACGTGCCCGGTTTCCTCCACCGCCGCGGTCAACGCGCCGGCGGGGCTGTAGGTGATCAGCCTGGGCTGGCCGAGTTCCTGGTTGTTGACGACGCCGATCACGGCCACCTTGACCTTGTTGCCGAGCGCGTCCTGCTGCTCCATCAGCTGCGGCGTGGCCGTCACGGTCACTTCCTTGCCGTCGCGCAGCATGACGAAGGTGATGCTGTCGCCGGCCCGGCCCGAAACCAGGCGTTGGACGTCACCGAAGGTTTCGATCTTGCTGCCGTCGACGCTGACGAATCGGTCGCCGGGCAGGATGCCGGCTTTCGCCGCCGGGCTGCCGGCGGTCACCTCGGCCACCATGGGTTCCGCGACATAGCGGCCATAGGCTGAAAACAGCACCGAAAAGACGACGATCGTCAGCAGGAAATTGAACAGCGGCCCGGCCACCACCGTCGCCGCCCGCTTCCAGATCGGCTGGGTGTGGAAGGCGACCTTGCGTTCCTCGTCGGTCAGCGTTTCGATCTCTTCCGTCGACGGCTGGCTGGAGGTGGCGTTCATGTCGCCGACGAATTTGACATAGCCGCCAAGCGGTATGGCGCAGAGCTTCCAGCGCGTGCCGTGCCTGTCGTTGAAGCCGAAGAGTTCCGGGCCGAAACCGATCGAAAAGGCCCTGACGCCGATGCCGCACCAGCGGCCAACGAGATAGTGGCCCATCTCGTGGACGAACACGACCACGGTCAGCACGAACAGGAAGGGCACGAGCGTGCCGAGAAGGAAGCCTTCCATGCCGAAGATCGCGTGAAGAATCTCGTTCAACTCAAATCCTCAGTTCTTCCGCGACACCGTTGCGCCGCGACTGTGACATCAATCCAGGCGAATCCAAGGCGCGCCCGCATCGATCGTGGAACGATGCCGTTCAAATGGGAAACAGCCCCTGTGCCGGCTGATCGGCGCCCGCCGAAATCCAGCCGATGACGTATAGGGCGAAAGCCGCCGCGACAAGCCCGTCGACACGGTCCATGACGCCGCCATGGCCCGGAATGAGCGCGCCCGAATCCTTGCGGCCGTGGCGGCGCTTGACCCAGGATTCCAGGAGGTCGCCAGCCTGGGAGACGATTGAAAGCGCGAGCGCGACGAGACCGAGCATTGGCAGGTTGCCCGCACCGGCGGCGACGGCCAGGATGAGCCCCGCAACGACCCCGCCCACGGCGCCGCCGAGCGCGCCACTTCGCGTCTTGCCGGGAGAGATGGACGGCGCCAGCCTCGGGCCACCGACGGCCCGGCCGACGAAATAGGCAAAGATGTCGGTCGCCCAGACCACCGCGAACAGGAACAGGATGGCGACGAGGCCGGAATGGTCGCCGTCACGCAGAAGCGCAAGGGAAAGACCCGAGACGGCTGCATAGGCAAGGCCGGAGGCATCCCACTGCCCGGCCCCGCGCAGTTGGGCGGCGATGGCCGTGACGGCGACCAGTGCAGCCACCAGAAGCAGCAGCCACAAGGCAGGCAGGCCGGTGATCAGGGCGCCGAGAAACACCAGCAGCAGCGCTTCCGGCAAAAAACCGAGCCCGGTCGTCCCGGAAGGGCGAGACATGCGCGTCCATTCGTAGAAGATCACCGCCGAAATCGCGGCTGAAAGCAGCCGGAACGGCAGGCCGCCGAACCAGGTCAGGCCAAGCGTCGCGATGGCAAGCACGACCGCCGAAAGAACGCGAAGCTGGAGATTGCTCATCCCGCGGCCGGCCGCGAAGCGACATCTTGCGGATCCAGCCCGCCAAAACGGCGTTCGCGCCCGGCGAACTCGCGCAAGGCCTCGGCTAGATGCTCTCGGCTGAAATCGGGCCAATAGCAGGGCAGGAACACAAGCTCGCTATAGGCAGCCTGCCACAGAAGAAAATTGGAAAGGCGAAGCTCACCGCTGGTGCGTATGACCAGTTCGGGATCGGGAACGCCTTGCGTGTCGAGGCAGCCGGCAAAGGATTCGGCGGTGATCGCCTCGCTGTCGAGCTCGCCGCGCGCGACGGCCGAGGCAAGCTTGCGCGCCGTGCGCACGATCTCGTCGCGTCCGCCGTAGTTGAAGGCGATGATCAGCGTCAGCGCCTCGTTGGCCGACGTCAGCGCTTCGGCTTCTTCGAGCAGGAGCCTGATATCGGGCTGCAGCCCTGCCCTGTCGCCGATGATCCTGACGCGCACGCCGCTGCGGTGCAGTTCGGCGAGATCGCGGCGAATGAACAGCTTCAACAGGCCCATCAGGTCGCTGACTTCGGATTTCGGCCGCGACCAGTTTTCCGAAGAGAAGGCATAGACAGTCAGGTAGGAAATGCCGAGATCGGGCGCGGCGCGCACCGTCTTGCGCAGTGCTTCTACGCCCGCGCGATGGCCGGCGAGCCGCGGCATGCCGCGCGCCTTGGCCCAGCGTCCGTTTCCATCCATGATGATCGCGACATGCGCGGGCGTTGCCATGATCTCGCTTTCGGGCCAGCCGCCGGCCAGACCCTAAACCTGCATGATTTCAGCTTCCTTGTCGGAAAGCAGGTGGTCGATGGTGCTGATCGTTTCGTCGGTAAGCTTCTGGACCTGGTCGGAGCGCTTGCGCTGATCGTCCTCGCTGATGACGCCGTCCTTCTCCGCCTTCTTCAGGAAGTCCATGCCGTCGCGGCGCACATGGCGCGCTGCGACACGGGCGTTCTCGGCGTAGCCATGCGAGATCTTGACGAGTTCCTTACGGCGCTGCTCGTTGAGTTCCGGAAGCGGAATCCTGAGATTGGTGCCGTCCACGATAGGGTTGAAGCCCAGATTGGATTCGCGGATGGCGCGATCGACCGCGCCCACCATCGACTTGTCCCAGACCGACACCGAAATCATGCGCGGCTCAGGCACCGTGACATTGGCCACCTGGTTGATCGGCATGCTGGTGCCATAGGCCTGCACCTGGATAGCGTCGAGCAGGTTGCTGGAAGCGCGACCGGTCCGCAGCGAAGCCAGGTCATGCTTGAACGCGGCGATTGCCCCATCCATGCGCCGCTTGAGATCGTCGTACTCACCACTCATCTTAGTCTCCTCGACCCGTCTGACGCGGGTTCACTGCTTTCGGGGCAAGGCCCCGTGTTCGAGCCTGATTTCGAAACCGGTTTTCGCCTTTTTCCGCGATCAGGCCCCGGATCAATCGTCCGCGACGACCGTGCAGCGGCCGCCGCCCCTTAGAATATCGCCGAAACCACCTTTTTCGTGGATCGAATAGACGATTATCGGAATGTTGTTTTCGCGCGCAAGTGCAATCGCTGCCGTATCCATGATGGAAAGGCCGCGATTTATCACTTCGGCATGGCTGATGCGCTCGAAACGCGTCGCGTTCGGGTCCTTCTTCGGGTCGGCAGAATAGACGCCGTCGACCTGTGTGCCCTTGAACAGCGCGTCGGCGCCGATTTCAGCGGCGCGAAGTGCCGCGGCCGAATCAGTGGTGAAGAACGGATTGCCGGTGCCGCCGGCAAAGATCACCACCTTGCCCTGGTTCATGTAGGCGGTTGCCTGGCGCTGCGAAAAGCTCTCGCAAAGCTCAGGCATGGCGATCGCGGAAAGAACCACCGCATCGACGCCGATCTTGTTCAGCGAGGTGCGCAGCGCCAGCGAATTGATGACGGTGGCGAGCATACCCATATGGTCGCCGGTGACGCGGTCGCCACCCTTGGAGGCAACCGCCACACCGCGAAAGATATTGCCGCCGCCGATGACGACGCCAACCTCGATGCCGAGCGCGCGGGCTTCGGCGATGTCGCCGGCGATGCGGTCGACGACCGAAACATCGATGCCGAAATGCTGTTCGCCCATCAACGCTTCACCAGACGCTTTCAGCAAGACACGTCGGTAGAGGGGCTTCACCGTCATCTGGTCCTCGAAAATCTCGGCGCGGCAAATCAGGAGGCGAAACTGCCCCGCTTCGCCTGGCGGCGCTGGCATGATGGTTCGACCCGATACACGAAGGGCGCGGCGATGTCACGCCGCGCCCTTGCGCAAAATCCCAGGCTTTTTCGATCAGTTGCTGCTGATGCTGACCGCCTCGCCTTCCACCAGAACCTGCGGCGAATAGCCGGAGGGCTTGTCGCCGGTCACGACACCGCCGGCCACCCTGACCTGGATCTCGGGCCCGAAATAGGAATGCGGGAACGGCGCCGGCATGTTGCTCACCGAATCCAGCCGCTTGCGGAGTTCGGGGGCAATCGAAAAATCCAGCGCCGCGAGGTTGTCCTGCAGTTGCGCGAGCTTGGTCGCGCCCAGGATGACGGTTGCGACGCCGGGCTGCGTCGCCACCCAGTTGAGCGCCACCTGGGCCATGCTGCGGCCGAGCTCGGCGGCCACCTTTTCGAGCTCGGCCACGATCGCCCAATTGCGGTCGCTGAATTTCCGGAAGCTCGGATGCGTGGTGTTGCGGAAACCGTCGAGCCGGCCGGCATTGCCGGCTTGCGTCGGGCGATATTTGCCGCTGAGCAAGCCGCTGGCCAGCGGGCTCCAAACCATGACGCCGGCGCCATGATGCGTGGCGAAAGGCACGAACTCATGCTCGATCGAGCGTTCGGCCAGCGAATATTCGAGCTGCAGGGCCGAGATCGGCTCATAGCCGCGCAATTCTGCGATCGCCTGCGCCCGCCCCGCATACCAGGCCGGCACATCGGAAAGGCCGACGTGGCGTACCTTGCCCGCGCGCACCAGGTCGTCCAGCGTGCGCAGCACCTCCTCGGCCGGCGTCAGCCTGTCCCACACATGCATGAGATAGAGGTCGATATAGTCGGTTCCGAGCCGCTTCAGAGAGGCGTCCACGGCGCGCATGATGTTCTTGCGGCCATTGCCGCCGGCGTTCGGATTCCCGGGTTCTGAATTGAAGGTGAATTTAGTGGCGATCACCGCCTTGTCGCGCAATCCGCGCTCGGCGACGAATTCGCCGAGCCAGGTCTCGGCGGTGCCGCCGGTATAGAGATCGGCCGTGTCGAAGAAATTGCCGCCCGCCTCGACATATTCGTCGAAGATTGCGCGGGCTGTATCCCTGTCAGTGCCCCAGCCCAATTCGGTGCCGAAGGTCATGGTGCCCAGCGCCAACCGGCTGACGCGCAAGCCGCTGTTGCCAAGCGTGTAGTAGTTCATGGTCATGATATTCTCCGATCGAGTTTGATGTTGGGTTATTGGCCGGGTGTCGTCTTGACCCAGGGATTGCCGCGCTCATGGGTCACGCGGAAGGTGAAGCCGTCGACCTTCCAACCCGCGCCGGAGCGGGTCAGGTGGTGCTCATATGTGCCCCAGACTTCCCAAAGCGGCTCGCCATTGCCTTCCATCCGGTTCCAGGCATAGCCGTTCGACAGGACGGTCGCCGTGTCCGCTTCGAGAACGACCTGGTGATTGGTGCGCAGATGCAGGCTGGTCTTGCTGCCCTTGAGGTTGCCGGCCCAGGCGCCGATCAGGTCGTCGGAGGCAATGTTGGCCGCCGGCTGTCCGGACAGGCTGCTGAAATCTGCGGTAACCCGATCCGCGAAATAGCTGCGGGCAAGTTTCCAGTCCTGTGCATCGACGGCGCGGTCGATGGCATCGGCGATGCGGATGACCGCGCGCTCGTCGGCAAGCACCTGCCATCTGGCCGGTTCGGCGCCACCGGCATCGATCGGCGCCAGCGCCAATCCTGCGGCGAAGGTCACGTGTTTCAAAGCGTTCATGTCTCGTCTCCAGGAAATCAGCCCGCCCGCTGTGTCGAGGACAATGTGGGTCAACGGGCCGCCATCGATAAGATTGCATTGTTCGCAAAGACTATGCGATATCATTCATGAATGGACCGGGACCTGCTTACCCACCTGCCCGT
Organism: Mesorhizobium sp. B2-8-1; assembly: GCF_006440955.1. Classification (NCBI taxonomy): domain Bacteria; kingdom Pseudomonadati; phylum Pseudomonadota; class Alphaproteobacteria; order Hyphomicrobiales; family Phyllobacteriaceae; genus Mesorhizobium; species Mesorhizobium sp. B2-8-1. The sequence continues at coordinate 147,995 of NZ_VFTX01000005.1, read as the reverse complement.
CATCGTTGCCGTGGCGCGACGGGGCGGCTTCGCGCTTGCCGCGGCCGAGCTCGGCATGAGCCCGTCGGCGGTCAGCCATGCTGTGCGGCTGGTGGAAGAGCGCATCGGCCAGCCGCTGTTTGCGCGCACGACGCGCAGCGTCTCGCTGACCGAAGCCGGCAAGGCACTGGTGGAGACAACGGGCCCTGCCCTCCAGGACATCGCGGAGCGGATGGACCGCATCCGCGGCGTCAAGGGGCGGCCCTCTGGCCTGCTCAGGATCAATGCCTCCAACATCGCGATCCCTTTGGCGGTGACGCCTGTGATCGCAGCCATGGCCGATCGCTATCCGGATGTGACGGTCGAGGTTTTCGCCGATCAAGCCCTGGTCGATATCGTCGGGGAAGGTTTTGACGCCGGCATTAGGCTGGGCGAGATGATCGCGCAGGACATGACCGCCATACGGCTGACGCAGCCCTTCAAGGCCGTGCTCGTCGCCTCGCCGGACTATATCGGAAGGCACGGCCGTCCCTGCGACGTGGCCGACCTCGCGAACCATAATTGCATAGGCTACAGGCTTCTCCGCTCCGGCGCGTTCTATCGCTGGGATCTGAACGACAATGGCAAGGAGGTCGTCGTCGAGACGCGTGGCACGGCCGTCGTGACCGATTCGCTGGCGGCGATCGATCTTGCGCTTGCAGGGGTCGGGCTCGCCTATGTGTTCGAGCCGCTTGTACGCGCCGATCTTGCCGCAGGACGCCTCGTCCAGGTCCTGCCAAAGACGGCAATCGAGGAGCCCGGCCTTTTCCTTTACTTTCCGCGCCGGGCGTCGATGGCGCCGAAGCTGAGGGCCTTCATCGACGCCGCACAAGAAATCGGCCGGGCATCCATGCGGACACCCGGCCGAGTTGCCTGAGCCGTTTAGCCTTACTTGTTCTTCGGGCTATTTCTTGACCGCCGCCGCGACTTCCGCCGCGAAATCGGTCGCTTCCTTCTCGATGCCTTCGCCGAGCGCGAAACGCAGATAGGCCGAGATCTTGGCCGGAGCGCCGATCTCCTTCTCGGCATCCTTCAGCGCCTTCTCGACGGTGATGTCGGGATTGAGCACGAAGGCCTGCTTCAGAAGCACGACTTCCTCGTAGAACTTGCGCAGGCGGCCCTCGACCATCTTCTCGATGATCGCCTCCGGCTTGCCGGACTGGCGAGCCTGGTCGGCGAAGATCGCCTTCTCGCGCTCGACTGCCGCGGGATCGAGTTCCTCGGTGGTCAGCGCCATCGGGTTGGTGGCGGCGACATGCATGGCGACCTGGCGGGCGAATGCATTGGCCGCGTGCTCGTTGCCCGTGGTCTCGATAGCGACCAGGACGCCCAGCTTGCCAAGGCCGTCGGCAACCGCGTTGTGAACATAGGTCGCGACGGCGCCGTGCGGAACGGTGAGCTTGGCCGAACGGCGGAAGCCCATGTTCTCGCCGATGGTACCGACGGCGTCCTTGATGGTGTCGGTGACCGACTTGTCCGAACCCGGGTACTTCGCGGCAGCCACGGCCTCGCTCGTGCCATAGGCCAGCGCCACCTTGGCGACGTTGGCGACGATCTCCTGGAAGGCGGCGTTGCGGGCTACGAAGTCGGTCTCGGAATTGACCTCGACGACCGCGGCCTCGCGCACGCCGGAATCGACGCCGATCAGGCCCTCGGCCGCGGTGCGGCCTGCCTTCTTGTCGGCCTTGGAGATACCCTTCTTGCGCAGCCAGTCGACGGCTTCTTCCATGTTGCCGTTGGTCTCGTTCAACGCCGCCTTGCAGTCCATCATGCCCGCGCCGGTCAAGTCGCGGAGTTCTTTGACCTGTGCAGCCGAAATGCTCATTGTCGCCTCTTTGTTCAAATGCGCCGACGCACCATCGAATCTCGACGGTGCGTCCGTTTAACGCGTCAAAATATTAGAAAGATGAAGGCCGTGACCGGCCCTCGCTATCACGCTTCCGGAGTTTCCGCCGCCGGAGTTTCGCCGAGCACCGGCTCGACCGGAGCTTCCACCGAAGCGCCGATGTCGACACCCAGCGCGCCCTGCTGGCGGGCGATGCCGTCGATGGCAGCCTTCGCGATGAGGTCGCAATAGAGCTGGATGGCGCGCGCGGCGTCGTCATTGCCGGGGATCGGGAAGTCGATCTTGTCCGGATCGCAGTTCGAGTCGATGATGGCGACGACCGGAATGCCAAGGCGCTTGGCCTCGAGGATGGCGATCGCTTCCTTGTTGGTGTCGATCACGAACATCAGGTCGGGCGTCGAGCCCATGTCCTTGATGCCGCCGAGAGCCTTGTCGAGCTTCTCGCGCTCGCGGTCGAGATTGAGACGCTCCTTCTTGGTCAACCCTTGCGCCTCGCCGGCCAGCATCTCGTCGAGCTTGCGCAGGCGCTGGATCGAGTTCGAGATCGTCTTCCAGTTGGTCAGCATGCCGCCCAGCCAACGCGAGTTGACATAGTACTGGGCCGAACGCTGCGCGGCATCGGCGACGATGTCGGACGCCTGGCGCTTGGTGCCGACGAACAGCACGCGGCCGCCCTTGGCGACGGTGTCGGAAACCTGCTTCAGCGCCTGGTGCAGCAACGGCACCGTTTGGCTGAGGTCGATGATGTGGATGTTGTTGCGGGCGCCGTAGATATAGGGCGCCATCTTCGGGTTCCAGCGGTGGGTCTGGTGGCCGAAGTGAATGCCAGCTTCCAAAAGCTGGCGCATGCTGAAATCAGGCAGAGCCATTCTCATTTTCCTTTCCGGTTAGCCTCCACGGACACAGGCATTTTCGGACGAAGTCCTCGACGCCACCGGAGGTTTCAGCCGGATTTCTCCCGGGCAGACACCAAAGTCCGTGTGTGGAATGAGCGCGCATATAGAGGGGAAGTGCTCCAAACGCAAGCGCAACGACGCATTGCGGTGCGCCTGCGGCGATCCGCGCGTGCCCTCAACGCTTTATCTTACCCTTTGGCACCCTCACCCGCCGGAAGATCGCGACGATCTCCTCGCGGCTGCACTCGATGGCGCCGAGCCGCACCGCGCGGTCGCGCTCGAAACCGGTTATGTCATAATGCGGCGCCGATGTCTTCGGCGGCCCCTGGTAGGATGAGCGCTTGATACCGAGTTGCGTGGCGAAACGATGCAGTTCATCGGTGTCGTCGGCCATCAGATGGCACCAGCGATGGCCAACCCATTTCCAGATCGCCGCGTCGACATAGACCGCCATGAGGCTCGCCGCATTCCTTCTTTCGCCGACAGGTGCCCGCGACGAGCGATGATAGAAGGGATTCGCACAGAAGATGAAGCGGCCGGCGGCCTCGAGAAGATGAGAAGCCGCCTCGGCGCCGTCAAGCCGTGGACACGACGGCGCTGCGTCGAGGCAAATCGGAGCTTATTTCGTCGGGCAGGCCTTCGTCTGGTCGAACAGCGACAGATTGACCAGCTTGCCGGTCATGGAGAAATCGCCATAGTCCATGGTTAGATCGCGGGTGATGCCGTTCTCGTGCAGCTTGAAGCTGATCCGGTATTCCGGCGTTTCTTCTCCGTTCTTGGCACTGTCATCGAAATAGGCGATGTCGACCGGCCAGTATTTGTCGGTGGCAAGCTTGGCCAGCGCCGGTGCTTCCGGATCGGCCTTGTCGGCATCGGTCCTCTTGCCGACGACGACGGTGGTGGACATCACCTTGTTGGCGTCCTCGGAGCCGTCGAACAGATTGGTTTGATAGAAGTTTTCACCTTTCTCGGCCTTGTCTATCAATTCGACCAGATGCTGGGTCGGAAACTGGGTGGCGGCAAGTTCCAGGCTGCTCTTCTCGGGCTTGTCGATGTCGACCTTTAGCCCTTGCGTTTCCTTCGTGGCGACACCCTTGACCTCCTTGTCGAGGTTCTGGTCGACGAAGGATTTGGTCACGAACGAGAAGGTCTTGCCTTCGGCGTCTTCGAACGTCGTCGTCTGCTGGTCGGTCAGCTTGGTGTTGTCGCTGGTGGCAATCTGGGTGACAAAGCGGAATTTCACCGTATAGCCTTCGCAGGCCGAGCCGTTGAATTCATAGACCATGCGGCCGGTAATGCCGGTGATCCCGGAGCGGTCGTCCGCCTTCTTGAGCGTAAGGTCGTAAACGGCGCGATGCGCCTGCAGCGCCGGCACGGCGAAAGCGGGACCTATCGAAAAGACCGCCGACAACAGGACGGCATGGAATACAAGGCGCGTTGCGCGCATGAGAGGCTCCGATCATCGCGGCTGATGGCAGGCCGCAGGGAAAGATGGTCCAGCTTAAAAAAAGTCGTGGCGGAAGCGAGGCAAAAATAGCAATTTCGGCCCGGCCGGCGCGGCACCTTCCAGCAATAGGGAAAAGCAATGAGTGAAACAATCGAAAAGCGGCTAAACGACCTCGGGGTCACCATTCCCGCGGCCGCGGCGCCTGCCGCCAACTACGTGCCGCATTGCAGGACCGGAAACCTGCTTTTCACCGCCGGACAATTGCCGCTCAAGGACGGTAAGCTGCAGGCGAGCGGACTGCTTGGCCGCGACGTCGACACAGCAACCGGCAAGGAAGCGGCAAAATACTGCGCGATCAACATTCTGGCACAGGCCAAGGCGGCACTTGGCGATCTTGAGAAGATACGCCGGCTGGTCAAGATCACCGTCTTCGTCGCCTCGGCGCCGGATTTCGTCGAGCAGCATCTGGTCGCAAACGGCGCCTCCGATTTCCTGGTGGCGGCGCTCGGCGAGCGCGGCAAGCATGCCCGTTCCGCCGTCGGCACGGCTTCGCTGCCGCTTAATGCCGCGGTGGAAATCGAAGCGATCTTCGAAGTCGAGTGAGCGAGCCTGACATGACCGACCTTTCCTGGCTGATTGCCCGGCCTGTCGCCCATCGCGGCTTTCACGACATGAACAAGACGCGCTGGGAAAACACCCTCTCCGCCTTTGCCGCCGCGGCCGAACGCGGCTATGCCATCGAATGCGACGTGCACCTGTCGTCGGACGGAGTTCCCGTCATTATCCATGATGGCGACTTGCAGCGGCTGACTGGGCACGACGGTTTCGTCTGGCAGCGCACGGCGGCCGAACTGGCAGCGCTCAAGGTCGGCGGCACGTCTGATCATGTGCCGACGCTGCGCGAGGCGCTCGATCTGATCGACGGGCGGGTGCCGCTGGTGGTCGAACTAAAAGGCGTGGCTGGATACGACAATGGCCTTGTGGCGAGCGTCGGTAGGCTGCTCAAGCGCTACAAAGGCAAGGTGGCGATCATGTCGTTCGACCACTGGCTGATCCGCGATTTCGCCAGGGATGCGCCGGGCATCCCGGCTGGATTGACCGCCTATGGCAAGGACGACAGGCTGATCGAAGCGCATTTCGCCATGCTGGCGCATCAGATCGCCTTCACCTCCTACGCAGCGGGCGACCTGCCGAATCCATTCGTCAGCTTTGTCCGTGAACGGCTCAAAATGCCGGTCATCACCTGGACGGTGCATGACCAGCCGGCGGTCGATCTTACATTCAAATATGCGGACCAGATGACGTTCGAAGGGTTCGAGCCCGATCTGGTCAAGGTCGCTTGATATGGGTGCCTAGAACGTGACTTGTAGCGGTCCGGATGGAGCTTAAATAAGCCTCATGGATCAGGGCGACGACGGCGACGGGCAAACGGTTGATGCGGAGTATGCGATCCGCATTGCGGCGGGCATCGGCGCCTTCACCTGCGAAGAGTGGGACGGTTTCGCCGGGACCACGCGCAGTGATGCCGAAAACGGTTATAACCCCCTCGTTTCATATGCTTTCCTGAGCGCACTCGAGGATTCCGGCTGCGCCGTGCGGCGCACTGGCTGGCAAGGTCATCATCTCAGGCTGGAGAATGGTCAAGGCACGCTGCTCGGCGCGGTCCCTTGCTATCTCAAGTCACACAGCCAGGGCGAATATGTGTTCGATCACGGCTGGTCGGATGCCTTCGAGCGCGCCGGCGGCCGTTATTATCCCAAGCTGCAATGCTCGGTACCGTTCACGCCGGTCACCGGCCCTCGCCTGCTGGTGAGCAGGGGCCAGCATTCCGGCACCGTCAAGGCCGGGCTCGCCGAGGGATTGAAGGCGGTGACGGAAAGGCTCGGCGTCTCTTCCGCGCATGTCACCTTCGCGCAGGAGAGCGACGTGGACGTGCTGGAGGCGGCGGGCTTCCTGCATCGCACCGACCAGCAGTTCCACTTCGTCAACGAGGGCTTCTCGACCTATGACGATTTCCTCGCCACGCTCGCCTCCCGCAAGCGCAAGGCCATGAAGAAGGAGCGCCGCGAGGCGCTTGCCGACGGCATCTCCATCGACTGGCTTACCGGCAAGGACCTTACAGAACGGGCCTGGGACGATTTCTTCGCCTTCTACATGGACACCGGCAGCCGCAAATGGGGCCGGCCCTATCTGAACCGCGAATTCTTCTCGCTGATCGGCGAGCGCATGGCCGAGGACATCCTGCTGGTGATGGCCAGGCGCAACGGCCGCTACATTGCCGGCGCTATCAACTTCATCGGCTCGGATGCGCTCTACGGCCGCAACTGGGGCTGCATCGAGGATCATCCGTTCCTGCATTTCGAGGTCTGCTATCACCAGGCCATCGACTTCGCCATCGAACGCAAGCTGAAGGTGGTCGAGGCGGGCGCACAGGGCGAACATAAGCTGGCGCGAGGCTACCGGCCGGTGATCATGCATTCCGCGCATTACATCGCCCATCCCGGCCTGCGCAACGCCATCGCCGACTATCTCAGGCGCGAACGGCGCGAGGTGGAACGCATGAGCGAATATCTCGAAGAACACACGCCATTCCGCAAGGATCTGGAGGAGTAGGCCATCCCGCGGGGCAGGAGCATATGTCAGGTTCGGCATCCCTTGGGTTGGCAGTGCACGCCTGTCGAGATCGGCTTCATCGATCTCGCCTGATCGTCTTGCCGCTCACGAGAGGCTTCGCTACACCAATCAGCGAGGCACAATCCGGAGCGTTCGCCATGGCCGAAACCGCCTATGACACCGACAACATCTTTGCCAAGATCCTGCGCGGTGAAATTCCCTCGCACCGCGTCTACGAGGACGAAGCGGTCGTTGCCTTCATGGATGTGATGCCACAGGGGCCAGGCCATACGCTGGTGGTGCCGAAGACGCCTTCGCGCAATCTGCTCGACGCCGATCCGGCAACGTTCGGCCCGCTTTTCACAGTCGTGCAGAAGGTGGCGCTCGCCGTCCGCGAGGCATTCAAGGCCGATGGCGTCACCGTGATGCAGTTCAACGAGCCGGCTTCCGGGCAGACCGTCTATCACCTTCACGTCCACGTCATTCCGCGCTTCGAAGGCATCGCGCTGAAGCCGCATACGGGCCAGATGGAGAAACCCGAGGTGCTGGCCGAGAATGCCGGCCGGATAAAGGCGGCCATGCCGCTATCCTGACGCCTGGCTTTCAGCTGCCCCCATTGCGGCCGTCTGGGGAAGTTGCGCATCGAAAACGATGAACCCGAGCCGCCAGCATATCAGCGTGATCGCCATTCCGCTGAACATCTACCAAATTGTGCCCGCCGTGGACGACGATCGCGCCGCGCGGCCGAGATTCCCCCATCGCCGGCTGAGAGCACGCGATCAGGATAGCTTGTCCCTGGAGAATGCCGACAGCCTCTCAAACGCCGTCGGAGGCTCTACATTTTGCCTGAGGCGCCCGCGGATCGCATCCGCACATTGTGCTGGCGTCAGCAGCGATGTGTCGACTTCCAGATCATACACGCCAGGCCGGTGTACCTCCTCCTGCCACAGGCGCACCGCCAACGGCACGGAGTCGTCGGGCGATCCCGTCACATATCCCCTCCCCGCCGGACTGTCGGCGCGCCTCTGCATGATGATTTCGATCGGGCAGCGGACACCGACAAACAGAACCGGCAGGCCTGCGAGGCGCCGGGCGCAATCGACAAGGCAATCAAGGGGTCGCGAATAGCTGTCGTGATGACCGAGATCGGCCACGACATTCAACCCCACTCGGCTGTGGGCGGCGATCGATTCGTAGAGCGCGGCGTAGAACCTCGGCACGAGACCCTCGATATCCGGGCGCTCGCCGCCGGGCCGCAAACCTATCCCCGGGCGACAGCGCAGCGGCGTGACCTGCTCATAGGTGTCGACCCCCAGGTTCATCCATGGGCCCTCGAAGCTCTCCTGAACTGCCTGGACGATGCTCGATTTCCCCGATCGCGGTGCGCCGTTGAGGATGATGATCTGGCCTGGTTCAGACATAAAATTCCCCGTCTCATGGAGGCACTTGACCGGAACGGCATCCAACGCGCCGCCATGGTCTGGTCCCGCGGAGCGAACTCCTTCACCAACGAGGCCATGGTCTCCGAGATCGGCGATGCGTACAGTCTGGGCGCTACTTTCGGAAACGACTTTTCGCGCATGCTCGTTACCGGCAAGGCGCCGTCGGGATTGCATATCTCGATACCGTTGGGCCAACATATAAAATCGTTCCTCGGCGGTAAGCCGAAAGACGCGGCCTGCGAGGCCTTCGGCCGGGCACCCGGCCTGTCCGGCATGGTCGGCGCCAAGGTGGGAGCACCGCCGTCCTGGACGGACAAATCAGCCAAAATCCGCCCGACGCCGCTTGCTGTCCAGGGGCCGCCGGCAACGCTTCAGTGATCGTCCCTTTGTGCCAACAAAAAAGCCCCGTTTCCGGGGCTTTTTCGAGGGAGTGACTATCAGCTCTTGCGCGGCAGTTGCGGCACCAGGCTGCGCTTGCCGCCGTCCTTGCCCTTGGGCTCGGGCTTCTGCGCGACGGCCTTCTTGACCGCCGGCTTCTTGGCCACTGCCTTGCGCTGCTTGGGGGTGTCTTCCGGTTCTTCCTTCTTGGGCTTCACCGGTGCCTCGTCGGCGAGCGATTCGAGCTTCAGGCCGGTCTCGCCGGTTTCCTTCTTCTCGACGCTGACGCGCACCGTGCCGCCCTTCTTGAGCTTGCCGAACAGCACTTCGTCTGCCAGCGGCTTCTTGATGTGCTCCTGGATGACGCGGCCGAGCGGACGCGCACCCATGCGCTCGTCATAGCCCTTGTCGGCGAGCCAGGCGATCGCATCCGGCGACAGGTCGAAGGTGACGCCACGCTCGGAGAGCTGGGCCTCCAGCTGCATGACGAACTTCTGCACCACCTGATGGATAACCGGCACCGGCAGCGAGCCGAACGGGATGATCGCATCGAGACGGTTGCGGAACTCCGGCGTGAACAGCCGGTTGATCGCCTCGACGTCGTCGCCTTCGCGCTTGGTCGAACCGAAACCGATCGCCGCGCGCTGCGCATCCGACGCGCCCGCATTGGTGGTCATGATCAGGATGACATTGCGGAAGTCGATCTGCTTGCCGTTGTGGTCGGTCAGCTTGCCATGGTCCATCACCTGCAACAGGATGTTGAACAGGTCCGGATGCGCCTTCTCGACCTCGTCCAGCAGCAGCACGCAATGCGGATGCTGGTCGACGCCGTCGGTCAAAAGGCCGCCCTGATCGAAACCGACATAGCCGGGAGGCGCGCCGATCAACCGAGAGACCGTGTGGCGTTCCATATATTCCGACATGTCGAAACGGATCAGCTCGACGCCGAGCGAAGCGGCCAATTGCTTGGCGACTTCGGTCTTGCCGACGCCGGTCGGACCCGAGAACAGATAGGAGCCGATCGGCTTCTCCGGTTCCCGCAGGCCGGCACGCGCCAGCTTGATCGCCGAGGTCAGCGCGGTGATCGCGGTGTCCTGGCCGTAGACGACGCGCTTCAGCTCGATATCGAGCCCCTGCAGCACCTTCTCGTCATCGGCCGAAACAGTCTTCGGCGGGATGCGCGCCATGGTGGCGATCGTCGCTTCGATCTCCTTGATGCCGATGGTCTTCTTGCGCTTGGCCTCCGGCACCAGCATCTGCGAGGCGCCGGTCTCGTCGATCACGTCGATCGCCTTGTCCGGCAGCTTGCGGTCGTTGATGTAGCGCGCCGACAGCTCAACCGAAGCCTTGATGGCTTCCGTCGTGTAGCGGACCTTGTGGAACTCCTCGAAATAGGGCTTCAGGCCCTTCATGATCTCGATGGCGTCCTCGATGGTCGGCTCGTTGACGTCGATCTTCTGGAAGCGACGTACGAGCGCGCGGTCCTTCTCAAAGAACTGGCGAAACTCCTTGTAGGTTGTCGAACCGATGCAGCGGATCGCACCCGAAGACAGTGCCGGCTTCAACAGGTTGGACGCATCCATGGCGCCGCCGGACGTCGCGCCGGCGCCAATGACGGTGTGGATCTCGTCGATGAACAGCACAGCGCCCGGATAATCCTCGAGCTCCTTGACGACCTGCTTCAGCCGCTCTTCGAAATCGCCGCGATAGCGCGTGCCGGCCAAAAGCGTGCCCATGTCGAGCGCGAAGATGGTGGCGTTGTGCAAGACTTCCGGAACATCACCCTCGACGATGCGCTTGGCGAGGCCCTCGGCGATCGCCGTCTTGCCGACGCCGGGATCGCCGACATAGAGCGGATTGTTCTTGGAACGGCGGCACAGTACCTGGATGGTGCGGTTGATCTCGGACTCGCGCCCGATCAACGGATCGATCTTGCCGGCCTTGGCCTTGTTGTTGAGATTGACGCAATAAGCGGTCAGCGCGTCCTGCTGCTGCTTCTTCTTGCCGCCTTCCTCTTGCGGCTCGGCGCCGTTCGCGCCACCCTGCTCGTCATCGGCGCCGCGCGGCGAACGCGTCTCCGACGCGCCCGGACGCTTGGCGATGCCGTGCGAGATGTAGTTGACCGCGTCGTAACGGGTCATCTGCTGTTCCTGCAGGAAATAGGCGGCATGGCTCTCGCGCTCGGCGAAGATGGCGACGAGCACGTTGGCGCCGGAGACCTCTTCGCGGCCGGACGACTGCACATGGATCACCGCACGCTGAATGACGCGCTGGAAGCCGGCGGTCGGCTTGGAATCCTCGTCATAGCCGGTAACCAGATTGTCGAGCTCGGTGTCGATATAGGTGAGAACAGTGTGCTTCAACTCGTCGAGATCGACATTGCAGGCGCGCATGACGGCGGCCGCCTCGGTGTCGTCGATCAGGGCGAGCAGCAGATGTTCAAGGGTTGCATATTCATGGTGCCGCTCGTTGGCGAGCGTCAGCGCTTGGTGAAGCGCCTTTTCCAGGCCTTGGGAGAAAGCCGGCATGTTACCTCACTTCTTCTCCATCACGCATTGCAGCGGATGCTGATTTTGTCGGGCGAAATCCATGACCTGGGACACTTTGGTCTCGGCCACCTCGAATGTATAGACCCCGCACTCGCCCACTCCATGATTGTGAACATGAAGCATGATGCGTGTGGCGGCTTCGCGGTCCTTCTGGAAAAAACGTTCCAGCACGTGAACCACGAACTCCATCGGTGTGTAGTCGTCGTTCAGGATGAGGACCCGATAGAGGCTGGGTTTCTTGGTCTTGGTCTTTGTGCGCGTGATGACCGCCGTGCCGCGGCCGGCCTCATTGCCGTCGCCGCTGCCGTTCTGCATCCGTGCCCTTGTGGCAGTCAAACCGATCGTCACGTAATCCTGCCTCTTTCGAATCCTCATGCGAGTTCGACATGTAGGTGTTCGATGGACGATTTTAAGCCCTTCTGGTTAGCTGACAATATGGCTAGGTGCCCAACTTGGCGGATTTTCGCAATCGTGAAGGCGAGCCAGGCCCCTGATCGGAAATTGACATGAAAAAACCCGGCCACGCTGGCGCGGCCGGGCTCTGTCTTGGCCCAATGGGCCCAGATCTCGTACTGCCGAACGAAATTACTTCGCCTTGGCAACGATCGATTCGAACGGCTTGTAGGCTTCCTTGGCGAGTTCGGCATAGAGGTCGCCGATCTTGGTGGCCTCGGCGACGAACGCCTCATAGGACTGCTTGGCATAGTCGGACTGGACCTCGATCGCCTTGTCGAGCGACTTGGCCGAAACAATCTTCTCGAAAGCGGCGCTGCCGGCTTCGAAGCTCTTCTTGGTGTATTCGCCGGCCTCGGCCGCAATTGCCTGCGCGCCCTTGGACAAAGAGGCGAAGCTCTTCAAGCCGGTGTCGGCGAACTCTTTGCCGTATTTGCTGAAGTCCTCATAGGTCTGCGTCATTTCAATTCTCCCTGGACGGTTGATGCGCCCTGCCCCGAGCGCCTTGTGCAATGCACTCGAATATATTGTGCGACGCACAAAAGTCAAGAAATCGCCAGCTTCCGTCCTAGCCGGTGTGGGCAATGGCTAAAATTCGAATAAACAGAGGCTCAAACCACCAGAAAATGGTGAACGCGGCGGTTACCATAAACGGATTGGTAACGCTGCCCCGATAGCTTGCCCGGAAGTGAGGCAGGATCCCTTTGCCGCCTCCAGCGCAACAAGAAATTCAAAGGAACTATCAGTGCGTCAGGCGTTGTCGGGCATCGTTTCCAAATCCGCGTCCCCTTTCAAAACGGTCATGATCATCGCCGTGGCGATGACCATCGTCGTTGCAAGTGCGGCCCCGTCGCTCGCCGCGAAGTCCGCGGCCATCGTGGTCGACGCCAAGACCGGCAAGGTGCTCTACTCCTCGGATGCCAACGCCCGGCGTTATCCCGCCTCGCTCACCAAGATGATGACGCTTTATTTGACTTTCGAGGCTCTGGCCAAGGGCAAGATCAGCCGGAACTCGCCGGTCGTCTTCTCGGCTCATGCCGCGGCAGAGCCGCCGACGAAGCTCGGCGTGAAGCCGGGCGGATCGGTGGCGGTCGAGACCGCCATCCTGTCGATGGTGACCAAATCGGCCAATGATTCGGCCACCGCGCTCGGCGAAATGCTCGGCGGCAACGAGACCAACTTCGCCCGCATGATGACTGCCAAGGCGCGGCAGCTCGGTATGAACGGCACCGTGTTCCGCAACGCCAACGGCTTGCCCGATCCCGGCCAGTTCACCACTGCGCGCGACATGGCAACGCTCGGCATCGCGCTGCGCGAACATTTCCCGCAATATTACGGCTATTTCTCGCAGCGCTCCTTCCTCTATGGCCGCCAGCGCATCAACGGCCACAACCGCCTGCTTGGACGCATCAAGGGCGTCGACGGCATCAAGACCGGCTACACCCGCGCTTCGGGCTTCAACCTGGTTTCGTCGGTTTCCGACGGCAACCGTCGCATTGTCGGCGTGGTCATGGGCGGCACCTCGGGCAGCAGCCGCGACAATCAGATGGCGGCCTTGATCAACACCTATCTGCCGCGGGCATCGACCCGGGGCGGCGGCGATCTGGTCGCAAAGGCCGATAGCGGCAACCCGGTGACGGCATTGGCCAGAGTGCTGTTGCCCAAGCACGACGCACCGACTCCGGACGAGAAGCCGGTGGCGGTGGCAAGCGCCGATGACGCGGACGAGGCCGTTGCCGACGACGCGACGGTTGCCCAGGGCGACAGCGATGTCGCCGACGATACCGCAGCCGAAGAACCCAAACTGGTTGTTCCGGCAAAGAAGGTGAAGACGGTTATCGTCTCCGCCCCCAAGGTCGCCACGGCACAGGTGGTGTCCGCTTATGCCGAGCCCGCGCCGGCCGTCGACCCGGTCAACACCGCGTCGGTCCCGTCGGGTTGGGCCATTCAGGTCGCCTCGTCGCCGAAACAGTCCGAAGCCCAGGCCTTCCTCGACAAGGCCACCAAGCAGGCGCCGAAGGTGCTGGCAGATGCCTCCGGCTTCACCGTCGCCTTCGACAAGGACGGCGTCACGTACTACCGCGCCCGCTTCGGCGGCTTCGGTTCCAAGACCGCGGCCTGGAAGGCCTGCACCGCCCTCAAGAAGAAGAAAATCGAGTGCTACGCCGTCCAGCAGTAGGGACGGCGTGGAAGATATCTCCCGGAAAATTTCTGCGTCGAAGGAGACTAGTTGTGATTGGAGAGCAAGACGTCCTTGGCTTCGTTGATCCGCGCCGCCAGGAAAGACGTGCCGCCGATATCGGGGTGCAGGCGTTGCATCAGGCGGCGGTGCGCCTTGCGGACATCCGCCGCGGCGGCCCCCGCTTCAAGACCAAGGACCTTGTAGGCCTCCTCCTTAGTCATGGCGCCCGGACCTGGCGCAATACCCAGCCCTTCGCCACTGTGCGCCTCAGCGTTTTTGCGCCAGACGGGAAATCTGCCGTCAAGATACGTCTCTAGCAGTTGCCGGCTCTCCGGGTCACCGGAGAGTTCGCGAAACAGCTGCAGCAATTCGGCTTTGCCCATCGCACCAAGCATCTTGCCTTCATGGCGGCCTGCCAGGATAAGGCCTTCAAGGCCGCCTGTATCGTGATCGAGGTCCATTTCCAGCGCCGCTGTGCGTACGGTCGAGCGTCTCCGCGCCGGCATCACGGCTCGCTGGTTCAGCCGCATCGAGCCGTACCAGGCAATCGCTGCGAGCAGGATGATGCCGCCGAGACCGCCGCGCCCGACCAGCAGCACGGCGCCGCCGATCAATGCCAGCAAAACCGGCCCAACCTTCCTCATGTCGCCTGCAAGCCTGCTCGGGTCGGCCCGCACGAAAGCCGTTGCCAGGCCCATCAGCACCAGCAGCAATGCGACGACAGCGATGATCGCGCCTATCATATTCCACTGCCCCGTGAATGCCCGGCGATCGGCCGGTTTTCCAGACTATTCCTGAACACGAGCATGCCGCCACCGGGTGTTATTTCTGCGCCGCAATCATGACCTTGCGCGACACATGGTCCGCATCCCACCACGCCGCGGCGCGATGTGGTCGGTGCGAGTGCGTCAGATATCGAAACCGGATGGTTCCTATCGCTCATGATTTTCAAGATGTGGCGTTGTCGCGACGCTTGCAAGTCCAACGGACAGCAACATTGAGGGCCAGCAACCGCAGTCCGCCTATACGGGCCGACCATGCCGCCAGATTGCCCCGGAGCAAGCCAACTGGCTGCTCGGAGCAAGCCAATGGGCTGCTCGGAACAAGCCGATAGTGATTTAGAGCAGGCCGAGATCGGCGAGCTCGCGCCGGAGTTTCGGCGGCATTTCGACCTGCCCCGGCTTGCCCTTGCCGAGATCGGCGGGTGCATCCGATGGCTTTAGATAGCGCCAGCCCTGAAAGGCGCGGCGCGGCTGCCAGTCGGTGCGCACCACTTGCGGATCCAGCATCAGATGGCAGCGGCCGATGCCCTCGTCATCGGTGAATGGCCGGATCTCGGTGATCAACTGCCGGCATTGCACACTTCCCTTGATCACCCAGTAGAGCGAGCCACCGTCGGTAACCTCATCGGCGCGCGTCGGCACCATGCGGGTGGTGTGCCAATGCTCGGCCGGTTCGCCGGCACGGCGCCGCTCGTCGAGGCGGAACGCGATCCATTCTTCGAGATCCTCGACGCTGTCGCAGCCGACGCAGAGCTTTAGGAGGTTGAGAGCCATCGCCCAAGATTTAATCCGTCGCACGGATGCGTCAACGGCCTGAGCAAGTTCTCCACAGTGCCAGCGGGCTCAACACTCCACCACATTGACCGCCAGCCCGCCGAGGCTGGTCTCCTTGTACTTCTCGTTCATGTCGAGGCCGGTCTGGCGCATGGTCTCGATCGCGGCGTCCAGCGGCACGAAATGGGTGCCGTCGCCCTTGATGGCAAGCGAGGCGGCCGTCACCGCCTTGACCGCGCCCAGCGCATTGCGCTCGATGCAGGGCACCTGCACCAGCCCGCCGACCGGATCGCAGGTCATGCCCAGATGGTGCTCCAGCGCGATCTCGGCGGCGTTCTCGACCTGTTCGGGCGTGCCGCCCATGACGGCGCACAGGCCGGCCGCCGCCATGGCCGAAGCCGAGCCGACTTCGCCCTGGCAGCCGACCTCGGCGCCGGAGATGGACGCATTGGACTTGATGATGCCGCCGACGGCGGCTGCCGTGAGCAGGAAATCGCGAATGCTGGGCTGGTCGGCCTCGGGATGGAAATGCAGCCAGTAGCGCAGTACTGCCGGCAGCGTGCCGGCCGCGCCGTTGGTCGGCGCGGTGACGACGCGCCCGCCGGCCGCATTCTCCTCGTTGACGGCCATGGCATAGATCGACAGCCAGTCATTGGCGAGCAGCGGATTGGGCCGGTTCTGCTGCCACTGCTCCTGCAGCTTGTCGTGCAATTGCCTGGCCCGGCGGCGCACCTTCAGCCCGCCCGGCATGATGCCGTCCTGCGACAGGCCGCGCTCGATGCAACTCTTCATGGCACCCCAGATGGCGTCGAGGCCGTCGTCGAGCTCATCGCGCGACATTTGTGTTTCCTCGTTGACCCGCTTCATCTCGGCAATGGAAAGGCCGCTCTTGCCAGCCATCTTCAGCATCTCGAGGGCGTTCTTGAAGGGATAAGGGACTTTTTTGCCTTCGGTCGTCACCGAACCCTTGGCTTTCATGCGCTGCAGCTCTTCTTCCGAAACCACGAAGCCGCCGCCGATCGAATAATAGATCCGCTTGAGCAGCAGGCGGTCGCCAGCGTCATAGGCATAAAACGCCATGCCGTTGGCGTGGCCGGGGAGCGGCGTCTTGCGATCGAGCACCAGATCGCTGGCCGGATCGAAACGGTAGGAAGGATGACCGCGCGGTGAAACCAGCTTGTCGGCGGTGATGCGAGCGACAATGCCGTCCGCCTGGTCAGGGTCGACCGTCTGCGGCGTCTGGCCGGCAAGGCCGAGAATGACGGCACGGTCGCTGCCATGGCCGATGCCCGTATAGGCGAGCGAGCCGTGCAGGCTGGCGCCGATGCGAGCGACCTTGGCGCCGACCGGACGCGGCCAGTCGTCTCCGGCGATCTCGTCGAGGAAACGGCGGGCGGCCGTCATCGGTCCCATCGTGTGCGAACTCGATGGTCCGATGCCGATCTTGAACAGGTCGAAAACCGAAAGGAACACGCGCCACAATCTCCCGAAGCCGCTCTGGGACTACATATAGGAACTCCTGCGATGTTTCCGCTGTTTTGAACGGCGCGGCGCAGCGCCCGCCGACCTTGTTTGCTCCGGCAGCGACATGGCCGTCGCTGCCGGCGGCCGATCGAAGCAATCGCACTGGATGTGATAGGGTTCCGCCAATGGGCGATTCCCTCGATCTTTCGACAGCCGATCTCGCGGCGTTGGCGTTCTTCCTCATTGCGTGGGTTCTGCATACGCTCGCCTCGGACGGCGTGCTGGTCAGCCGCATGTCGCTGACAACGGCGATGAATGCGCAGCGTCAGGCCTGGATGCACCGGATGGCCGAGCGTGAGATCCGCATCGTCGACACAGCCATCATGGGTGGCCTGCAGCAAGGCACCGCCTTCTTCGCCTCCAGTTCCCTGATCGCGCTTGGCGGCTGCTTTGCCTTGCTCGGTGCCTCCGACCGCGTCCTCGAGGTGTTGAGCACCCTGCCTCTGGGCGGCGCCTCGTCGCGCCCGGCTTTTCAGATCAAGGTGCTGGGACTGGTGCTGATCCTGGCGTTTTCGTTCTTCAAGTTCGGCTGGGCCTACCGTCTGTTCAACTATTGCTCGATCCTGATCGGTGCTGTGCCGATCCCGCATGGCGAAGCCTCGCGCAACCCGGTCACCGAAACGGCGGTGTGGAGGGCGGCGCAGATGAACATGCTGGCAGGCAAGCATTTCAACTCCGGCCTGCGCGGCGTGTTCTTTTCGATCGGCTATCTCGGCTGGTTCGTCGATCCGCTGGTGTTCGTGCTGTCGACGCTTCTGCTCCTGGCCGTTCTGGTGCGGCGCCAGTTCTTCTCGGCGGCGCGCCGCGCCGTGATCGGTCAGCCGCCTGGTGCGGGAAAAGGCTGATCGATGCGGCCGGACAGCCAATAGGCGAACAGCCCTATCCATTCGCGGATCGCCATTGTGGCCGCCTGCAGCGCATCAGCCGGATTGTCGCGGAACAGGCCGATGCCTTCGTCTCCCGACGTTCGATAGTCGACCGGCCAGGGGACGGTCGCGAAGCCGGCCTTGTCGAACAGCGCCTTGGCGCGCGGCATATGGTAGGCCGAGGTGACCAGCAGCCAGGTTTCGCCCGGCTTCGGCGCTATCAAGGCCTTGGTGAAGACGGCATTCTCATAGGTGTTGCGCGATTTGCCCTCGAGATCAGGCGCTCCGGCGTCACGCCAAGCGCGCCAAGCAGGCGCGGCGCGGTGGCGGCATCGCCCTCGCCGTCGAGGAACAATTCGCCATTGCCGCCGGAGACGACCACCTTGGCGTCGGGAAAGCGCCGCGCCAGCACGGCCGTCTCGACCATCCGGTCGCCGCCGCTGTTCAGCTCATAACCGCCGCGCACCAGATTGATGCCGCCCTCGAAGCCGCCGCCGAGCACGACGATGCCATCGACTTTTTGCGGCAGCGGCGGGCGCGGAAAGCGTTCCTCCAGCGGGTTGAGCAGCAATGCGCCGAGCGAGGTCCAGGCCGAAAGCGCCAGAACCAAAAACGCCAGCCGCCGGCGGCCAAAAAATGCCGCGACCAGCCCCGCCAGCAGCAGGAAGATCGTCAGGTTGAGCGGCTGAATGAAGAACCAGAAGACCTTGGAAAGATAGAAGAACATATATCGGATGCCCTCTTAAAATTCCAGAGATTTACACACGATACTGGTCAGCAACAATTTTAAAAATATGGATACAACACCGAGACAATACAAACTGGAATCACTGTCAAGGCTAAAACATAAAAGCCGATACCGAGCCAATACATCTCTGGCTCTTCAATCTTCCGCCATTGTCCAGTCCTTGTCTTGAACGTTTTCGTTTTGAACGCAGAAATTAACGCAGGAACGCCGTACCAAAGCCAGTAGCAGTAAAGCGGCAGAAGGACAGCCAGCGCTAACAAGCTTGCATATCCATCTGATAAGATCTGCTCTTCCTCTACCACCACTTCTCCGGCTGGAACGTTCCAGCCGCCTGCTCGATGACGGCGGCGGTCTGGAACAGCGTCTCTTCCTCGAACGGCCTGCCGATCAGTTGCAGGCCGAGCGGCAATCCCTTGGGATCGAGGCCGGCGGGCACCGCAATGCCCGGCAGGCCCGCCATGTTCACGGTGACGGTGAAGATGTCGTTCAGGTACATCTTCACCGGATCGGAAGCCATGTCCTCGTCCGCGATGCCGAAGGCGGCAGATGGCGTCGCCGGTGTCAGGATGACATCAACGCCGGCGGCAAAGACGTTTTCGAAGTCCCGCTTGATCAGATTGCGCACCTTCTGCGCCTGCAGATAGTAGGCGTCGTAATAGCCCGCCGACAGCACATAGGTGCCGATCATGATCCGGCGCTTGACCTCGCGGCCAAAGCCGGCGGCGCGGGTCTTCTCATACATCTCGACGATATCCTTGCCCGGGACGCGAAGGCCGTAGCGGACGCCGTCATAGCGCGCAAGGTTGGACGAGGCTTCGGCGGGCGCCACGATGTAGTAGGCCGGTAGCGCGTATTTGGTGTGCGGCAAGGAGATGTCGACGATCTCGGCGCCGGCATCCCTGAGCCAGGCAATGCCCTTCTGCCACAGCGCCTCGATCTCCTCCGGCATGCCGTCGACGCGGTATTCCCGGGGAATGCCGACCTTCATGCCCTTGATCGGCTTGCCGATCGCCGCCTCGTAGTCCGGCACAGGCCGGTCGACAGAGGTCGTGTCCTTCGGATCGACGGAGGCCATCGATTTGAGCAGGATCGCGGCATCGCGCACGTCGCGGGCGATCGGCCCGGCCTGGTCGAGCGACGAGGCGAAGGCGACGATGCCCCAGCGCGAACAGCGGCCATAGGTCGGCTTGATGCCGACCGTGCCGGTGAACGCGGCCGGCTGGCGGATCGAGCCGCCAGTGTCGGTGGCCGTGGCGCCCGCGCACAGGAAAGCCGAGACGGCCGAGGCCGAGCCGCCCGACGAGCCACCCGGCACCAGCTGCGCATTGTCCAGGGTGCGCGCGGTCCTGGTGCCGCCGGCCGAAACGAAGCCGCCATCGCCCTGGTGCGTCGTCGGCATCACCATCGTGTCAACGCGCGAACGCCGCCACGGGTTGACCACCGGCCCGTAATAGGACGTCTCGTTGGACGAGCCCATGGCGAACTCGTCCATGTTGAGCTTGCCCAGCATGACCGCCCCGTCGGCCCACAGATTGGAGGTGACGGTCGATTCGTAATGCGGCTTGAAGCCGTCGAGCACATGGCTGCAGGCCTGGGTGTGCACGCCCTCGGTGCCGAACAGATCCTTGATGCCGAGCGGAATGCCTTCCAGCGCACCGCCCTCGCCTTTGACCAGCCTGGCGTCGGAGGCCTTGGCCATGTCGCGCGCCTTGTCGCCCGTCACCACGACATAGGCGTTGAGCGCCGGATTGGCGCGCTCGATCGCAGCGAGATAGGCGTCGGCAATCTCGGTCGCGGTGATTTCCTTGGCGCGCAGCTTGGCGCGGGCCTGCGAAATCGTCAGTCGGGTCAGGTCGCTCATCAGGCAAGGCTCTTTTCGTAAAACACCGACCACTCGGAATCGGGATAATCCAGCACCGGACCGCAACGCGAGAAGCCGGAACGTTCATAGACAGCCCAGGCGGCAGGATGGCGATCACCCGTCTCCAGCACCAGACGCTTCAATCCTTCCTCGCGCGCCAGCGCTTCGAGACGCTCCACGATCCTCGCGCCGATTTTCTGGCCGCGATGCGTGGGCCGCGTGTACATGCGCTTGACCTCGCCTATGGCACCGTCATGGCGCTTCAGCGCTCCGCAACCGATTGCAAGACCCTCGTCGCGGGCGACGAAGACCGTGGTGTCCCGGCCGGCCATCTGCTCGACGGTCAGATGATAGCAGTGTTCCGGCGGCGTCAATTCGAGCAGCGTCTCGTTGAGCTCCGCGACCAAGCCGCGCACGTCGTCCTGCAGCGGCGTCTCGATGGCGATCTCGATGGCCATCGGCCTGTTACTCCACGACCTTCGGCACGAGGAAGAAGTTCTCTTCCGTGGCAGGCGCGTTGGCGACGATGTCGGCAGCCTTGTTGCCGTCGGTGACGACGTCCTGGCGCTTCTTCATCTCCATCGGAGTTACCGAGGTCATCGGCTCGACACCGGAAACATCGACCTCGTTCAGCTGTTCGACGAAGCCCAGTATGGCGTTCAGCTCGCCGGTCATGCGTTCGGCATCTTCCTCGCTCACCGCAATGCGGGCGAGACGCGCGACGCGCTTCACTGTCTTGACGTCAACGGACATGTTTGTGCCTCGGGAAAACCAGCCCCGGCCTATAGCGGCGCCGCGCGCGGCGCGCAACATGTGCATGCCCACAATCGGGCAAATGGCCTCACGGCGGGGCCATGCCCTCGCACAGATAGTAGCTGCCGCTGTTGCCGCTCGCCTCGCTCTCGTCTTCGATGGGCCGGACGGAGACGAGATCGATCTGCGTCGGGCTCATCTGCGTCACCGAGAGCACGTCGGGAAAGACGTAGCCCGGCTCCTGGCAAATGGCCGTCACCGCCCAGCTCGGCGAGCGTGTCGCCTTGCTGATCTGCAAGAACTCGCAATTGTATTCGACCCCCTGGAGGCCATGGGCCGACAGCACGATGTTGCCGGCATCGATCAGCGTCTGCAGCGTGTCTTTCCTGGCTTGTGCGCAGAGCTCCTCGGACTTGAGGTAGACCCCTTCGATGAAATCGTCCGCGGCAAACGCCGGCGAGGCAGCAAACAGCATCGAAACGCAAAGAGAGTTTCTCAAGCTCATGTTCTAATTCCGTTTTCAATTTATAGCGTGACCGCCTCGCCGATCCCAGGCACGACGACATTCACGCCCGAACCCTCCATTCCGGCGACGAATTTGTCGGGCGTCTGGTCGAGCAGGCCGAAAGTCGCATAGTGGCATGGCACGGCGACGTCGAACTTGAAATAGCGGCGGCAGGCGAGAGCCGCGACAGCGCCTCCCATGGTAAAGCGGTCGCCAACCGGCACCAGGCCGATCTTCGGCTCGTGCAGCTCGTTGACCAGCGCCATGTCCGAGAAGATGTCGGTATCGCCCATGTGATAGAGCGTCTTGTCGTCCTGGAAATGCAGGACCAGCCCGCACGGATTGCCCATGTAGATGCCGTCGCCATAGGACGAGGAATGCAATGCCTGGACAAAAGTGGTCGTGAACGGGCCGCAGTCCACCGTGCCACCGGTGTTGCCCTGGTTGATATTGTTCTGGTCGACGCCCTGGCCGCCGAGATAGCCGCAGACCTCGGGGTTGGCGACCAGCATCGCTCCGGTCTTCTTGAGGATCTCGAGCGCATCGCCGACATGGTCTCCGTGACCATGCGTCAAAAGCACGTGGGTGACACCCTCGGCTGGGCCTTCCCAACTTTTCTTCCAAAGCGGATTGCCGCTCAGGAACGGGTCCATCAGGATGCTTGCGCCCGCCACCTCGATCTTGAAGGCGGATTGTCCGTACCAAGTGAGTTTCATCAGCGAGTTCCTCGATTTTTGTTCCGTCGGAGGATAGAACGGCGTCAGCTCAAGAGCAAAGTGTTACGGCGTCCTCGCGTCTTCAAAACGCCGCGACGGCGCTGTCGGGTCAAAGGAAAACCGTTGGCTATCATTACCATCGAGGAATTGCCGGCACGGCTGGCCGGCGGCAGGACGCTTGCCGGGCTCGATCTCGGCGACAAGACCATCGGCGTCGCCGTTTCGGACCGTGGCTTTTCCTTCGCGCATCCGCGCCCGGTCATCATCCGACGGAAATTCTCGCTCGACGCGGCCGTGCTGCTGGATCTGCTGCAAAAGGAGAATGCCGGCGCGGTGGTGATTGGACTGCCGGTCAACATGGACGGCTCGGAAGGTCCGCGCGCGCAGAAATCGCGCGCCTTCGTACGCAACATGGCCGCCTTGAGCGACCTTCCCTTCCTGCCATGGGACGAGAGGCTGTCGACGGTAGCCGCCGAACGGACGCTGATCGAGATGGATTTTTCGCGCGCCAAGCGCGCCGGCAAGATCGATTCGGCCGCAGCCGCCTTTATTCTGCAGGGAGTTTTGGACCGGCTTCGCTCGCTCGGTGCAGCCGCTCGAACTGCACCGGAACCGCCGCCCGCCCCCTGATCCCGCCGATGATTTCACGCCGGCGGCGAAACGCCCAGATCGCCAGCAGCAGCAGGCCGTCGAATATGCAGGCTCTTCCCACCATGCCGGGAATGATTGTCGGGTCGATGCCGAGCATCTGGCCGTAGAGTTGGAAGACGAAATCATGCAACTGCCGGCTCAGCATCACGTAGCCGAAATTCATGTCGTTGAGCGACAGGTAGAACCAGCCCCAGAAAAGCGCCATCGGAGCCGCCCACAATGCGAAGATGTAACGCATCAGCGGCCTCCCTTCCGGGTCGGCTGGGGTCGGCCCGATATCAGCGAAAGCAGCGAATTGTGGGCTGCGGCCCTGGCCATGCTGTGCGCCGTGGCGTGGATTTCAACCTCATCCGATGCGGCCAGGGTGCGGCGCTCGGCAAGCATGGCGACATAGGAGGCCAGAAGTGCGGCCAATTGCACGGCGACGACCAGGAACAGCCCGTTGATGCCTTGCGCCGCGCCTCCGACCAGGATCAGCGACAGCACGCCGGAAGCGCTGATGAAGGCGATGCGGGCAACGCTGTCGGCGCCCGGATTGCTGGCATTGTTGATCAGCGCCTCGACAAAAGCCCAGAAGAACAGCACCGCCACGACAAGCAGGGCCGTTGCCAGAGGCGCAACCACGACGACATTTTCGAGATCGACGAAGCGGGCGCTCTCGATCGTCACGCCCAGCACCCCAAGCGCCCCGGCCACGCCGCGGTTTCCATCGATGCAGATGATCGCCAGCAGGGCGAAAACGATCGTCCAGTGCAAGGCGAGAAAAGAGGTCAATACCTGTCGCATCGTGATTCCTGCTTCGACAGGAATGACAGTGGGCTTTGCCGCCAGCCCTCGCAACGGAAACCATTTGTTAAGGTTAACGGCGCGGGGGAATGACCAAAGCGTGGTCCATGGCTGCTGCTCAGGTGGTTGGCGGATAGAGCGTGTCGATGATCATGCGCGCATCATGGCGCGAATCGAGCATGCCGTAGGTGTTGCGCCACTGGCCCGCCAGCCGCGTCTCGACGAAGGCATCGGCGATCCGCCCCGCCCCCAACCGGCGCAATTCCGCCGCCGCCGCCGACAGCGCCAGTTGCTCCGTCAGCAGGCGGGCCGAGCCTTCGTCGGTCGCGGCGACCTGCATCGCCGCCTTCAGCACACCGATGGTGCCGCGTCCGCCCGCGCCCAGGTCGCGATCGATGCCGGCAAGCACCTCCTCGAACAGGCCCGGCGCGCGGCCAAGCACGCGCAGCACATCCAGCGCCATGACATTGCCCGACCCTTCCCAGATAGCGTTGACCGGAGCTTCGCGATAGTATCGGGCGAGCGGCGCCTCCTCGACATAGCCGTTGCCGCCGAGGCATTCCATCGCCTCGTAGAGCAGCGGCGGCGCAATTTTGCAGACCCAATATTTGACGACCGGCGTCATGGCACGGGCAAAGGCCGCCTCGCCGCGATCGCTCGCCGCCTCGTCGAAGGAACGCGCCAGACGGAACGACAGCGCCGTGGCAGCGGCGACGTCGAGCGCCATGTCCGCCAGCACGCGCTGCATCAGCGGCTGCTCGATCAGGTTGGTGCCGAACACCTGGCGATGGCGGGCGTGATGAACGGCTTCGGCCAGACCCGCCCGCATGATCGCCGAAGACGCCACGGCGCAGTCGAGCCGGGTCAAAGTCACCATGTCCATGATCGTCTTCACGCCGGCGCCCGGCTCGCCGACCATCTCGCCGATCGCGTTGACGAACTCCACCTCGGAAGACGCATTCGACCGGTTGCCGAGCTTGTCCTTCAGGCGCTGGAAACGGAAGCCGTTGCCCGAGCCGTCGCCAAGGACGCGCGGCACGAGGAAGCACGACAATCCCTCCGGCGCCTGCGCCAGCACAAGGAAGGCATCCGACATCGGCGCCGACATGAACCATTTATGGCCGGTCAGGCGATAGAAGCCGCTGCCGACGCGCTCGGCCTTCGTCACATTGGCGCGCACATCCGTGCCGCCCTGTTTCTCGGTCATGCCCATGCCAAGCGTAAGCCCGGTCTTCTCGACCGGCGGCTTTTGGCTCTGGTCATATTTGCGCGTCGTCACGCGCGGCGCCCACTCGCGGAACAGTTTCGGGCTCGCCATCAGCGCCGCCAGCGAAGCGCTGGTCATGGTGATGGGACACAGATGTCCGGTCTCGAGTTCGGCCGTCAGGTAGAACCGGGCCGTGCGCACCTGATGGCGGCGGCCGATCTCGGCATCGCCGTTCTCCCAGACCGAGGAGTGCAGCCCGTTGGCTACGGAACGGCGCATCAAAGCGTGATAGGCGGGGTGAAACTCGACCAGATCGATGCGCCGGCCCTGGCGATCATGCGTCCTGAGCCTCGGCGATTCGACATTGGCGAGGCGGGCCAGTTCCTGGGCCTCCTGCGTCAGCACGAAGCGGCCGAGCCCGTCGAGATCCTTGCGCACCGGATCGGAAAAGCGCTCGGCAAGCTGGATCAGCAACGGATCGCCCCGCCAGGCGTTGCCGCCTGTCAGCGGCGGCGGCTGGTTCGTCACGTCGTCGGTCACGCTTCATCCTTACTGCCAGGCGGCTACGAATCCGGAGCCATCGGCTAGATATAGCCCATGGCGCGCGACGAAAATACCGGGGAGAACAGCCGCAATCCAAAGCTGGCGCTTGCAGCCATGGAACGTCCACCCTATAGCAGCCCCTTGAGATGACCGACGCTTCGTCCCTGCCACTCTATCCCCACCGCCATCTTCTGGGCATCCGCGATCTTTCCCCCGCCGACATCGAGCTTCTGCTCGACAGGGCGGACCGGGCTGTCGCGATCTCGCGGCAATCCGAGAAGAAAACCTCGACACTGCGCGGCCGCACCCAGATCAACCTGTTCTACGAGGCTTCCACGCGGACGCAGTCGTCGTTCGAGCTAGCCGGAAAGCGTCTCGGCGCCGACGTCATGAACATGTCGGTGGCGAGTTCCTCGGTGAAGAAGGGCGAGACGCTCATCGACACGGCCATGACGCTGAACGCCATGCGGCCCGACATATTGATCATCCGCCACCAGTCGGCGGGTGCGGCCGCCCTTCTGGCCCAGAAGGTCGGCTGCTCCGTGGTCAATGCCGGCGACGGCGCGCATGAGCACCCGACACAGGCACTGCTCGACGCGCTGACCATCCGCCGCGCCAAGGGTCCCCTGTCGAAACTGATCGTGGCGATCTGCGGCGACATCCTGCATTCGCGTGTCGCCCGTTCCAACATCATGCTGCTCAACGCGCTCGGCGCGCAGGTGCGCGTCGTCGCGCCCTCGACATTGCTTCCCTCGGGAATCGACAGGATGGGCGTGATCGTCACCGGCTCAATGGCCGAGGGCCTGAAAGATGCCGACGTGGTGATGATGCTGCGCCTGCAGCGCGAGCGAATGGAAGGCGCCTTCGTGCCTTCGGTGCGCGAATATTTCCGCTATTTCGGCCTTGACGCCGAGAAGCTGAAAGCGGCCAAGGACGACGCTCTGGTAATGCATCCGGGACCGATGAACCGTGGCGTCGAGATCGCCTCGGAGATCGCGGATGGGCCGCAGAGCGTCATCCAGGAACAGGTCGAGATGGGCGTTGCCGTGCGCATGGCGGTGATGGAAGCGCTGCTCGATCCGCGCCGCAACCATGAGGGCCGCGGCGCATGACCATCACGGTGTTCGAGCGCGCCCGCATCATCGACCCCTCGCGCGGCGTAGACGAGACCGGGACGGTCATCGTCGACGGGAAGAAGATAGCCGCCGCCGGCAAGGCTGCGCTGAACCAGGGGGCGCCCGAGGGCGCCACCATCGTCGACTGCGCCGGCAAGGCGGTGATTCCCGGCCTGATCGACGGCCGCGTCTTCATCGGCGAACCGGGCGGCGAACATCGCGAAACGATCGCGTCGGCAAGTGTCGCCGCGGCTGCCGGCGGCGTCACCTCGATCGTCATGATGCCTGATACCGATCCGGTCATCGACAATGTGGCCCTGGTCGAATTCGTGCTGCGCACCGCCAAGGACACGGCCATCGTGAATATTTTCCCGGCCGCCGCCATCACCAAGGGCCTCGACGGCCGCGAGATGACCGAATTCGGCCTGCTGCGAGAGGCCGGGGCTGCCGCCTTCACCGACGGCCGCCACACCATATCCAGCGCGCTGGTGATGCGCCGGGCGCTGACCTATGCCCGCGATTTCGGCGCAACCATCGTGCACGAAACCCAGGATGCCGACCTCGCGTCGTCGGGCGTGATGAACGAGGGACTCTACGCCAGCTGGCTAGGACTTTCCGGCATTCCGCGTGAAGCCGAAACCATCCCGCTGGAGCGCGACCTTGCCTTGGCGCGCCTGACGCGCGGCTCCTACCACGCGGCAAAGATATCGACGGCGATGGCGGCGGCATCGGTGGCGCGCGCGAAGGCCGACGGCGCGACCGTCACATCGGGCGTATCGATCCACAATCTGTCACTCAATGAAAACGACGTCGGCGAATATCGCACCTTCTTCCGGTTGACCCCGCCGCTGCGCGCCGAGGAAGACCGCCTGGCGATGATCGAAGCGATCAGGGACGGCACGATCGACATCATCGTCTCCTCGCACGATCCGCAGGACGTCGACACCAAGCGCCTGCCCTTCGCCGACGCGGCCGCCGGCGCCATCGGGCTCGAAACGTTGCTGGGCGCCGCCTTGCGGCTCTACCACAATGGCGACGTGCCGCTGCCGCGGCTGATCGAGACCTTGTCCACGGCGCCGGCACGGCTGTTCGGCCTGCCTGGCGGCACGCTCAAGCCCGGCGCTCTCGCGGACCTTGCGCTTGTCGATCTGGATGAACCCTGGATCGTCAGCGAAAGCGGCATCCGCTCGCGCTCGAAGAACACCTGTTTCGAAGGCGCGCGCCTGCAAGGCAAGGTCTTGCAAACGCTGGTGGCGGGCCGCACAGTGTTCTCGGTCTGAGCGGGCGGCGGCGCATCGCGCCGGATTCAGCCCGTCAGGGGGAAATGCGGGGGGAACAATGACTTACAACCTGATCCCGGCGCTGGTGCTCGGCTATTTCTTGGGCTCGATTCCGTTCGGGCTTCTGCTGACCCGTGCGGCAGGGCTTGGCGACGTGCGCCAGATCGGCTCCGGCAACATCGGCGCGACAAATGTGCTACGCACAGGCAACAAGGGCCTTGCCGCGGCCACGCTGCTGCTCGACGCGCTGAAGGGCACGGCCGCGGTGCTGATCGCGGGCCATTTCGCGCCCGAACTCGGCGCTTGGGCCGGCCTTGGCGCCTTCCTCGGCCATCTCTTCCCGATCTGGCTCGGATTCAAGGGAGGCAAGGGCGTGGCCACCTATCTCGGTGTGCTGATCGGCCTTGCCTGGCAGGTGGCGCTGATCTTCGCCATCGTCTGGCTGGCCATGGCATTCCTGTTCCGCTACTCCTCGCTTGCAGCGCTGACGGCCGCGGTCGCCGTGCCGATCGCCCTCTATTTCCTGAGCACACCGCAGATTGCCGCATTGTTCGTCGTGATGAGCCTGATCGTCTTCATCAAGCACCGGGCCAACATTTCACGCCTGCTTGCCGGCATCGAGGGCAAAATCGGGGCGAAGGAGTGAGCAAGCCGCTCGCCGGACCGCGCCTCAGCGACCGGCAGCGGTTGAGTTGGCTGCGGCTGATCCGCACCCAGAATGTAGGTCCTGCCTCCTTTCGCGATCTGATCAACCGCTTCGGTTCGGCCGAAGTCGCGCTGGAAATGCTGCCGGAACTTATGATTTCGGGCGGCGCCAGCAGGATCGCCCGCATTCCCTCGATCGCCGAGGCCGAAGCGGAACTGGAGGCCGCAAGGCGGGCAGGCGCCCGCTTTGTCGGTATCGGCGAGCCGGACTATCCCGCCCTGTTGAAAAACATGGACCATCCGCCGCCGCTGCTGGCGGTGAAAGGCGAAGGCGCGGTGTTCCGGCTGCCCGCGGTGGCTATCGTCGGCGCCCGCAACGCCTCGCTCGCCGGCATCAAGATGGCGCGCATGCTGGCGACCGACCTTGGCCGCGACGGTTACGCCATCATCTCCGGCCTCGCGCGCGGCATCGACACTTCAGCACATCAGGGCAGCCTTTCGACCGGCACGATCGGCGTGCTGGCCGGAGGCCTCGATCTGCCCTACCCGCCTGAGAATGCCGGCCTGTGCGACGAGATCGTCGAGCGCGGCGGCGCCATCATTTCGGAGATGCCGTTCGGCTGGCAGCCGCGTGCCCAGGATTTTCCGCGCCGCAACCGTCTCGTCGCGGGCGCGGCAGTCGGTCTGGTGGTGGTCGAGGCAGCACAGCGTTCCGGATCCCTGATCAGCGCCAGGCTCGCAGGCGAAATGGGCCGGCTGGTCTTCGCCGTACCCGGCTCGCCGCTTGATCCACGCGCCGCCGGCACCAATGGCCTGCTCAAGGACGGTGCCACCTTGGTCACCGAAGCCGCCGACATTCACAGGGCAATCGCGCCGCTGACCGGTTTGCGGGCCCCCGAACTGCCGCCCTTTGAAGATCCCCCCGATTTCTCGGCCACGCCGCCACCCGGCGAAAACGACCGCGCCAGGGTGACCGAAGCGCTCGGCCCGACGCCGGTGGCGATCGACGAGATCATCCGCCACACCGGCCTGCATCCGGCACAGGTGTTCATGGTGCTCCTGGAGCTCGACCTCGCCGGCCGGCTCGAACGGCATGCCGGCGGCAATGTCTCGCTGGTCTTCGCGGAAGGCTGACAGCCTCCGTCAGTGGTGATCGCGCTTCTTCTGTTCGGTCTCGGTATAGTCGGGCGTGTTTGCGCCGAACAGGTCCCTCTCGACGGCCTTTCGCCAGACGGCATCGGCGTCTTCAGGACGCGATGGATCGAAAGTTGTCTCCGTGTCCTGCATGCGCCGGCGCGAACGCCGCCGGAGCCACGCGGGCATGATCTCGTGGATGAGGCTGGTGAATTGGATCATTGATCAACTCCTGAAACCCGTTCTTCAAAGGCGCAAAATGCGTTTTGCGGCCTCAACTCTGCCGGACAGTGGGCTGGACCGCCTCCTCAAACCGGCCAGTGCCCGATTGGTCGTGACATAGGGATTCAAGCCAGGCCAGGGTCTCGCCGACATCGGCCAGCGCGTGGCGCGCCACGGTTTTCCCTTGCGGTTTGATGCGGACCGAAATGCCATCCATTTCATTGACGGCTTCGAAGCCGTTCTCATCCGACGTGTCGTCTCCGAGGAATACGGGAATCCGCCCCCGGAAAGCCGGCAACTCGCAGAAACGCCTGATTGCCGCTCCCTTGGCCGCCTCGAGCGGCATCAGTTCCACCCCGGCATTGCCGGCAAGAACCCGATATCCCCGCGGAAGCCGCTCCAGTGCCTGTTCGACCAGTTGCGTCGCCCGTTGCAGCAACTGCGGCGCCGCACGCGTATGAATGGCCAGGATCGGGCCCTTGCGCTCGATATAGACGTCCACATTGTCCAGTTCCGCCTCGATTTCCTCGGCAAGCGCGGCAATGTCGGCGGGCTCGTCGGCCGCCTCGACGGGCCCGTCACGGACAAGCCGGTGCTCCAGGCCGTATAGACCCGCAGCCGGTAGGCGCAGCGGCTGGAAGAGCCGGTCGACGGCGGAAACGGATCTTCCTGTAATGAAAGCCAGAGCGCCAGCCAGACGCCCGTCCAGCCTTGTCAGCATGCTTCGCAACGCATCGCCGACGACCACCGCGTCGGGATGCGCGGCATGTTCCAGAAGCGTACCGTCAATGTCCAGGAAGAGTGCCCATCGGCCTTGCGGGACGGTCGGCACGGACAGATTTGCCGATCCCGACATCACAGCGCCGCGACCCGTTTGCGATCAAGCAGCGATATCACATTGGCCGCGGCAACGGAGCCCGGCCCGGCGGGGTCGATCGCGATTCGCTTGCGCAAGCGGGCGGCGTCGAGAAGCATGCTGCCGGCCCAGCGATAGACATTGTTGTCGCGGACGATCTCGCGCATGCGCTGCATGCGCTGGCGCTGCTCGGCGGGCACCATGGTCAATGCCTGCAGCAACGCCTCGGCCATCATCGTCGCGTCGTAAGGATTGACGATCAGCGCCTCGAGAAGCTCCTTTGAAGCGCCGGCAAACATGCTGAGCATCAGCACGCCTTGCTCGTCGTCGCGCGCGGCGACAAATTCCTTGGCGACCAGGTTCATTCCGTCGTGCAGGCTGGTCACCATGCAGACATCGGCGGCCCGGTAGATTTCGTAGACCTGCTCCTGGGAATGGTGTTCAGCCACCATCAAGACAGGCGTGTAGCCGTCCCGGCCATAACGCTCGTTGAGCTCCGCCGCGCAACGCAGGCATTCCTCGTGCAGTTGCTGGTAGGCCGGCAAGGTTCCACGGCTTGGCGCCGCGATCTGCAGGAAGGCCACCTTGCCGATCCACTCCGGGTGTTGCTTGAACAGTTCGTCCAATGCGTGAAACCGGTCGAGAATGCCTTTCGTGTAATCGAGGCGCTCGACGCCGACACAGAGGCTGACATTGTCCGCCAGCCCGAATTTTTCGCGAATTCGCGCGCGGCACTGCGCGATGGCGGGCAATTTCCCGAGTTGAGCCGGCGGCCACTCTATCGAGATCGGATAGGCGTGGACCAGACTGGTCTGGCCGCCATAGGAGATGGCCGAATCCTCGCGCTCGATCCTGCTTTCCAGAAAGCGGTCGACGCTCTCGATGAAGTTGTTGCAGTGGAACTGCGTATGAAAGCCGATGATCGAGCTCCCCAGCAGGCCGTCCAGGATTTTTTCCCGCCAGGGGCAGATGCTGAAGACTTCCGAATTCGGCCACGGAATGTGCCAGAATGTGATGACGATCGCATCGGGCAGGCGTTCCCGGATCATTCGCGGCAGCAGAGCGAAATGATAATCCTGGACGAGGACGATCGGGCGTTCGTTCCGGGCTTCGGCAACGACGGTATCGGCGAATTTGCGATTGACGGCTTCGTATGTTTCCCAGTCGGACGTGCGGAAGACGGGCCGTGTAAAGGCTATGTGGCACAGCGGCCAGAGACCCTCATTGGCAAAACCCAGATAATAGCCTTGCTGTTCCTCTTCGGTCAGCCAGACACGGCGCAACGTGTAGGACGGGTTCTCAGGTGGGACCTCGATGCGGTCGTTCTGGTCGACGACGAGATGATCCGCCGAGCCGCCGCCATAGGCTATCCAGGTTCCCGCGCAGGCACGGGTGATCGGCTCCAGCGCCGAGACAAGTCCACTGGCCGGCACAACCAGGTCGACATTGTCATCCCTGAGATTGTGAATGTAGGGCTCGCGGTTGGAGACGACGATCACTTGCGCATCCGGCAGTTCCTTCGCCAGGATTTCGCGTAGCGTCGAGGGCGACCAGTTGACGAGCGCCGCGTCGGCGGAATGGCCATTCTTTTCGAACTCCCGCAATACGACACGAGCCGGTGGAGGCTCGACATTCGCCGGTTCCGGCGGGGTCCGGCGGGATCGCAGCGCGGAAATCACCAAGGCAACAAGGGAAACGCAGAGGCTGGCAAGAATGACGAACCATAGAGCGGAGGCAGAGTGGAGGAAGTCAAAATTGTTGTCTGGCATCGATGTGAATTGCTCCGGCCTAGATCGCGCCTCTCCGCGGGGGAGATGGTGCAACGCACGTCGCCGGTGATGGTTCCGGTTTTTAGCTGCGCACGATCAAAGGCGCCAACCCTTCATGGCGGTCGGCCAGGAACGCGCCCACACGGTCTCCTACCCGCTGGAACGTCAGGTCGACTGCCGTGCCCGCCACCGCGAGATGGCGGATCACCAGGCTGTCGATGCCGATTGGCAGGCGTGGCCTTGTGACATGGATTTCGCCGGCCCAGCCGTCGATATGGAGGCCCAGACAGGCCTGCATCAGCATGAAGGCGGAACCTGCCGACCAGGCCTGCGGCAG
The DNA here is from genome assembly GCF_006440955.1 of Mesorhizobium sp. B2-8-1. NCBI lineage: Bacteria > Pseudomonadati > Pseudomonadota > Alphaproteobacteria > Hyphomicrobiales > Phyllobacteriaceae > Mesorhizobium > Mesorhizobium sp. B2-8-1. The sequence goes on along the minus strand of NZ_VFTX01000005.1, from coordinate 115,097 downwards.
GCAAGCGACCGGATACGCGATCGGCGCCTCGCCCGGTGCGCGGGTGAAGCCGCAGAAGAGTTCGGGCAGGCGCATGTTGAAATGGACGGCGGATTCGAACGTCCCGCTCATCAGCCGCACCACATTGTCGCGAATGCCGTACCGCGCAAGGCCTGCCGCGCATATCGCCGTGTCGTGCGGCCAGATGGAGCCATTGTGATACGACATGGGATTGAAGAATATTGCGTCGTCGGCGAGCGTCCTCAATCCCCAGCCGGAGTGAAAAGAAGCCGACAGCAACTGATCGGCGACGATCCGCGCCCGATCAGGATTCGGAAGTCCGACATAGAGCAGATGTCCGGCATTGGATGTGCGCACCTCGCATGGCCGGCCGTCGCCATCGAGCGCCAGCGCGTAATAACCCAGCTCTTCGATCCAGAAATGACTTTCAACCCGCCGGCGGATCTCTTCGGCCCGCCTTTCCCAGCCTTCCGCCTTTTCTGTCTCGCCTCGCCGGCGAGCCAGTCTCGCCAGCCCCTGGAACGCCGCGAAGACGTAGCCCTGCACTTCGACCAGCGCGATCGGCCCCTTCGGGATACGACCGTCTGCATGAAAGACCGAATCAAAGCTGTCCTTCCATCCCTGGTTGGCGAGGCCTGACTCCGCCGCACGCCGGTAGGTGACGAATCCGGTCGAAGCGCTTGCCGCCTCGATCCATTCGGCGGCTGCACATAGCGACTGCCATAGGCCGTCGATAAAGACCATGTCGCCGGTGCGGTCCGCGTAAGCGCAGGCGAGATGAACGTAGAGCGGGGTGGTATCGACACCGCCATAGTAGCGGCCGAACGGCAACTCGCTTAGGGCCGTCATTTCACCCTTGCGCGTTTCATGCATGATCTTGCCGGGCTGAGAGTCGCTGAAGGGCGAGGTTTCGGTCGCTTGATGTTGCGCAAGAAAGGCAAGCACGCCGCGCGCCAGGCCGGGATTGAGCCAGAGCATCTGCAACGCCGAGATCACGCCGTCTCTGCCGAAGGCCGTCGAGAACCACGGAATGCCGGCATAGGGATAAGGGCCGGTCGCGAGTTCGGTGGTGAGCAGCGCCACGTCGGCCCGGGCGCGCTCCATCCAGTCGTTGAACACCCTGCCCGAACTGTGCAGCGTCGCGCCATGGCGGCGCTTGGCGCGCATGCCGAAACGCGCGCGCGCCGCCGCGGCGCGAAACCGGTCGCGGTCGGGCACATCGGCCATCTCGCTGCCGACCTCGACATACAGTGTCTTGCGGCTGCGTTTGGTGACTGCAATGAAGAAATCCGCCCGGTCGGAGGTCAATTCGTCCGGTTTCTGCGAAAACGATATCGTCGACATACGCACCACCTTGTCCAGGCCTTCATAGCGAAGCAGAACCGAGTTCTGGTCCATCTCGGCGGTATGGGCCGTGCCTCGTTTGGCGCGTGTCGAGCCACGAACTTCGAACATGTCGCGGAAATCGGCGGCGAAGCGCAGCGAAAGCAGGACGGTCGAATGTTCCTGGCTGTAGTTGGAAAGGGTCAGGCGCTCATACAGGCGATCCTCCCACAGCAGCCTGACACGCTCGATGTGGATCGCTCCTTGCGGGATGGGACGGCCGCCGGCACTCTCTATAGGCAGATTGGTCAGGTTGGAGGTGAACAGGACATTGTCCTGGCTCAGCGATGCGCCCAGCAGCGACGTCGAACGACCGCCCACCGCGAGGCGGAATTCGGAAAGCACGCGCGTGTCGTCGCGGAAGAAGCCGTCGCCCACACCGCGTATGTCGCCATAGGAATCGGCGACGGCGAAGCAGTCGCCATGCTTGAGTGCGAAGAGCCGGTGCGGTTCCCTCGGCGCGGTTTCGTCCAGGGAGGCCAGGGCTATTGCGGGATCAAGCTTGCGCTCGTCAAGTTGGGTGATGGTCAAGAAGACTGTCCCGTGCTTGTTTCTGAACGGGGCACTGTACTAGGAAGCCCTGATTTGTTGAGTGTCGATCGCCTGTGAATAGGTGGCGACATAGTCGCGCGCCATGCGGTCGGCCGAGAACCGTCCTTCGAAAACGGCCCTTATCCGGCGCCTGTCGAGCTGGAGCAGGGCCGGCATGGTGGCGACGGCGTCCTCGATGGTTTCGACGACGAAGCCGGTCACACCGTGATCGATGATCTCGGGCATGGCGCCGCAGCTCCAAGCCATGACAGGGGTTCCGCAGGCCATGGCCTCGATTACCGCCAGACCAAAAGGCTCGGGCCAGTCGATGGGAAACAGCAAGGCAGCGGCGTTGCCGAGAAACCTGCTCTTCTGGTCCTCGCTGATCTCGCCGACATATTCGACGCGATCGCCATCGATCAGCGGCTGGACGACCTCCTCGAAATAGGCCCGGTCGCCGTCGCCCACCTTGGCCGCGAGCTTGAGCCTCAGGCCCGTGCGCCTGGCAATCTCGATCGCCCGGTCCGGCCGCTTGTCGCGCGACATCCTGCCGAGGAACGCCAGATATGTACCGTCGGAGCCGGCTTCAAAATCCGGCCCATAGAGATCGAGCGGCAGCCCATGATGGATGGTCGCCAACCAGTTGGCGGACGCGAGCCTCGTCCTCTGGCTGCGTGAAATGGAAATCATCGGAAAACGCGGGAACCGCTCATAGGCCTGTGCCAGATCCACATAGTCCAGCCTGCCATGCGGCGTCGTCACCGTTCGCTCCGGCATATGGCGGAAAAACGGGAAATGCAGGAAGTGGCTGAGATGGAAGTGAAGAATGTCGAAATCGTCGGCCTGTCTCCTGACTTCCTCGAGCATCGACAGATGCGCCGCGATCTCCGACTTCAACGGCCGGGGATCGAGGCGCAGCGCCCGTTCCCGGCACGCGACCAGCCGGGCGGAGGTCCTGGTATCGCCGCTGGCAAACAAGGTTACATCGTGGCCGAGCCCGACCAGAGCTTCGGTGAGATAGGAGATGATGCGTTCGGTGCCTCCATAGAGCCTTGGCGGCACGGATTCATACAGCGGCGCGATATGGGCGATCTTCATTGGCCTGCGTTCCCTCAATAAGCTGGTCACAGGCAAAAATGCATCAGCGGCGCGATCGTTCCTCCGCCATCGGCAGATGCGTCATTTCTCATGTTTGATGTTCTCCCGGGCGGCCCTATTTCTGTAGGTGCTGCTCCTGCGCGCCACGACGACCCGAGGAGGTTCCGATGCAGCAATCGAAGGACATTGCAGCCCGCCGGCTTGACATGATCATCGAACAATATGTCGAAGCTAGAAAACAGCGCTTCGGCTATGTTTCGACGGATCAGGCCGCCAGGGTGATTCACAGAATCCTGAAACCCACGCCTTCCGACCCCAGCTTTTCGGACCACGAACTCGACGACATGGTCGCAGCCCTCGCCGTCAAGAACGGATTGGCCGTCGTCTTTGACCGCGGCATCAGAGGTTCGGTCGGCGGCACCGAGGCGGAGCTGGACAGAAAGGATCCGACCATGAGAGCACCAGCGGAAGGCCCCGACGTTGCCGGCGCGGTGGACGCGATCCTGATTCAGCAAAAAACCGCACCGCTTTCGATGAGCGCGATGATCTCCCTTCTGCGCGAACGCACCGGCACCACCCGATCTGACGCGGATCTGGAAGGACTGATCGCCAAAAAAGCCGCTGTCCTGAACGTGCATTTGTCACGGGACTGAGTGGTGAGCGCGTCGGGGTTCGAACCCGAGACCTACTGATTAAAAGTCAGTTGCTCTACCGGCTGAGCTACGCGCTCCCGTGGGCTGGAAACGGCGCCCTCGAAATGCGCGGAACATAGGGAGAGTGCCTCGACGGGTCAACCGGAAAAAACGGGCCACCAAGCCATGCGTTCCCGCCGTGCCGGCTCTCCCGGCCGGCCGTTTCCGCAAGGACATGCCGAACCTTTGCCAGACAGGCGAAAGACCCTGTGGGCCCCATCGATCCCAAACCGGAGAAACATTACAAATCAGCAACTTGCCTTTTTTTCCAGGAACAATTCGCGAGCGTGCCCGTTTCCTCCGCCACAAGGGACGTCAACCTCTCAAGGAGAAGATCATGAACAAAGTCCTGTCGGGTTTGCTGGCGACCACACTGTCAGCTTCCTTCGCAGTGGCGGCTGCCATGCCGGTCGAAGCCGCACCGGCCTATGTACCGCAGCCTGCATCGATCTCGTCCGATATCCAGACCGTGCAGTACAGGCCCTGGGAGCGGCGCCGTAACTTCCGCGGCGAGTTTCGCGGCAACCGCAACTTCTACCGCGACAACCGCGGAGCCTACTGGAACGGCCATCGCGGCTACCGTGAATACCGTCCGGGCTATCGCCGTCACGGCGATTTCTGGTTCCCGCTTGCTGCTTTCGCCACTGGCGCGCTGATAACCGGCGCGATCGCCAACAACCGGAACCGCGTCTATGAAGGCAATTCGCATGTGCAGTGGTGCTATGACCGTTACCGTTCCTACCGCGCATCCGACAACACGTTCCAGCCGTATAACGGCCCGCGCCAGCAGTGCATTTCACCCTACTGATGGGCGACAGTGTTCGTCAGAGGGATAGAAAGTCAAAGCCCGTGCCGGAAATGGCGCGGGCTTTCTGTGGTGCGAGAGCGGTCAACAGGTAGACTGTGATCAGCTGGCCCAATTGATGGTCTTGACCATATAATAAAGCCCGCCACCTTCACCACGGGGTGATCGGTACGCTCCGACGGCATCGCAAATTCGAACCATGACGGCGGTCAATTCCCAACCCAGCACTTCCAGCTGATTGCCCGCATCTATCACGTAAGCCTGAGCCAGTTCGTCAATGCGGTTCTTCTCGCCGAAGAACCGAACCAGCTTTGCATCTCTAAGAAGACTATCGGGCAGATTTGAATTTGCCCACGCCCAGAGCCAGTTCTGTGCCTTGGCATTCGTGGAACCGGCGATCTGGATTTCGGTGATCACCTTGATCGCTCCGTCCTTGGAGAACAAGAGCTTTCCGTTGCTCAAGTCATAGCGCGACCAGTGGCCGATGCGGAATTCTTCCTCCAAGCGCTTATTCTTGGCCTTCAGTTGTTTGATAGCCTCGGCGCGCCAAGCAGAGTACCAGTTTGGCTTCATTTCCCCCTCGCCCAATCTGACTGTTGATTATGATACGCTCAGCGTCCTGCGAACAGCATCGCGCCACCCCGCCAGCTTGGCCGAGCGCGCCGCAGGCTCCATGTCTGGTCTGAAGCGGCGGTCGAGCGCCCATGTCTTGGCGAACTCCCGCGCCTTAGGCCACACGCCCGCCTTCGAGCCGGCGAGCCAGGCGGCACCAAGCGCGGTCGTCTCAAGAATGGTCGGACGGTCGACCGGGGCGTCGAGAATGTCGGCCAGCCGTTGCATGGTCCAGTCGGACGCCACCATGCCGCCGTCGACCCGAAGCACCGTCTTGGCCGCCGTACCTTTCCAATCCTTGCGCATGGCATCGAGCAGGTCGCGCGTCTGGTAGGCCACGGATTCGAGCGCGGCGCGGGCAAACTCCGCCGGCCCCGAATTGCGGGTCAGGCCAAAGATCGCGCCCCGCGCCTCGGCATCCCAGTGGGGCGCGCCGAGCCCGACAAAGGCCGGCACCAGATACACGTCCTGGGTCGGATCGGCCTCGGCCGCCAGCTTGCCGCTCTGTTCGGCCTTGCCGATCACCTTGATGCCGTCGCGCAACCACTGCACGGCGGCGCCGGCGATGAAGATCGATCCTTCCAGCGCATAGGTGGTCTTGCCGTTCAGCCGATAGGCAATCGTGGTCAACAGCCGGTTCTTCGAGCGCACCAGGTCGGTGCCGGTGTTGAGCAGCGCGAAACAGCCGGTGCCGTAGGTCGATTTCATCATGCCGGGCTCGAAACAGGCCTGGCCGATGGTCGCGGCATGCTGATCGCCGGCAACGCCGAGGATCCTTATCTCGGCGCCAAAGAGATTTTTCTGCGTGATTCCAAAATCATCGGCGCAGTCCTTCACCTCGGGGAGCATCCTTGCCGGAATGTTCAGGATGGCCAGCAGCTCGTCGTCCCAGGCATTCTTCTCGATGTTGTAGACTAGCGTGCGGGAGGCGTTTGTGGCGTCGGTGGCATGCACCCTGCCGCCGGTCAGGCGCCAGATCAGGAAACTGTCGATGGTGCCGGCCAGCAATTCGCCTTTCTCGGCGCGTCTCCTGGCGCCTTTCACCTTGTCCAGCATCCAGGCTATCTTCGTGCCGGAGAAATACGGATCGAGCAGCAGGCCGGTCTTCCTGGTGAAGGTCTTTTCCAATCCCTGCTTCTTCAGCTTCCGGCATAGCGGCGCGGTGCGCCGGTCCTGCCAGACGATGGCGTTGTGGATCGGCTTGCCGGTCGCCCTGTCCCAAATGACGACGGTCTCGCGCTGGTTGGTTATGCCGACCGCGGCGACGTCCGATGCCTCCCGCCCGGCATTCTTCAATGCGCCCTTCACGGTCGCCACGACGCTGGCCCAGATATCTTCCGGGTCATGCTCGACCCAGCCGGAAGCAGGATATTGCTGGGTGAATTCTTGCTGGCTGCTGCCGACGACTTTCATGTCGCCGTCGAACAGAATCGACCGGCTCGACGTCGTGCCTTGGTCGATTGCCAGGACAAAGCCATTCATTCGCACTTCCTCCGTCACGACACAAAGAAGGGAGACGGCAACATGCCGCCTCCCTGAATTTTACACGGGCGCGAACGCCCGCATAGGTCAGTCCTACTTCTGCCAGCTCTTGACCAGCTCGTCATAGTTGATGGTCTGGGGCTTCTCCTTCTCGTTCTCGATCTTGAGCTGAGGAGCGAGATTGCCGGCCTTGACCGCGTCGGCATTCCAGTAGGCGAGATCATGTTCCTCGGCGAGCTTCGGCCCGATATCGCCCTGGACGCCGGACCTCTCGATGCGGCCCATGACCTTCTCCTGCTCGGCGCAAAGCGAATCCATCGCTTCCTGCGCACTCTTTGCGCCCGACGAGGCATCGCCGATCGCCTGCCACCACAGCTGTGCCAGCTTCGGATAGTCCGGCACGTTGGTGCCGGTCGGCGACCATTGCACGCGGGCCGGCGAGCGATAGAACTCGATCAGGCCGCCGAGCTTCGGCGCGCGCTCCGTGAAGCTCTTGTCGTGAATGGTGGAGTCGCGGATGAAGGTGAGGCCGACATGGCTCTTCTTCACGTCCACCGTCTTCGAGGTGACGAACTGGGCGTAGAGCCAGGCGGCCTTGGCACGGTCGGTCGGGGTCGACTTCATCAGCGTCCACGAACCGACATCCTGGTAGCCGAGCTTCATGCCGTCCTTCCAGTAGACACCGTGCGGCGACGGAGCCATGCGCCATTTCGGCGTGCCGTCGTCGTTCATGACGGGCAGGCCGGGCTTGACCATGTCGGCGGTGAAGGCCGTGTACCAGAAGATCTGCTGGGCAACATTGCCCTGCGCGGGAACCGGACCGGATTCCGAGAAGGTCATGCCCTGCGCTTCCTGTGGTGCGTAGGCCTTCAGCCAATCGAGATATTTCTGGATCGAGTAGACGGCGGCCGGGCCGTTGGTGTCGCCGCCCCGCGCCGTGCAGGAGCCGACCGGCTGCGATTTCTCGTTGACCTTGATGCCCCATTCGTCGACCGGCAGGCCGTTCGGGATACCCTTGTCGCCATTGCCGGCCATCGACAGCCAGGCATCGGTGAAGCGCCAGCCGAGCGACGGGTCCTTCTTGCCGTAGTCCATGTGCCCATAGACTTTTTTGCCGTCGACGTCGCGGCCGGTGAAGAACTCGGCAATGTCCTCATAGGCCGACCAGTTGACGGGAACGCCGAGATCGTAGCCGTACTTGGCCTTGAAGTCGGCCTTGTTCTTCTCGTCGTTGAACCAGTCGTAGCGGAACCAGTAGAGGTTGGCGAACTGCTGGTCGGGAAGCTGATAGAGCTTCTTGTCCGGAGCGGTGGTGAAGGAGGTGCCGATGAAATCCTTCACATCGAGGTTCGGATTGGTGACATCCTTGCCTTCGCCCGCCATCCAGTCGGTCAGGTTGCGCACCTGCTGGTAACGCCAGTGGGTGCCGATCAGGTCGGAATCGTTGACCCAGCCGTCATAGAGGTTCTGGCCAGTCTGCATCTGGGTCTGGATCTTTTCAACGACGTCGCCTTCCTGGATGACGTCGTGCGTGACCTTGATGCCGGTGATGGCGGTGAAGGCCGGAGCCAGAACCTGCGACTCGTATTGATGCGTCGTCAGCGTTTCCGACACGACCTTGATATCCATGCCGGCGAACGGCTTGGCGGCGTCGACGAACCACTGCATTTCCTTTTCCTGATCGGCTCGCGAAAGCGTCGACAGATCGCCTATCTCCTTGTCAAGAAAGGCTTTTGCCTCGTCCATGCCGGCATAGGCGTTGCCCACGCCGAGCAAGAGGACAAGGGCGGTCGTAGATGTCAATAATTGCCGTCGCATTGTGTTTCCTCCACGTTTGAAAAGACTTCAAGTGCGATCTGGAGAGGCCGCCAACAAGCGGCCGCTCCAACAGTTTCCCCCTCTATACGTAGCGGAAGACGCCGATGGCGTAGACCACGGAGAGAGCGAGAGCCCACCACAGGCTGGGTCCGACAAGACCCAGCCAAGCGAGATGGATGAAGGCGCTGCCAAGCAGCGAAACGAAGAGACGATCGCCGCGCGTCGTCTTGAAACGCAGCACGCCGATGCGCGGATCGCCGCCGGGCGAGGCATATTCCCAGACACCCATGCCGACCAGCAGCAGCGCTATGACGGCGAAGAAGGCGGCCGTCGGCCAGGTCCACGCCATCCAGGAGAAGTCGAGGTTCATGGTCACACCCTCCCCAGGGCGAAGCCCTTGGCGATGTAGTTGCGAACGAACCAGATGACGAGCGCCCCGGGGATCAGCGTCAGCACCCCGGCGGCTGCCAGCAGCCCCCAGTCCATTCCCGACGCCGACACGGTGCGGGTCATGGTAGCGGCGATCGGCTTGGCATCGGTGGTGGTCAGCGTGCGGGCGATGAGCAGTTCCACCCATGAGAACATGAAGCAGAAGAAGCAGGCGACGCCGATGCCACTGGCGATCAGCGGCATGAATATCTTCACGAAGAAACGCGGAAACGAATAGCCGTCTATGTAGGCCGTTTCGTCGATCTCCTTCGGCACTCCGGACATGAAGCCCTCAAGGATCCACACCGCCAGCGGCACGTTGAACAGGCAGTGCGCCAGCGCCACCGCGATATGCGTATCGATGAGGCCGAATGCCGAATAAAGCTGGAAGAACGGCAGCGCGAACACCGCCGGCGGTGCCATGCGGTTGGTCAAAAGCCAGAAGAACAGATGCTTGTCGCCGAGGAACCGGTAGCGCGAAAAGGCGTAAGCCGCCGGAAGCGCCACGGCGACCGAGATTACCATGTTCATCACCACATAGGTGATCGAATTGATGTAGCCCGAATACCAGGACGCATCGGTGAAGATGATGGTGTAGTTGCGCAGCGTCGGCGCATGCGGATAGAGCGTCAGCGAATTGACGATCTCCGCGTTGGTCTTGAAGCTCATATTGATGAGCCAGTAGATCGGCAGCAGCAGGACGATGATGTAGAGCGTCGGCACGATCCACCACCAGCGCGATTCCTCGCCACGGCGGCGCATGCGCCTGTCCAGCTCGCTCTGCGACAGCGAACTGGCGAGTCTTTCCGAGGCGGCGGTCCCGTTCACCAGGTTGCGCTCGGTGCGTTCGTTGGCGCCAGCCATATCAGCGCTCCGCGTCGTAGTTGGTCATCACGGTGTAGAACACCCACGACAACAACAGGATGATCAGGAAGTAGACCAGCGACATCGCCGCCGCCGGACCGAGGTCGAACTGTCCGAGCGCGGTCTTGACGAGGTCGATCGACAGGAAGGTCGTCGAATTGCCCGGACCGCCGCCGGTGACGACGAAGGGCTCGGTGTAGATCATGAAACTGTCCATGAAACGCAGCAGCACCGCGATCAGAAGCACGCGCTTCATCTTCGGCAACTGGATGTAGCGGAACACCGCCCAGCGCGAGGCGCCATCGATCTTGGCCGCCTGGTAGAAGGCGTCGGGGATCGAGACCAGGCCGGCATAGCAGAGCAGCACGACGAGGCTGGTCCAGTGCCAGACGTCCATGATGATGACGGTGACCCAGGCGTCGAACGGATCCTGCACGTAATTGTAGTCGATGCCGAGCGCGTTGACGTAATAGCCGAGCAGGCCGATATCGTTGCGGCCGAACACCTGCCAGATCGTGCCGACGACATTCCACGGGATCAAGAGCGGCAGCGCCATCAGCACCAGGCAGACCGGCACGCCCCAGCCCTTTTTGGGCATGTTGAGGGCAATGAAGATGCCGAGCGGCACTTCGATCGCCAGGATGATGAAGGAGAAGATCAGGTTGCGCACCATGGCTTCCCAGAAGCGATCGGAATGCAGCAACTCCTCGAACCATTCGGTCCCCGCCCAGAAGAAGACGTTATTGCCGAACGTGTCCTGTACCGAGTAGTTGACGACGGTCATCAGCGGGATAACGGCCGAGAACGCCACCAGCACGAGCATCGGCAGCACGAGGAACCAGGCCTTGTTGTTCCAGGGCTTTTCCATTTACGCCCCCATCTCGACACGCCAGGAATCGGCATAGATGTTGATGCCGGCTGGGTCGAACCGCACTTTTGGATCGGCGGGAACGGTTTCGTCCTCGCCGATGACGGCGGCGATCTCGCGGCCTTCCAGACTGGCGCGCACGACCTTGTGGCGGCCCACATCCTCGACCTTGCTGATGTGGACGGCCATGCCATCGCGGCCGAGCCTGACATATTCAGGACGGATGCCGAGTTCGACGACGCCGCTTCCGGCCTTCGGCGCGCCTGGCAATTGGATGCGCTGGGAACCAAGCGTCGCTGTCTTGCCATCGATCGCTACCGGCATGACGTTCATGCCGGGCGAGCCGATGAAGTAGCCGACGAAGGTGTGGCGCGGCCGCTCGAACAGCTCGGCCGGCGTGCCGATCTGCACGATGCCGCCATCATACATGACGACCACCTGGTCGGCGAAGGTCAGCGCCTCTGTCTGGTCATGCGTGACATAGACCATGGTGTAGCCGAAGCGGCGGTGAAGCTGCTTCAATTGCGAGCGCAGCACCCACTTCATGTGCGGGTCGATGACGGTCAGCGGCTCGTCGAACAGGATCGCATTGACATCCGAGCGCACCAGTCCGCGGCCGAGCGAGATCTTCTGCTTCTGGTCGGCGGTCAGGCCCCTCGCCTTCTTCCTGGCCCAGTCTGCCAGGTCGATCATGTCGAGCGTCTCGCGCACCTTGCGGTCGACGTCGGCCTCCGGAACGCCGCGGTTGCGCAGCGGGAAAGCCAGGTTGTCGTAGACGGTCATCGTGTCGTAGATGACCGGGAACTGGAACACCTGCGCGATGTTGCGCTCCTGCGTCGACAGTCTCGTGACATCCCTGCCGTTGAACAGCAATTGGCCGTGCGAGGGGTGGAGCAGGCCGGAAATGATGTTGAGCAGCGTGGTCTTGCCGCAGCCGGATGGGCCTAGCAGCGCATAGGCGCCACCGTCCTCGAAAGTGTGGTGCACCTCCCGCAGCGCGAAATCCGCATCGGTGCGCGGGTTCGGCAGATATGAGTGCCTGACATGGTTGACGTCGATGCGCGCCATCGTTTTCTCCTCAGGCCGCCAGCTTTGCCGCGGCCACGGCGACGCCGTGTTGGTCGAAAACCATGATGTGACGCGGGTCGATGAACACTTCGACCACTTCGTCGGTCTCGAAATCGCGGATGCCATGGGTCAGCATCACCCAGCGTGCGTCGGCGAAATCAAGATGGATGAAGCTTTCCGAGCCGGTGATCTCGGTGATGGTGACCTTTGCACGCACCGGCACGGCACTCGCATCCGGCCGCTCGAGTGACAGATGGTGCGGCTGGAAGCCGATCGTGTAATTGCCGTCGGGAATGCCGACAAGTTCCGGCGGCACCGGCAGCTTGACGCCGCCCTCCAGCAGGAAATCGGGCCCGTTCTTGGCCAGCACGATCGTGTTGAGCGGCGGATCGGCGAAGGTCCTGGCCGTCACCAGGTCGACCGGTTTGCGGAACACTTCGATGGTCGGGCCGAACTGGGTGATGCGGCCTTGTGACAGCGTCGCCGTATTGCCGCCGAGCAGCAGCGCCTCGTGTGGTTCGGTCGTGGCATAGACGAAGATGGTGCCGGCGGCGGCGAAGATCCTCGGCAGTTCTGCGCGCAATTCCTCGCGCAGCTTGTAGTCGAGATTAGCGAGCGGTTCGTCGAGCAGCACCAGGCTTGCATTCTTGACGATGGCGCGCGCCAGTGCGGTGCGCTGTTGCTGGCCACCGGACAGGCTGAGCGGCGTGCGGTCGAGATAGGGCGTCAGCTTGAGCAGGGCAGCGGCTTCCCGCACCTGACTGTCGATCCTGGCCTTCTCGACGCCCGCTACCCGCAGTGGCGAAGCGATGTTTTCGTAGACGCTCATCGCGGGGTAGTTGATGAACTGCTGGTAGACCATGGCGATCTTGCGCTTTTGAACAGGCTGGCCGGTGACGTCCTTGCCGTCGAACCAGACCGAGCCGGAAGTCGGCGCGTCGAGGCCGGCCATCAGCCGCATCAGGCTGGTCTTGCCGGACAGCGTCGGCCCGAGCAGCACGTTCAGCGAGCCATGCTGGAGCGTCAGCGACACGTCGCGGATATGCTCCACCGCGCCGACCGTCTTGGTGACGTTCCTCAGTTCCAGCATGATGCCTCCTCCCAGGCCGTGTGCATCAGCAGCCCTTCATTCCGCGGCCGCGACGTGGCGGCGGCTTATGCCGCGCATGAATTCATCCAACGCCGCCGTCTGCTCGCGGCTGAAATGCAGGCCGCGCTTGGTCCGGCGCCACAGCACATCTTGCGATGTGACGGCCCATTCGTTCTCGACGAGGTAGCGCACCTCGGCCTCGTAAAGGTCGGCGCCGAAATTGCGGCCGAGATCGGCATTCGATTTGGCAAGGCCAAGCAACATCTGCGCGCGCGTGCCGTAGAGCCGCGTGAGCCGACGTGCCAAACGCTGGTCGAGAAAGGGATAGGCGCTCTTCAGCCTCGCCACTTGCGCATCAAAACCGGTCGCCGCGAAATCGCCGCCCGGCAGCGGCGCATTTGCCGTCCACGGCTTGCCGCGCCTGCCGAGAAAGCCTTCGATCTTCTCCAGCATAGATTCCGACAGCCGGCGATAAGTGGTGATCTTGCCGCCGAACGTGTTGACGATCGGGGCTGTGCCCTCGCCGCCATCGGCCTTCAGCACATAGTCGCGTGTCGCCTCCTGCGCCTTGGAAGCGCCATCGTCATAGAGCGGACGCACGGCCGAATAGGTCCAGACGATATCCGAGCGCTTGACGGGTTGGGCGAAATACTCGCTTGCCGCCGCGCAGAGATAGTCGATCTCGGTGTCGCTGATCTTCACGTCGTGCGGATCGCCGGGGTAGTCCTGGTCGGTGGTGCCGATCAGCGTGAACTCGTCCTCGTAAGGAATGGCGAAGATGATGCGGCCATCCTTGTTCTGGAAGAAATAGGCGCGTGGATCGTCGAATTTCTTCGCGATGACGATGTGACTGCCCTGCACGAGACGGACATTGTGCACATCGTTGAGGCCGACGACGCCGGAAAGCACATGATCGACCCAGGGGCCGGCGGCATTGACCAGCAGCCGCGCCTTGACCTCTTCGGTCTCGCCGGTCCGCAGATTTTCGATCCTGATCGTCCACAGCCCGCCTTCGCGGCGCGCCCCGACCACCTTGGTGCGGGTGCGGATGGTCGCGCCCCGGTCGGCGGCGTCACGCGCGTTCAGCGTCACCAGCCGCGCATCGTTGACCCAGCCGTCGGAATATTCGAAGGCCTTCTTGAACAATGGTTTCAATGGCTTGCCGGCAGGGTCGGTGGCCATGTCCAGGGTCCTGGTCGCCGGCAGCAATTTGCGCCCGCCAATATGATCGTAAAGGAAAAGGCCGAGCCTGATCAGCCAGGCCGGACGCAGGCCCTTGGCATAGGGCAGCACGAAGCGCATCGGCCAGATGATGTGCGGCGCGTTCTTCCACAGTACCTCCCGTTCCATCAGCGCTTCGCGCACCAGGCGGAATTCGTAGAATTCGAGATAACGCAGGCCACCATGGATCAGCTTGGTCGAGCCTGAGGAGGTTCCGCTGGCGAGATCGTCCATCTCGGCCAGAAATACCGAAAACCCGCGGCCGGCGGCATCACGGGCAATGCCGCAGCCATTGATGCCACCGCCTATGACGAAAATGTCACGGATCGAAGATGCGTCCACCAATTCCTCCAGCGATTTCGCATTGCACCATTTGGCTCTTTTGCGAAACCGTGGCGGAATTATTTCGAACTCATAACGAATGTCAAACGAAATATCACAAGCTCGTGAAAGCGCTGCAACGTCCTCAATCGAGCGAGGTTTCGATCAGTTGAACCTCGGCCTCCTGGCAGATCTTGCGCACCGAGGGGATATCGCAGCGGTCGGTGATGAAGGTGTTGACCTGCGACAGATGGCCGATGCGAACCGGCGCCGTGCGCTCGAATTTGGTCCGGTCGGACACTAGGATGACGTGCCTGGCATTGGCGATAATGGCTTGCGCGACCTTGACCTCGCGGAAATCGAAATCGAGCAAGGCGCCGTCATGGTCGATCGCCGAGGCGCCGATGACGGCGTAGTCGACTTTGAACTGCCTGATGAAATCCACCGCCGCCTCGCCGACGACGCCGCCATCCGAGCCGCGAACCACCCCGCCCGCGATCACCACCTCGATCGAAGGATAGATGCGCATCCTGTTGGCAACATTGATGTTATTGGTGATGACCATGAGGCCGCTGTGATCCAGCAGCGCCTTGCTGACCGACTCCGTCGTGGTGCCGATATTGATGAACAACGAGGCGTTGTCCGGAATCAGCCTGGCGGCCGCGCTGCCGATCGCCTCCTTCTCCTCGGCGGCGATCTTGCGCCTGGCTTCGTATTCCATGTTCTCGATGCCGGAAGGAAACAAGGCGCCGCCATGGATGCGCGACAGCAACCGCTGGTCGCAAAGATCGTTGAGGTCCTTGCGGATGGTCTGCGGCGTGACGTTGAAGTGGGTGGCCAGATCGTCGACCAGAACGCGGCCGTGATCCTTGGCCATTTGGACGATTTCGGCATGGCGCGGCGACAGATACATCTGAAGACCTTTTGCTTTCGTTTTTCTTGATCATAGACGAAAACGAAAGCAATGAAAAGGCGTAAGCCGGCTAATGGAAACCGCATGATAGCAAAGGCAAACTTGGACGCAGTTCCGACTCAGCAGCCTCAGGTTAATCCGCGCGCGATTTCGGTGATGGCGGCAAAAGCCGAATCGACATCCGCCGCGGTCGCCTCGAACTGGCCGACCTGGAAGCGGATGGCGACGCGCCCGTTCACCCTGGTCTGTGTCAGGTAGATGCGTCCGTCATCATTGATCGCATTGACAAGCCGGAGATTGTGCTCGTCGGCATCGGCTCCCTCCGCCTTGTGCCGGAACGAAAACAGCGACAGCATCGGCTCGGTGACGATCTCGAAATCCGACTCGTCGGCCAGGCGCGCTGCCAGGCCTTCGCTCCAGGCGACATGGTTGCGGATCATCGTGCGCAGGCCTTCCAGTCCATAGGCACGCAGCAGGAACCACAGTTTCAGCGCGCGGAAGCGGCGGCCGAGCGGCACCGACCATTCGGAATAGTTGATGATGCCGTCATGACCGTGCGTCTTCAGATAATCCGGCTTGATGGCAAGCGTCCTGACATGGCTTTCGGGGTCGCGCAGGAACTGGATCGAGCAGTCGAACTGCGCGCCCAGCCATTTATGCGGGTTGAAGACGATAGAATCCGCCTGCTCCACACCGGCCCAGAAATGCCGGTATTCCGGGCAGATCATCGCCGATCCCGCCCAGGCGGCATCCACGTGAAGATAGACCCCGTGGCGTTTGGCGATCGCGGCGACGCCGGCGATATCGTCAGTGCCACCGGTGCTGGTGCCGCCGACGCAGGCGACGATACCCGCCGACAGCAAGCCTGCCTTCTTGTCGGCGACGATCGCCGCCTCGAGGGCCGCTATGTCCATGGCGCGAAAGCGGCCGGCGACCGGAATGCGCACGAGATTGTCCTCACCGATACCGGCCACCCAGATCGCCCGGTCGATCGAAGTATGCACCTGATCCGACGAGTAGATGCGCAACCGCGCCTGCCCCGCCAGGCCCTTTTTGTTGCCCTGCCAGTCGAGCGCGCGTTCGCGCATCGTCAGCACCGCCGCCAGCGTCGCGGAGGAGGCAGAATCCTGGATGACCCCGGAAAAGCCTTCCGGCAGGCCGAGCGCCTGGCGCATCCAATCGACAGTCCGCGTTTCGAGCTCCGTCGCCGCCGGCGAGGTCTGCCACAGCATGCACTGCGCGGCCATCGCAGAGACCAGATACTCAGCCACCACAGAAATTGGTGCCGCGTTGGCCGGAAAATAAGCGAAGAAGCGGGGATGCTGCCAATGCGTCATGCCCGGCAGGATCTTCTCCTCGAAATCGGCGAAGATCCTGTCCATCGGCTCCGCGTCTTCGGGCGGCGAGGCTTCTATGCTCCTGAATATGTCGCCGGGCTCGACCAGCGGCCGCACCGGGCGCTGGCGCAGCGTTTCGCGGTAGTCGGCGCCCCAGTCGGCGGCCCGCCGCGACCATTGCCGGAAATCGTCACTGTTCATCCTGTCCTCCCGACATGATCGCTTCACCGGCGCCCTTCGCCCCGGTTGTCAAAACCCACTGTTAAACATTTGCAACCACCGGAGAAATCCGGCGCGTCCTTATCCCGGAAAATCCGGCAGACTGGCAAACGCCGTCTTCAAGGCGCTCGACCATCCCTCGGAGATCGTGCGGTAGTACGGGTCGTCATGACCGATCCGTTTCTTCAACCCGACCTGGAAGGCATCCTTTTCCAGGAAAAGCAGATCCAGCGGCAGCCCGACCGACAGGTTCGACTTCAGCGTGGAATCGAACGATACCAGAAGCAGCTTCACGGTCTCCGCGACACTCATCGACCGGTCATAAGCGCGAATGATGATCGGCTTGCCGTATTTGGTCTCGCCGATCTGGAAAAAGGGCGTGTCATCGGTCGATTCGATGAAATTGCCCTCGGGATAGATCATGAACAGGCGCGGTGCGCTGCCCTTTATCTGGCCGCCCAGGATGAAGGAGGCGTTGAAGTAGGAATCGGCCTTGTCGCCGGCGGGCGAGGAATGGGCGATGACGTCCTTGACGGTTTCGCCGACCAGCCGCACCGTCTGGTACATGGACGGCGTTTCGAGCACTGCCGCGTGCCGGTCGCCAACCGCCTTGGTGCGCTCGTCGAGCACGCTGATCACGGCTTGCGTCGTCGCCAGATTGCCGGCCGACATCAGCACGATGACGCGCTCACCGGGATCTTCCCAGACATGCATCTTCTTGAAGGTGGAGATCGAGTCCATGCCGGCATTGGTGCGCGTGTCCGACATGAACACGAGCCCGCGATCGATCTTGAGGCCGACGCAATAGGTCATGGTTTACTCTTCCGGCAGCGAACCGTAAAAACCGCGTCGCGTCGGAACGGATCCATGCGGCGCGCTCAGGTCCTTGTTTTCATGCATGTCGTCACCCAAACCAAGGTGGCGTTGGACGACCTGCATCGGGTGACTACTGCTCCACCGTGACGGTGACGGCAAGCCGCTCTTGCGCCTCTCCCAGCAGAATCCCCGAAACCGGCGACGCATCGCGATAGTCGCGCCCCGTCGCCACTCTCACATAGCGCTCATCAGGAGAGATACCGTTGGAGGGGTCGAAGGCAACCCAGCCGAGGCCCTGAACATGCGCTTCGGCCCAGGCATGGCTTGCCGCCTGCTCGATGGCCGCGTCCATCATCAGATAGCCGCTGACATAGCGTGCCGGGAAACCCATGGCGCGGGCGGTGGCGGCAAAGATATGGCTATGATCCTGGCACACCCCGGTTTTCAGCGCGAGAGCCTCTTCAGCCGGGGTCGTCGCATTGGTGGTGCCCGGCGCATAGGCGACCCGCTCGGAGATGATAGCCATCAGACGGTGCAGTCTTTCGATATCGGTGCCCTTGCCGGCTGTCTCGGCGAGTGCGCGAATGCCATCGCCGATCATGGTCAAAGGCGTCTCCTGTGCGAACAGCCAGAGCGGCGCGAATCCCTGATGCGGCCCACAAACCCCCGATGTATCGCGCGTCACCACCTCGCCTGACGCCTCGACCGTAATGAAATCATGGTCACCCTCGACGCTCAACAATCGGGTGTCATTGCCGTAGTGGTCGGCAAATCGCACTTCCTCGCGCGCGCCTTCTACCTTCAGGGCCCAGGACAGCACGGTCTGCGTGCGCCCGCTCACCGGAAGCAGCCGCAGCCGCTGCAGCAGGTACTGCACCGGTGCGTCGTAACGGTATTCGGTCCGATGGGTGATCTTGAGCCGCATGGCCTCCTCAATAGAACCTGTAATCCTGCGCGATCTCGTCGCCGAGCCTGGTGTTGTCGCGAATGAAGCCGGCAAGGAATTCATGCAGGCCGGCGTCGAAAATATCCTTGATCGAGCCTGCCTGCAGCATGGCCTGGGTCTTTTCCGCCGTCGCATGGCAGGGATGGCGCCCGCCATAGTCGTCGCCGAGGAACTTCAGGTGCTCGGCCAGGAAGCGATAGCAGAAGGTCAGCGATCGCGGCATGCGCACATTGAGGATCAGATAGTCGGCGATGTTGGTCGGCTTGTAGTCGGCGTCGTAGACCCAGCGGTAGGAGCGGTGCGCCGATACCGAGCGCAGGATCGATTCCCACTGGTAATTGTCGAGCGTCGAGCCGACCCAGGAGATCGACGGCAAGAGCACGTAGTACTTCACGTCGAGGATGCGCGCCGTATTGTCGGCGCGCTCGACATAGGTGCCGAGCTGCGAGAAATCGAAGATCTCGTTGCGCAGCATGGTGCCGTAGAACGAGCCGCGGATCAGCGCCGTTTCGCGCTTGATCGCATCGAGCACGTTTGGCAGGTCACGCTCGTCGATCGGCCTTGCCAGCATGCGCTTCAGCGCCATCCAGGCCTCGTTGATGCTTTCCCAGGTCTCCCGCGTCAGCGCGGTACGCACCATGCGGGCATTGTTGCGTGCCGTCTCGATCGACGACATCGTGCTCGACGGGTTCGACGTGTCGCGCAACAGGAAGTCGGCTACATCGGCCGCCGTATAGTCCTGATACTTCTGCGTGTAGGCGACGTCGGAGCCGGCGCTGAGCAGCACCGAATTCCACTCTTCCGACGCGCTCTGCGTGCGCGTCAGCGCCATGCGCAGGCCCGCATCGACCAGGCGCGCCATGTTTTCCGCACGCTCGATATAGCGGTTCATCCAGTAGAGCCCGTTGGCGGTACGGCCGAGAAGCATGGAGTGGCCCTTCGGGCTAGTGAGTAGGGAATAGTGAGTAGCGAGTAGGGAATGTTCGAGTTTCGATTGGATACGGCATTGTTCTGTCCCCTCTGATACCAACTACTGACTACTGACTACTGACTACTGACTACTGACTACTGACTACTCATCTCAATCATCCAGCACCCAGGTATCCTTCGTGCCGCCGCCTTGCGAGGAATTGACCACCAGAGAGCCCTCCTTAAGCGCGACGCGCGTGAGCCCGCCCGGCACGATCTGGATGCGGTCGGAGACCAGCACATAGGGTCTCAGATCGACATGGCGCGGCGACAGGCCCTTTTCGGTCAGGATCGGACAGGTCGAGAGCGCCAACGTCGGCTGGGCGATGTAATTGGACGGCTTGGCCTGCAGCTTCTTGGCGAAATCCTGGCATTCGTTCTTGGTCGCCGCCGGTCCGACCAGCATGCCATAGCCGCCTGAACCGTGCACTTCCTTGATCACCAGCTCATCGATGTGTTCGAGTACATATTTCAGGCTGTCCGGCTCCGAACAGCGCCAGGTCGGAATATTGCCGAGGATCGCCTTGCGGCCGGTGTAGAATTCGACGATCTCGGGCATGTAGGAATAGATCGCCTTGTCGTCGGCGATACCGGTTCCCGGCGCATTGGCGATCGTGATGTTGCCGGCCCGGTAGACATCCATGATGCCAGGCACGCCGAGCGCGGAGTCCGGCCGGAAAGTCAGCGGATCGAGGAAGGCATCGTCCACCCGGCGATAGAGCACGTCGATCTGCTTGTAGCCTTCGGTCGTGCGCATCGCGACATGACCGTCCACCACGCGCAAATCCTGCCCCTCGACCAGTTGCACCCCCATCTGATCAGCCAGGAAGGCATGTTCGAAATAGGCGGAGTTGTAGCTGCCGGGCGTCAGCACGGCGATGGTCGGCGTGCCCTTGGCGTTCTGCGGCCGCACCGCCGCCAGCGACTGGCGCAAAAGCTGCGGATAGTTCTCCACCGGCCGCACCTTGATTTGTTGGAACAACTCGGGGAAGAGCTGCATCATCGTCTCGCGGTTTTCCAGCATGTAGGAAACGCCCGATGGGGTGCGCGCATTGTCCTCCAGCACGTAGAACTCGTTTTCGCTGATCCGCACGATATCGACGCCGATGATGTGGGTGTAGACGCCGGCGGGTGGCCTGACCCCGATCATCTCGGGCAGGAAGGCTTCGTTCCTGGCGATCAGGTCGCGGGGAACGCGTCCGGCCCGCAGGATTTCCTGGCGGTGATAGATATCGTCGAGAAAGGCGTTCAGCGCCTGCACGCGCTGCTCGATGCCTTGCGTGAGGCGGCGCCACTCATTGCCAGAAATGATGCGCGGAACGATGTCGAAGGGGATAAGCCGCTCGGAGGCTTCCTGTTCGCCATAGACGGCGAAGGTGATGCCGGTTTTGCGGAAGACGCGTTCGGCGTCCTGCATTTTCTCGGTAAGCCTGGCCGGGTCCTGCTCTTTCAGCCAGCGATCGTAAGCCGAATACGGTCTTCTAAGTCCGGAGACCTCCGGAAGCATTTCATCGAACGCTGCCAATCGCATACTCCCCTGTGACGCCATTTCACTGGCGCCGCCGGAGAAAATCAAGCGCAATCGGTGATTTGAGGGATGCGGGCGATCAGTATGTCGCCCCTGCCTAAAATTGAGGCAGCGGAAATATGAGCTTGGTCACGCTTTGCCTCATGCTCGGGCAATGGGCTCCGACGCTAGAAGGCGCGAAAGGTGACGACGGTGAACGTGTCCTTGATGCCGGGGAGAATCTGCACCTTCTCGTTGACGAAGTGGCCGACATCCTCCTCGTCGTCGACATAGAACTTGGCGAGCAGATCGTAATTGCCGGCAGTGGAGTAGATTTCCGAGGCGATCTCGGCGTCGGCGAGCGCGCTGGCAACCTCATACGACTTGCCCAGTTCGCATTTGATCTGCACGAAAAACGCCTTCATGGCTCCGCCCTGCTAAACGTCCAATCCAAGCGGCTCTTCTGGCAGACTGGAGGCGGGCTTTCAAGCGCTGGAACGGTACTTAGCCGGTTCGAGCGTTGGCCACGCCTCCCGCAATTCCGCCAAGGCTGCCTGGACTTCGTCGCGCGACAACACTGAATATTCGCCGCCGGTGAAACCCTGAAGCGCCACCAAACGTATGTTAGGATGCCTGCACGGGCAGGATTTTTCGAAAGGCAAGTTCTCGAAAGACAAGGAAACAGGCTATGCGCCGCACGCTTTTCGCATTCGCATTCCTTCCTCTCCTCCTGCCCTTGTCGGCGTTTGCCGGCGAGGCCGAGATCAAGGCGGCGCAAGCGGCCATTGACGGCCAGCTGAGAGCGTTCCTGGCCGATGACGGCGTCACGGCCTACAGCTTCGCCGCACCGAACGTGAAGCGGATCTTCCCGACCGTCGACACCTTCATGAACATGGTGACCAACGGCTACGCGCCGGTGCGCAACCCACGGAGCTACTCGTTCGGCAAGGTCGAGGAGACGGGTCCGACCTCGATCATCCAGCAGGTGCTGATCGTCGGCCCTGACGGCAAGGACTATGAAGCTGTCTACACGTTGGAGCGACAGCCCGACGGCACGTTCCAAATCACCGGCTGCAGCCTGCGCGCGTCGAATTCGCTGAGCACCTGAACCGTCACAGCGCCGGGATATCGCCCCTCGCCCAGCCCTCGGTAATTTCGGCAGCGCGTGCCTCGAAAGTGCCGGTCTCTATCGCGGCGCGTATGTCCTGCATCAGCTTCTGATAATAGGACAGATTGTTCCAGGTCAGAAGCATCGCACCGAGTGCCTCTTGCGAGCGCACGAGATGGTGCAGATAGGCGCGGGAATAATCGCGTGCCGCCGGGCAGTCGCTTTCCTCATCGAGGGGGCGCGGATCGTCGGCATGGCGGGCGTTGCGCAGATTGACCTTGCCGCGCCTTGTATAGGCAAGCCCATGCCGGCCGGCCCGCGTCGGCATCACGCAGTCGAACATGTCGATGCCGCGCGCCACCGATTTCAAGATGTCGTCCGGCGTTCCGACGCCCATGAGATAGCGTGGTTTGTCATCGGGCAGTTCCGGGCAGGTGATGTCGAGCATGTCGAGCATGACCGCCTGCGGTTCACCGACGGCAAGGCCGCCAACCGCATAGCCTTTCATATCCATCGCGCTCAGCGCTTGCGCAGAACGCACGCGCAAATCCGCATTGTCGCCGCCTTGCACGATGCCGAACATCGCCTTCCCGGGCTGGTCGCCGAACGCCGTCTTGCAGCGCTCGGCCCAGCGCAGCGACAATTCCATGGCGCGCTCGATTTCCTTGAGCGCGGCCGGCAGCGCCGTGCATTCGTCGAGTTGCATCTGGATGTCTGAATCGAGCAGGCCCTGGATCTCGATCGAACGCTCCGGCGACATTTCATAGGATGCGCCATCGATATGGGAGCGGAAGGTGACGCCCTTCTCGGTCAATTTCCGAAGCTTTGACAGCGACATGACCTGGAAGCCACCGCTGTCGGTCAGGATCGGATGCGGCCAGCGGGCGAATTCGTGCAGGCCGCCAAGCTTCGCCACGCGTTCGGCGCCGGGCCGCAGCATCAGATGGTAGGTATTGCCCAGGATGATATCGGCGCCGACGCCGCGCACCTGATCCATGTACATCGTCTTGACCGTGCCGCCGGTGCCGACCGGCATGAAGGCAGGCGTGCGGATTTCGCCGCGCGGCATGCTGATCAAGCCGCGCCGCGCCTTGCCTTCGGTCGCCAGCACCTTGAAGGTGAACGTCTCAGCCATTGAATTCCTTGTCGTGTGCCGGTGCGCCCGGAGCCTGTTCGTCCAGCGACTGGCGATAGTGGATGCAGCCGCGCATGAATTTTGGCCAGGGCGGCACGGCGATTGCCGGATCGATCTTCTCGGGCAGCAGGTCCCACAAATCGGGATGATGCCAGCAAAGATCGTGCCCCGATGCATCGCGATGCTGGCGAATGCCGGCGCGCAATTTTTTGACTTCGGCGATCAAACTGTCGCGGTCCAGCCTGTCGAGGTCATCGTCCATCGCTCATCTCCGCTCGATACAGCAGGCTTGCATCTCCGTAGGAGTAGAATCTGTAATCGTGCTCAATGGCATGCGCATAGGCGGCGCGCATCGTATCGAGGCCGCTGAAAGCCGAAACCAGCATGAACAGCGTCGAACGCGGCAGATGGAAATTGGTCGTCAGCATGTCGGCGGTGCGAAAACGATAGCCGGGCGTGATAAAGATGTCGGTCGGGCCGGACCATGCAGCCAGCACGCCATCCTCTCGCGCGGCGCTTTCCAGCAGGCGCAGCGAGGTCGTACCGACGGCAATGACGCGCCCGCCCCTCGCCTTTGCCGCATTCAATGCGTCGGCAGTTGCCTCGCTGACCGAGCCGATCTCCGCATGCATCTTGTGGTCGGCGGTGTCGTCCGCCTTCACCGGCAGGAACGTGCCGGCGCCGACATGCAAGGTGACGAAGCGGCGCTCGATGCCCTTGGCGTCGAGCGCCGCAAACAGCTCCGGCGTGAAATGCAGGCCCGCCGTGGGTGCTGCGACGGCGCCTTCCTCCCGGGCATAGATGGTCTGGTAGTCGGCCCGGTCGCGCTCGTCGTCGTCGCGCTTCGAGGCGATATAGGGCGGCAGTGGGATGTGGCCGACCGCATGCAGCGCCTCGTCGAGGAAAGGGCCCGACAGGTCGAAGCCGAGCAGCGCCTCGCCCGCCTCGCCCTTTTCGATCACCGTGGCGTCAAGCTGGCCGAGGAAGCACGAATTGCCGTCATGGCCGAAATGGATGCGGTCGCCGACGGCAACGCGCTTGCCCGGCCGCATGAAGGCCAGCCAACGGTCCGGCGCCATCCGCATGTGCAATGTGGCTTCGACCTGCGCCGCCGCCTCGCCGCGCCGCCTGATACCTTTGAGTTGCGCCGGGATGACCTTGGTGTCGTTGAAGACCAGCACGTCACCAGCCTGGAGCAGGGAAGGCAGCTCGCGGACCGCCCGGTCCGAAAACCCCTCGCCCGGCCTGACCACCAGCATCTTTGCGCTGTCTCGCGGCTCTGCCGGGCGAAGCGCGATACGCTCTTCCGGAAGGTCGAAATCGAACAGATCGACACGCATCAGAAGAGCCTGATAAGCAACGCCCCGGCCAGAAGCAGCACCGCGCCGGCCACGCGGCCGAGCGAGATTTCGCGAACCGCGACGCCGAGGAATCCGACGCGGTCGATCAGCATGCCCGCCAGCAACTGGCCCGCCACCAGGAACGCCATCAGCGCGGCGGCGCCGATGCGTGGCGTCAGGATGGTGGACAGTGTGACGTAGAAGCCGCCCAGCATGCCGCCGGCGATGAACAGCCACGGCGCGGGCGCCTTCCAGTCGAGCGAGATGCCTTGCAGCCTCACCACCGCGACGGCAATGATGCCGAGCACGATGGCGCCCGACAGGAACGAAAACGCGGCAGCCGCGACCGGGAGCCCCAGGCCGCGCGCCAACTGCGAATTGATCGGCGCCTGAATGGCAATGAAGGCGCCGGACAGGATGCCGAGAAGCGACCAGACGACGCCCATCATTGTCCTGTCGCCTTACTTGACGTCGGCCGCGACCTTCAGCGACACGATCTTGTCGGGATCCTGCACCGGCTCGCCGCGCTTGATCTTGTCGACATTGTCCATGCCTTCGATGACCTGGCCCCAGACCGTGTACTGGCGATTGAGGAAGGCTGCATCGTCGAAGCAGATGAAGAACTGCGAATTGGCCGAGTTCGGATTCTGCGAGCGCGCCATCGAGCAGGTGCCGCGGCCGTGGTTGGCATTGGAGAATTCGGCCTTGAGATCCGGCTTGTCGGAACCGCCCATGCCAGCGCGAGAAGGCGCGAAAGAGGGCTTGCTCGAATTGCCGAACTTGACGTCGCCGGTTTGCGCCATGAAGCCCTCGATGACGCGGTGGAAGACCACGCCGTCATAGGCACCTTCGCGGGCCAGTTCCTTGATGCGGGCGACATGGCCGGGCGCCAGGTCGGGAAGCATTTCGATGACGACCTTGCCCTTGGTCGTTTCCATGATGAGCGCGTTTTCGCGATCCTTGATGTCGGCCATGTCTGATATCCTTTTCAAAAAACAAAACTATTTGTCGGCGGCGATGCGCACCTTGATCATCCGGTCGGGATCGGTGACCGTGCCGTTGTCGGCCTCGTCGCCCTTCTTGATGTGGTCCACCAGTTCCATGCCGCTGACGACATTGCCCACGATCGTGTACTGGCCGTCGAGCGGCGGCGCCGGCGCGAACATGATAAAGAACTGCGAGTTTGCCGAATTCGGATCCTGCGAGCGTGCCATGCCGACCACGCCGCGCTTGTAGTGCTCGGTCTGCGAGAATTCCGCCGGCAGGTCCGGCAGGTCGGAGCCGCCGGTACCGACAGCCTGGGCGTTGAAGCCTTTGTTCATGTTGCCGAATTTGACGTCGCCGGTCTGCGCCATGAAGCCGTCGATGACGCGGTGGAAGGCGACGTTGTCATAGGCATGCTCACGCACCAGCTTCTTGATCTGCGCGACATGCTTGGGCGCGAGATCGGGACGCAGCGCGATGGTTACATCGCCGTCCTTCAGGGTGATGATCATGGTGTTTTCCGGGTCGGCGGCATAGGCCGAGGCCGATGCTGTCACGAGACCGGCAAGCACGACGAGGAACGAGGCGAGCTTTTTCAGCTGCATGGTCTTCTCCGAGAACCCTATTTTGTGAATTTGGCGGCGAGTGCACCGGCGACCGCGGCCGGCACGAAGGGGCGGATGTCGCCGCCCATCGAGGCAATCTGGCGCACAAGTGTGGCGGTAATGGTGCGCACCGAGGGGCTGGCGGGCAGAAAAACCGTCTGCAGCTCAGGCGCCATGGTTTCGTTCATGCCGGCCATCTGCATCTCGTAGTCGAGATCGGTGCCGTCGCGCAGGCCGCGGATCATGATCGAGGCCCCCTGTTTCCTGGCCGCATCGATGACCAGCCCGTCGAAGGCGACCACCTTGATGCGCGTGCCGTCGCGGCCAAATTCGGCCTTGGTCGCGGCCTCGATCAGTTCGACCCGTTCCTCGAAGGAAAATAGCGGCTTCTTGCCGGGATGGATACCGATCGCCGCATAGACAATGTCGGCCACGGCCAGCGACGCCTTCAGCACGTCGAGATGGCCGTTCGTCAACGGGTCGAAGGAGCCGGCATAAAGGGCAATTCGTTCGTTCATGCCGGTGCTTCTAACGGGCGCGCGGACGGAAGGCAAATCTCATTGATGCGATCCCCTTGAACCTTTTTGCAGGGATGAACGACAGATGAATGCGCCGATCACGAACGCTTCACGCAGCGTTCACTACCTTGCCCCTTTAAGAAGATGAAACCAAAGTCCCATGTAAGCGTTGTAGAGCGCAGGAGAACACGCACATGCTGATCTACATGCTCGCCACTGCAATGACCGTCGCCATGCTGATCGCCACTGTATTCGGGCTGCATCAGGAGGCCCAGCGCGTCCGCATCAAGACCAACGCCAAACGCTTCGAAGGGTTCGGCCCCCGCAAGCCTCACCGTCACTATTGAACTAGCCTGAATTTGTTGCGACGCGCCGGCCGATTGGCCGGCGTTGCCATGTCTGTCCAAGCCAGACTTATTGCGCATCATCCGGGCCGGCATCGGCCGCCGGATCGATCTCGGCACCAACCTCGACGATTTCTTCCTCGTCCGATTGCGGCTCGGAAATCCGCTCGACCGAAACCACCTTCTCGCCTTCCGCCGTGTTGAAAATGGTCACGCCCTTGGTGGCGCGGCTGGCGAAGCGGATGCCATTGACCGGCACCCGGATAACGGTACCGCCGTCGGACACCAGCATGATCTGGTCGTCATTGCCGACCGGGAAGGTTGCCACCAGCCTGCCGATCTCGGCCGTCTTCGACACGTCGGTGGCCCGAATGCCCTTGCCGCCGCGTCCGGTCAGACGGAAATCATAGGACGATGAGCGCTTGCCGTAGCCGTATTCCGTCACCGTCAGCACGAACTGCTCATGCGCCTTGAGGAACTCATAGCGCTCGTCCGACAGCTCCGCCTCCTCGCCGACCTCTTCGTTGGTCAACGCGATCTCTTCCTCCTCGCCTGCCGGGATGCCGGCGGCCAGGCGCCGTTCGGCCACCACGCGCTTCAGATAGGCGGCGCGTTCGGCCGGCGGCGCATCGACATGCTCGATGACGGCCATCGAAATGACGCGGTCCGTTTCGGCCATGGCGATGCCGCGCACGCCGACCGAGTTGCGGCTCTGGAAGACGCGCACGTCGCCGACGGAAAAGCGGATGCACTGGCCGGAGCTGGCGGTCAGAAGCACGTCGTCACTGTCGGTGCAGGTCTCGACGCCGAGGATCTCGTCGCCCTCCTCCTCCAGCTTCATGGCGATCTTGCCGTTGCGGTTGACCTGGACGAAGTCGGAAAGCTTGTTGCGGCGCACCGTGCCGCGCGTGGTGGCGAACATCACGTCGAGCTCGCCCCAGCTCGTCTCATCCTCCGGCAGCGGCATGATGGTGGTGATGCGCTCGCCCTGCTCCAGCGGCAGCATGTTGATCAACGCCTTGCCGCGCGACTGCGGATTCCCGATCGGCAGGCGCCAGACCTTCTCCTTATAGACGATGCCGCGCGAGGAGAAGAACAGCACCGGCGTGTGCGTATTGGCCACGAACAGGCGGGTGACGAAATCCTCTTCCTTGGTCGACATGCCCGAGCGACCCTTGCCGCCGCGGCGTTGCGCCCGGTAGAGCGACAACGGCACGCGCTTGATGTAGCCGGAATGGCTCACCGTCACGACCATGTCCTCGCGCTGGATCAGGTCCTCGTCTTCCATGTCCGCGCCGCCTTCGCTCAGCTCGGTGCGGCGCGGCGTGCCGAATTCGTCGCGCACGGCCGCGAGCTCGTCCTTGACGATCTGCTGGACGCGGGCGCGGGACGAAAGGATATCGAGATAGTCGACGATCTCGGCGCCGATCGTGTTCAACTCGTCGGCGATTTCGTCGCGGCCGAGAGCCGTCAGGCGCTGCAGGCGCAACTCCAGGATCGCGCGCGCCTGTTCCTCGGACAGATTGTAGGTGCCGTCCTCGTTGATGCGGTGGCGCGGGTCGTCGATCAGGAGGATCAGAGATTCGACGTCGCCGGACGGCCAGCGCCGCTCCATCAACTGCTCGCGCGCCGTCTGCGGGTCCGGCGCGGTGCGGATCAGCTTTATCACTTCATCGATGTTGGCGACGGCGATTGCGAGGCCGACCAGCACGTGGGCCCGGTCGCGCGCCTTGCGCAGCAGGAACTTCGTGCGCCGGGTAACCACCTCCTCGCGGAAGGACACGAATGCCCTCAGCATATCGGTCAGCGTCAGCAGTTCGGGCTTGCCGCCATTGAGCGCCACCATGTTGGCGCCGAAAGAGGTTTGCAGCGGCGTGAAGCGATAGAGCTGGTTGAGGATGACGTCGGCCACGGCGTCGCGCTTCAGCTCGACGACGACCCGATAGCCCTGGCGGTCGCTCTCGTCGCGAATGTCGGAAATGCCCTCGATGCGCTTGTCGCGCACCAGTTCGGCCATCTTCTCGATCATCGACGACTTGTTCACCTGGTAGGGAACTTCGGTGATGATGATCGATTCGCGGTCATTGCCGCGGGCCTCGATGTTGACCTTACCGCGCATGACGATGGAGCCGCGGCCGGTCGAATAGGCGCTGTAGATGCCGGAGCGGCCGAGCACGATGCCGCCGGTCGGGAAATCCGGCCCCGGAATGATTTCCATCAGCGCCGGCAGGTCGATGGCCGGATTGTCGATGATCGCGATCGCGGCGTTGCAGACTTCGCCCAGATTGTGCGGCGGGATGTTGGTGGCCATGCCGACGGCGATGCCGCCCGAGCCATTGACCAGCAGATTGGGAAAGCGCGCCGGCAGGACCTTCGGCTCGCTGCCGGAAGCATCGTAAGTGTCCTGGAAATCGACCGTATCCTTGTCGATATCCTCCAGCAGTTCATGCGCGACCTTGGTCAGCCGCGACTCGGTGTAGCGCATGGCCGCCGGCGGATCGCCGTCGATCGAGCCGAAATTGCCTTGCCCGTCGATGAGCGGCACGCGCAGCGACCAGTCCTGCGCCATGCGCACCAGGGCGTCATAGATAGAGGCGTCGCCATGCGGATGGTATTTACCCATCACGTCGGCGACCGGGCGCGCCGACTTCACATATTTGCGGTTCCAGTGATAGCCGCTCTCATGCGCGGCGAAGAGAATGCGGCGATGCACCGGCTTCAGGCCGTCGCGCACGTCGGGCAGCGCGCGGCTGACGATCACGCTCATGGCGTAATCGAGATAGGATCGCTGCATCTCCTCGATGATCGAAATCGGCTCGATGCCGGTGGGGCCGCCGTCGGCGCCGCGCGGTGTTTTTTGGTCGGTCAAATCGGATCACAATCTAAACAGGAATCACTTGCCGTATATATAGGAAGCCGGGCCGAAACTCCAATGTCGACGGCACTTTTCCAGTGTCGATTTTGGCGGTGATTTCAAAAGGATACCGGTGATTGCGACGATATGGCCGATGTGCTTTTCGGAGCCGTCGACGCAAAGGCCCGCCATCTCGTGTTAGCGGCGGCCTGCGCGGCGGGCGCGATAGCTGCCGGGCGTCTCGCCCATTTCGCGCCGGAAGCGGCGATTGAAAGTTGACAGGTCGTTGAAGCCCGCCTCGAAGGCGATCGTCGAGATCGCCTTGTCCGAAGCGTGGAGCCGCACTGCTGCCCGGTGCAGCCTGGTCCTCAGCAGAAACCGGTAGGGGGTCATTCCGGCAATCTGCCGGAATGTGCGCAGGAAATGATACGGACTGGTCGCCGTCTCCCGGGCCAGCACGGCCAGCGAAAGCGGCTGATCGGCATCGATCTCGATACGCCGAACCGCCTCCGCGACCCGTTTTTGGTCGCGGCCGCTGGGTGTCCGCGCCATCTTGGTGCGCCCTGAGCTTGCGGCGACTGCTGCGCTGGCAATGCGCAAGCCGAGTTCCTCGAAAGCAGCGGTTTCGCCCACATCGCGCGCGGCCTCCGCTTCGGCCAGCAGCGGCATCAGCGCCGGCAGGGGCGGCAAGCGCGGCGTCTTGAAGGCCAGCATTCTGGCGCCCGGTACGTCCTCCACGATCCGTTCCATATAGGCCGGAGCAAAATGGAAGGAGAGGCAGCGGTCACCGGCGCCGTGCTCGTGGCCGCATTCGTAGCATGTGCCGGGATTACCGAGCAGCATCGCGCCTGGCGCGAGCATCGCGGTACCCTGGCTGGCGCGATAGCGGAAGGTGCCGCTGGTCACCGCGGCGACGCAGAATGTCCGGTGCTCCTCCTCGAACGGCCGGTCGCCGGCGCCGGCCGTGCACACCACGTCCGACACCTGCCAGCCTGGCCCCGAGGCAATGATCCTGTGGCTCGTCGTCATAGCCTGAAAGATAGCAATTTTTCCCAAGCGCAGAACCCTGCCCCGGCCTATCGCTTGCGGCCTCCTGACAGCATGAAGGCACCAGCCATGACCAACCAGCCCACTTTTACCGAAGCCCTGCACAGCGACGGGCCAGCCCCCGGCTTTGCCGAGAATTTGGATCTCTACGGCCGCTTCGTCGGCGCCTGGACTTTCGATGCCAGCCGTCATCTCGAGGACGGCACCGTGCTGACCGGACGCGGCGAGGTGCATTTCGGCTGGGTGCTGGAAGGCCGCGCGATTCAGGACGTCTGGATCCTGCCCGCGCGCGATGCCGGCCCCTCGCCTTCTCTCGGCAAATGGACCTTTTATGGCACGACCTTGCGCGTCTACGATCCCGGCGCAAATGCCTGGCATATTTTCTGGAGCGATCCGCGCAACCAGTATTACAGCCGCCAACTCGGTCGCGCCGAAGGCGACACGATTGTCCAAGTGGGCGCCGACGGCACCGGTTCCTCCGTACGTTGGAGCTTTTCACGAATAACCGAAAATTCCTTCCGCTGGCTCGGCGAGCGCTCGCACGACAATGGCGCGACATGGCGGCTCGAAGTGGAGTTCCTGGCGCGGCGCTCTGGCCGTACCTGATCAAGCAAGCCCGCGACGCAAACTCAGGCACTCCCTGCGTTCTTTCGCGTCTCCCTCGGCCCAGCCGGCTTTCGCAGAGTTCGCGAGCCGCCTCTCCCCAGCCGGTTTCCTCCGTCCCTGCTTTGCTCTACCAATGTCGGGATGCGGGCTCGGCCCGGCGGGAGGGGTGAGAGATGCCGAGTTTCGACAGCCTGTTCAACGCCTTCGTCACCATTCTGGTGACCATCGACCCGCCCGGGCTGGCGCCGCTGTTTCTGGCGATAACGCGCGGCATGAACCGCGAGGAGCGCCAGCAGGTCTCGGTCCGCGCTTCGGTCATCGGCTTCCTGGTGATGGCGCTGTTCGCCGTTGCCGGCGCCTCGATCCTGTCGGTGTTCGGCATCACGCTGCCGGCCTTCCGTGTCGCCGGCGGCTTTTTGCTCTTCTTCATCGCTTTTGAAATGGTGTTCGAGCGCCGGCAGGACCGTAAGGAGAAGATCGGCGACGTGGCCATCACCAAGGACATGATCCACAACATCGCCGCTTTCCCGCTGGCGATCCCGCTGATCGCCGGCCCCGGCGCGATTTCGGCGACTGTGCTGCTCTCCGGCTCGTTTCAGGGCTTTGGCGCCCAGGCGGCACTGGTCGGCATCATCTTCGTCTGCCTCGCCATCACCTATCTCGTGTTCGTGCTGTCGGAGCGCATAGACCGCATCCTCGGCCAGACCGGCCGTTCGATCCTGACCCGCCTGCTCGGCGTTATCCTGGCGGCACTTGCCGTCCAGTTCGTGGCTGACGGCATCAAGGCGCTGATGGCCTCATAGGCCGCTTATTTTGCCGTCGTGTCGATAATTTCGAAATCGTGGGTAATGGCGGCGGTCTTGGACATCATGGCCGAAGCCGAACAGTATTTTTCGATCGAGAGATCGATCGCCCGCTTCACCTTGTCGGGCGACAGCGCCCTGCCCTTGACGATGAAATGCATATGAATGCGGGTGAACACCTTGGGATCGGTCTCGGCTCGGTCGGAATCGAGCTCGACCACACAGTCCTCGATCGCCTCGCGCCCCTTTTCGAGGATATGGACGACATCATAGGCCGAGCAGCCGCCGGTGCCGATCAGCACCAGTTCCATCGGGCTCGGCCCCGGCGTTCTCCCTTCAGGGCCGAACGCGGTCCCCAGTACGACCTTATGGCCTGTGCCGGACTCGCCGACGAAGGTGCGTTCCTCGACCCATTTGATGCGTGCTTTCAACTGATATTCCTTCCACTCGGGATCACGGTCTGGCTTGCGCGACGCCGAAGACCACGTCGTGCAAGATTCTGCCGGGCACCAGCGTAAAGACACCGGCACCCACCAGTGCAAAGATATACAACGCAATCATCGCCTTGCGGTGCTTGGCGACGCGGTGATTGCGTGCATGCCAGACCGCCAGCGGCACCGTGACCAGCACCAGGATCGACAAGAGATGGATCGGGCTGAAAGGGCCAATGAGCCGTATCTGCTGGATCCAGAAACTCGAGATGGCGACGGCCAGCATCAGCGCCGCCCAGAGATAGCCCATCGCGCGGTGGCGCAGCGTGCCTTTCGGCAGCGCCAGCTGCACGCCGCCTATCGCCAGCGCGGCAAAGGCCGCGAGCGCATGCCATGGGATCGGAGGACGTGCCGATAGGAGCGGTCCGAGCGACATCGCGCCCTCTCCTCAAATGCCCGTCACGCCGTGTCGATGCTCAGAACGGAATTTCGTCGTCCAGCTCGCGCGACGAACCGCCGCCGCCCTTGGGAGCGCCGCCGCCACGATTGAAGCCTTCGTTCGGGCCGGACTGGCCGAAATCGGAACCACGGCTGCCGCCGCCGGAATAACCCCCGACCTGGCCGCCCTCACCCTGGCCGCGCGCGTCCAGCATCTGCAGCTCGCCGCGGAATCTCTGCAGCACGACTTCCGTCGTGTATTTGTCGGCACCGGTCTGGTCTTGCCATTTGCGTGTCTGCAACTGGCCCTCGACATAAACCTTCATGCCCTTCTTCAGATACTGCTCGGCAACCTTGGCGATGCCCTCATTGAAGATGACGACATTGTGCCACTCGGTCTTTTCCTTGCGCTCGCCGGAATTCTTGTCGCGCCAGCTTTCCGATGTTGCGATGCGGATGTTGACGACCGGCTCGCCCGAATTCAGGCGGCGGATCTCCGGATCCGCTCCGAGATTGCCGACCAGAATGACCTTGTTGACGCTACCCGCCATGATACTTCTCCGCGCTCGTCCGAAACAAATTTTTGTCGCAGCACCTTACAGGTTGCGCACACCTGTTGCCTGCTGTGGCTGCCTTTTCCCACAAGGTTTTTGTTCTCTTTTCGTTCCTATATGCATCGCCGCTCATTGTCAAGGATTGGCAGCAATGCAGGAGCCACCAGCTTCCTTTCATATGGGCCGCAAAAGACCGCTTGCCAAACCGATAAGTATCGACTTATGCTTTTGTCATGATCGAAGCGGAAATTTTTCGGGCGCTGGCCGACCCCACCCGACGCGCCGTCTATGAACGCCTCGCCACCAGCGAGATGACGGTGTCGCAGCTGCGCACCGGCATGACGGTATCGCAGCCGGCTGTGTCGCAGCACCTGGCGGTGCTGCGCGGCGCAGGCCTGGTGGTCGAGCGGCGGGCGGGCCGCAACGCCTATTACCGCGCCGATCCGCAAGGGCTCGACCCGCTGCTTGGCTGGATCGAACGCTACCGGACGTTCTGGCCCGAGCGCATCGAAAAACTGAGGACGGTTCTCAAGGACATGGACCAATGACGCACGCACCAGTGACCGACGAAAGCCCTGCGCGGACCGCCCCCGACGCGATCGAGTTCGAGTGCGATCTCCCCGAGCCGCCGGAAAAGGTATGGCGGGCGCTGACCGTGCCCGAATTGCTTGCGGCCTGGATGATGCCCAACGACATCAATCCTGAGATCGGCAGCAATTTCGCCTTTGCCGGGCCGGATGCGCCGATCGAATGCGAGATCCTCGATGCCGAGCCCGGAAAAAGGCTTCGCTATTCCTGGCGGGAACAGCCGCGGCCCGACGAGGAACGGAACCCGCTCGACAGCATCGTCACCTTCACGCTCGCCCCCACCGTTTCGGGCGGCACGCATCTGCATATTATCCATGAAGGCTTTGCCCGTGTGGCGACATCCGCCGCCAGGCCCATGGTGACCATGGCAGGTGTCGGCTGCCGGCTTTCATTCGCTGCGAGCGCCTCCGGCCGTACGGCCGCCGCCAATTCATTTTGCCTTCTGCAGCGCGCCGCTTG
The DNA here is from genome assembly GCF_006440955.1 of Mesorhizobium sp. B2-8-1. Lineage (NCBI taxonomy): Bacteria > Pseudomonadati > Pseudomonadota > Alphaproteobacteria > Hyphomicrobiales > Phyllobacteriaceae > Mesorhizobium > Mesorhizobium sp. B2-8-1. The sequence continues at coordinate 80,294 of NZ_VFTX01000005.1, read as the reverse complement.
AGTGGCCGACACATGAGAAACGGAGAGAGACGATGACCGGTTTTGCCAATCTGGTGCCGATGGTGATCGAGCAATCGAGCCGCGGCGAGCGCGCCTTCGACATTTTCTCGCGGCTGCTGCGCGAGCGCATCGTCTTTATCAACGGCGAGATCAACGACGGCATGTCGGCGCTGGTCTGCGCCCAGCTTCTGTCGCTGGAATCGGATAATCCCGACAAGGAGATCTCGCTTTACATCAACTCGCCTGGCGGCGTGGTGACCAGCGGCTTCGCCATCTACGACACGATGCAATATGTCAGCTGTCCGGTGTCGACGGTGTGCATGGGCTTTGCCGCCTCGATGGCTTCGTTCCTGCTGATGGCTGGCACGCCGGGACGGCGCATCGCGCTGCCCAACGCCAGCCTCGTCCTGCACCAGCCGCTTGGCGGCTTCCAGGGTCAGGCATCGGACATCCAGCGTCACGCCGAAGGCATTCTGCGCACCAAGCGGCAGATGACCGAGCTCTATGCGCGCCATTGCGGCCGCACCTATGAAGAGGTCGAGCGCACGCTCGACCGGGACTATTTCATGACCGCCGAGGAAGCGAAGGCATGGGGTCTCGTCGATCATGTCTACGATACCCGCAAAAAGGCGGCGTGACCGGCACAAGCACGATGAATTGCGACGGCCCCGCCGTCCGGCGATTTGATGACCGCCGGTCTGGCCACCTCGGCGGGGCGGCGCTATAACCGGCCGATGATCGACAGCCGCTTATTCCAACCTTGGCGTCTTGCCGTCACTATTTTCGCCGGTGCGCTCATGCTGGCCGGCGGCGCCTTTGCCAACGACAGCCAGAAAGGCAGCCTGCCCGGTGTGGCCGGCGATTATCGCATCGCCAAGCCGGCCCCGCAGCCCGAACCCGATGACGCCTTCCCCGCCAACGGCAACGGCCGGTTCAAGATCGGCGATACCGATGTCAGGATTTCCGGCAGCATCACGGTCGATGTCGGCGCCGGCGGGATCAAACCGCCGCGGTAGCTGACATGTCGGGGCCGTCAGTACCTGCGCGTTCCCCCAAAAGAGCAGCCCCGCCGTGCTTTTAGCAAACGGACGGGGCTTTTCTGGATCTATAATCCAATCTTTCGCCGGGAATGTTTTACCGGCTTTCGATTTCGGACGCTTCGCGGCGTTCAGCCGACGATCCGACCAGTAGTCTCTGATTTTGGTGCATCCGGCAGGGTCACGTCGGAAGGCGCTCGCGTCTCCCTGGCATTCATGCCTGCCGCGGCTCCAGTCACTGCTGGAGCCTCAAGGGACTGTCCGGTGGCGTCATGCTCCACTCCTGTGTCCATTGCGACAATCGTCGTCAGAAGCACTGATCGCAATAGCCCGCGGCGTCTCGCAGACCGCCTTTGGGCGGCGAGGCCATCGAAAGACAGCCGGCTTCATTGACGTGTGGAGTCTGCTCCCCTCAGCCAGGGACGTCAACCGCTCGATGTCCGATCGGAAAAAATGTGATCGAGCGAGATATCCCCTGATGGGAACCACGCCGCCTGCTCCACCGCTTTTGTCAGGAGCGTGTTCGGTCTTTGTTCTTTCCGCTTGCCCGTTCGTGCGAAAGACGGTTAAACGACTTGGTCGAGAATTGTGGCGTCTCTCGACGCGGCGGCAAAAATACCTACATAGGGGACGGCCGGGGAAAACCCGCCGATCCCACAAATTCCAGATCTGAGGCGGCGACCGGCAATGGCCGACCATAAATATCTTTCCATTCGCGGGGCGCGCGAACACAATCTGAAGAATGTCGATCTCGACCTGCCGCGTGACAGCCTGATCGTCATGACGGGCCTGTCGGGCTCCGGCAAATCGTCGCTTGCCTTCGACACCATCTATGCCGAAGGCCAGCGCCGCTATGTCGAGAGCCTGTCGGCCTATGCGCGGCAATTCCTCGAAATGATGCAGAAGCCGGATGTCGACCAGATCGACGGCCTTTCGCCGGCCATCTCCATCGAGCAGAAGACCACTTCGAAGAACCCGCGCTCGACGGTCGGCACCGTCACCGAGATATACGACTACATGCGGCTTCTGTTCGCGCGTGTCGGCGTACCCTATTCGCCCGCCACCGGACTGCCGATCGAGAGCCAGACGGTGTCGCAGATGGTCGATCGCGTGCTGGCGGTCGAGGAAGGCACGCGCCTGTTCATCCTGGCGCCGATCGTGCGCGGCCGCAAAGGCGAGTACCGCAAGGAATTGCTCGAGCTGCAGAAAAAGGGATTTCAGCGCGTCAAGGTCGACGGCGTCTTCTATGAGATCGCTGATGTGCCGCCACTCGACAAGAAATACAAGCACGACATCGACGTGGTCGTGGACCGCATCGTCGTGCGTGGCGACCTCGCAACGCGCCTTGCCGATTCCATGGAGACCGCGCTGAAGCTCGCGGAGGGGCTGGCGGTGGCGGAGTTCGCCGACAAGCCGCTCGATGCCAGTCAGACGGGCGAGGATTCGGTCAACAAATCGAAGAACGAGACGCATGAGCGCATCCTGTTCTCGGAAAAATTCGCCTGTCCGGTCTCCGGTTTCACCATTCCCGAGATCGAGCCCAGGCTGTTCTCGTTCAACAACCCGTTCGGCGCCTGCCCGACCTGCGACGGGCTGGGCAGCCAGCGCGCCATCGATCCCAATCTGGTCGTTCCCGACGAGAACGTCTCGCTGCGCGATGGCGCCGTCAGCCCATGGGCGAAATCGACTTCGCCCTACTACGTGCAGACGCTGGAGGCGCTCGGCAAGGCTTACGGCTTCAAGCTCGGCGACAAGTTCAAGGATTTGAGCAGGGAAGCCCAGGAAGCCATCCTGCGCGGCACCGGCGAGCGCGAGATCACCTTCCAGTATGATGACGGCCTGCGCTCCTACAAGACGACCAAGACCTTCGAGGGCGTCATCCCCAACCTCGAGCGGCGCTGGAAAGAGACCGAATCCGCCTGGATGCGCGAGGAGATCGAGCGCTTCATGTCGGCCACCCCCTGCCCGGCCTGTCGTGGCTACAGGCTGAAGCCGGAAGCGCTGGCGGTGAAGATCGCCGGCAAGCACATCGGCGAAGTGACCGAACAGTCGATCCGCAAGGCCGACCAGTGGTTCACCGACCTGCCGGCGCAGCTCAACGACAAGCAGAACGAGATCGCCGTGCGCGTGCTCAAGGAAATCCGCGAGCGGCTGCGCTTCCTCAACGACGTCGGCCTCGATTATCTCACTTTGTCGCGCAATTCCGGCACGCTGTCGGGCGGCGAGAGCCAGCGCATCCGGCTGGCATCGCAGATCGGCTCCGGCCTCACCGGCGTGCTCTACGTGCTGGACGAACCGTCGATCGGCCTGCACCAGCGCGATAATGCGCGCCTGCTCGACACGCTCAAGCACCTGCGCGACATCGGCAACACGGTCATCGTGGTCGAGCATGACGAGGACGCCATCCTGCATGCCGACTACGTCGTCGACATCGGCCCGGCCGCCGGCATCCATGGCGGCGAAATCATTGCCCAGGGCACGCCTCAGCAGGTGATGGCCAACCCGAATTCGATCACCGGCAAATACCTTTCGGGCGAGCTCGAAGTGGCGACACCAGCGGTTCGCCGCGAGGCGAAGAAGAACCGCCGCCTGAAAGTCGTCGGCGCGCGCGGCAACAATCTGAAGAACGTCACCGCCGAAATTCCGCTCGGCACCTTCACCGCCGTCACCGGCGTATCGGGCGGCGGCAAATCGACCTTCCTGATCGAAACGCTTTTCAAGGCGGCCTCGCGCCGCATCATGGGCTCGCGCGAGCATCCGGCCGAGCACGACCGCATCGAGGGCTTGGAGTTCCTCGACAAGGTCATCGACATCGATCAGTCGCCGATCGGACGCACCCCGCGCTCCAACCCCGCCACCTATACCGGCGCCTTCACGCCGATCCGCGATTGGTTCGCGGGCCTGCCCGAGGCCAAGGCGCGCGGCTACCAGCCGGGCCGCTTCTCCTTCAACGTCAAGGGCGGCCGCTGCGAGGCCTGCCAGGGCGACGGCGTTATCAAGATCGAGATGCACTTCCTGCCCGACGTCTACGTCACCTGCGACGTCTGCCACGGCAAGCGCTATAACAGAGAGACGCTCGACGTGCTGTTCAAGGGCAAGTCGATCGCCGACGTGCTCGACATGACGGTCGAGGAAGGCGTCGATTTTTTCGCCGCCGTGCCCGGCGTGCGCGACAAGCTCGACACGCTGAAGCAGGTCGGCCTCGGCTACATCCATATCGGCCAGCAGGCGACGACGCTGTCGGGCGGCGAGGCGCAGCGGATAAAACTCGCCAAGGAGCTGTCGCGCAAGGCGACCGGCAAGACGCTCTATATCCTGGACGAGCCGACCACTGGCCTGCACTTTCACGATGTCGCCAAGCTGCTGGAAGTGCTGCACGAACTGGTCGACCAGGGCAACACGGTGGTGGTGATCGAGCACAATCTCGAAGTGATCAAGACCGCCGACTGGGTGCTCGATCTCGGCCCCGAGGGTGGCGATGGCGGCGGCGAGCTGGTCGCCTCCGGCACGCCGGAAGCGATCGTGCGCGAAAAACGCAGCTACACCGGCCAATTCCTCAAGGAATTGCTGGAGCGACGCCCCGGAGGCAAGCGCGAAGCAGCGGAGTGATGGCGGGCTGGCGTTGGGAATCTCCGGAATGAAGATCAGGAAAGCCCTCGCCCCGGATGTCACCGCCGTCATGACTCTGACCACGGATGCCTACGCGCCCTACACCGCGCTGTTGGGCGCGCCGCCGATCCCGGTCACCGAAGACTATGCGCCGCGCATCGAACGCGGCGAGGCCTGGCTGCTGGAGAGCGGCGGCGACCTGGCCGGGCTGATCGTCCTGGAGCGGCACGAAGACCACGCGATGATCTTCTCCGTCGCGGTGGCGCCAGGATTTCAGGGCAAGGGCTTCGGCATCGCATTGTTGAAACATGCGGATCAGCAGGCGCGCCTGTGGGGCGTGCCGGAGGTGCGGCTCTACACCAATGCGAAAATGGAGCGCAACATCGCGCTCTATTTGGCCTACGGCTATCGCGAAACGGGTCGCCGGCCCAATCCCTATCGGCCAGGATGGGTGCTCGTCGACATGGCCAAGCCGGTCGACGAGGTCACGGCGGCCTGATTTTTCTGAACGCGGCCAGATTTCTGAAACGGGAGGACGACAATGAGCAAATCGGGAACGATCCGCGCCGGCATGGGCGGCTGGACCTTCGAGCCGTGGGACACGTCCTTCTACCCGGAAAAACTCCCCAAGGCCAAGCAGTTGCAATACGCCAGCCGGCAGGTACCGAGCATCGAGGTCAACGGCACCTACTATTCCAGCTTCAAGGAACCGACCTTCGTCAAATGGGCCAATGAGGCCCCCGACGGTTTCGTCTATTCGCTGAAGGGCAACCGCTTCGTCACCAACCGCCGCGTGCTGGGCGAAGCCGGTGAATCGATGATGCGTTTCCTTGGCTCCGGCGTCGCCGCGCTCGGCGATAAGCTTGGGCCGATCCTTTGGCAGTTCGCGCCGACAAAGAAATTCGATCCCGACGATTTCGAGGCTTTTCTGAAGTTGTTGCCGGAAAGCCAAGACGGTGTCGCGTTGCGCCACGCGCTTGAAGTTCGCAACGACAGTTTCATCGTGCCGGAATTCCCGGCGCTCGCGCGCAAATACAAGGCGGCCATCGTCTATGCCGATCACGCAAAATATCCTGATATCGCCGATATCACCGGCGATTTCATCTATGCGCGGCTGCAGACCGGCTCGGATGACAATCCCGACTGCTACACGCCAAAAGGCCTCGATGAATGGGCGGCGCGGGCCAAGGTCTGGGCGGAAGGCAAGCAGCCGGCCGATTTGCGGCGCGCCGACCCTGCTACCGACGCGCCGGTGCAACCGCGCGACGTGTTCGTCTACTTCATCACCGAGGGCAAGGTGCGCGCGCCCTTCGGCGCCATGGCGCTGATGAAGCGAGTGACAGAAACCAGCTAAGCGGCAAGCCTCTGCGGCTATTTCCATTTGCATGAATTGCCGGCGTCAACAGCCTCTGTCGGAACCTCAAGGCGTCATCGTCGTTTTGCCTTGGTGGCGGGTTCCCGCGCGGGAAAACCAGCAGAAAAGCGAGGAAGGATGGCTGTCATCCTTATCGGTGCGTTTCTCATCGTCGCCGGCGTTGTGTATATGGCGGGCGCAGCTCTCAGGCGTGGACGGCTCAGCGATCCGGCACCTGCAGCTTCGGATCGACGGATGCCCAATCTCGCAACGCAGGCCCCGACGCTTGAGCCACGCCGGCGCGGCCTCGGTTTCCTAGGCGTGTCACAGAATTGGCCGGGTCTGCTGATGATGGCGGTCGGTGCGGTTCTGCTCCTGTCGGCGGTAGTCCTCTAACGCCGTGCAAGCTTGGCTTTTTCGCCGCGATCGTAACCTTATCGACACTTCCTTGCGTCATGACTCCAGCAACGTCAGGCTGCAGGGTCGTCGCGGGCAAGGAACGAGGGGCATGTCGCTCGACTACAACTCACTTCTGCTGGCGGTCGGTTTCTCCGCTGCCTGCCTGAGCCTGACGCTGTTCGGCACATGGCTCACCGCCCGCACCGACAAGTTCCTGCTCACCTGGGCGCTCAGCGCCTTGCTGGTGGTGGGCGAGGTCTTCACCTATGACGCCTATATCGACGCGCCCAGGCGCGGCCTCGGCATCGCCACCTTCACCTTGCTGCTGGTCGGCTTCTCCATGATGCTGGGCGCCGCCTACCAATTCAGAAGCGGCGGCTCGCCGGTCTCCAGGATTTTAATCGGCAGCGGCATTTCGCTGGCGGTGGCGCTGCCGCCCATGGCTCTCGGCTATGACGGGCTCGGCTTCATGTTCGAGAACCTGTTCGCGGCCCTGCTCCTGTTCGCAACCGCCGCCGAATACTGGAAGGGCCGCGCCGAGGCCCCAGCGCTTACCATCGGCGCCGCCGCACTCTATTCAGCGACCGCCATGTCCTTCCTGCTCTGCGCGACGGTTTTGGCATGGGACGGCAAGCTGATCATGAGCCATGCGCCAAGGAACTGGGCCGAGGATCTCAGCCTCATCGTCGTCATCGCCAGCATGACCGGCATCGGCGCCTTGTCGCTGGCCCTCAACCAGGGGCGTCTGGCGGGGCATCACCGCCGCAACGCGCTGACGGATCAGCTGACCGGCCTGCTCAACCGCCGCGCGCTGTTCGACCTCTTTGGCGATTCTCCCGTCGGCGCCTTTACCGCCGTGGTCGTGTTCGACCTCGATAGCTTCAAGGCCATCAATGACGAGTTCGGCCACGCGACGGGCGATGAGGTGCTGAAAGTGTTCGCCAAGGAGCTTGCCGGCAACCTTCGCCCGACCGATGTCGCCGCGCGCATGGGCGGCGAGGAGTTCGCGGTGGTGCTAAAGCGGACTTTGCCCGAAACAGTGGAAAACACGGCCGAGACGATACGGACCTCGTTCGCCGCGCGCCGCATCGACACCGAGAACGGTCCCCTGACGTGCACCGTCAGCGCCGGCTTTGCTTTCGGCACCAAAGAGGGCCTGAGCTTCGACAAGGTGCTTAGCGCCGCCGACAAGGCGCTCTATGCCGCCAAGCGCGGCGGCCGCAACCGCGTCACCGCCTCTCCATTCCGGCGCGCTAGCTGACCAAGCGCATCAATGCCGTGCCCATCATTGTTGAATGGCCGAATGCGGCTTTTACGCCGCCATGACAATTTCATTGAAGGCATCGAGGTCGACATAGAAGACCTTGGTGATCTCCTCGATCAGCTCGTCGTGGTCATAGCCCTGGGACTTCAGAATGTTGATGGCTGTGATGATGTCGACGCGCTCTGTGAGCCGCCGCTTCTGGTAGTCCTCGACGTAACGTTCCATGGCTGCCCCTTGGCCTGTATGCCCAAACGCGTTGAACGACAGAGATCGCAGGGAGGATGCTAGGAACGCATGCTTGCGCGGAACTTGCCCGTCGCCCACCTCGATCTGCGACAAACCAGACTGATACGGAAGCGGCCGACTCACAAAGCCATCAGAAGACTAGCATGTAGTATTGAGCGTGCCAGCGGGTGTTGAAGAAAGATTGAGCAATCTTTCATCAGGAGATGGATTTACACCGTCAGGAACTTCCTGACATCCGCCCGGTCGAGATCTTCCGCAGGACCAGTATGGACGATCTGGCCGCGGTCCATGATGTTGACCTCGTCGGCGAGTTCGCGGCAGAAGTCGAGATATTGCTCCACGAGAAGAACCGCAATGCCGGCCTGGTCGCGCAAATAGCGGATGGCGCGGCCGATGTCCTTGATAACGGACGGCTGGATACCTTCCGTCGGCTCATCGAGCACCAGAAGCTTGGGCCGCATCACCAGCGCCCTGCCGATGGCGAGCTGCTGCTGCTGGCCGCCGGAGAGATCGCCGCCGCGGCGGCCAAGCATCTGCTTGAGCACCGGAAACAATTCGAAAACATGCGCCGGCACGTTGCGGTCGGCCCGTTTCAGGGGCGAGAATCCCGATTCAAGGTTTTCCCGCACGCTGAGCAGCGGAAAGATCTCCCTGCCCTGCGGCACGAATGCGATGCCCGACCGGGCGCGGTCATACGCCGCGCTCCGGTCGAGCGCCTTCCCCTCGAAGGCAACGCTTCCGCTCGTCAGCCTGTGGTGGCCGACGATCGATCTCATCAAACTGGTCTTGCCGACGCCATTGCGGCCGAGCACGCAAGTGATCTTGCCGGCGCCCGCCTTCAGCGACACGCCGCGCAGCGCCTGGGCGGCGCCGTAGTGGAGCGTGGCATCGGAAACTTCGAGCATGTCAGCGCCTTCTCCAGAACCGAAGGAAGGCAAGATCGAAGCGATGGAATTGCACCCGCCAAACCATGCTCATCTCCCCAGATAGACTTCGACGACGCGTTCATCGGCGGATACGAAATCGAGTGTGCCTTCGGAAAGCACCGAGCCCTCATGCAGGCAGGTGACCTTGACGCCGAGCTCGCGCACGAAATGCATGTCGTGCTCGACGACGATCACTGAATGGTCGCGGGCGATCTCCTTGAGCAGGCGCGCGGTTTCCTCGGTTTCGGCGTCGGTCATGCCGGCGACCGGCTCGTCGACCAGCAGCAGCTTCGGGTCCTGCGCCAGGAGCATGCCGATCTCCAGCCACTGCTTCTGCCCATGGCTGAGATTGGCGGCGAGCTCGTCGCGTTTGTCGCCGAGCCGGATGGTCCCGAGGATGTCATCGATCCGCCGCGTCTCGGCGGGCGAGCGTCGATGGAACAGCGCCGGAAAGATCGAGCGCGGCCCCTTCAGCGCCAGCATCAAATTTTCCTCGATCGTATGGCTTTCGAAAACCGTCGGCTTCTGGAATTTGCGGCCGATGCCCATCATGGCGATCTCGGCCTCGTCATGGCAGGTGAGATCGACCTGGCCGTCGAAGAACACCTCGCCCTCGTCGGGCCGTGTCTTGCCGGTGACGATGTCCATCATCGTGGTCTTGCCGGCGCCGTTGGGGCCGATGATGGCGCGCATCTCGCCCTTGTCGAGCACCAGCGACAGATTGTTGATGGCGCGAAAGCCGTCGAAGGAAACCGAAACGCCGTCGAGATAGAGAATGGTGTTCGACTTCGGCATCGCTCGTTACTCCGCCGGCTGTGGTTCGAGGCTGGACGAGGACCATTCGCCGGGTGTTCTGGCCGCCGACTGCACGACTTTGGATGGCGCGATTTCACCATCGGCGCCGGCCTCCTCGGCCAACGATGCCGCACGCAGCGCCTTGGCGTTGCCGCGCCGGCTATCCCACATGCCGATGATGCCTTTCGGCAAGAGCAGCGTCACGGCGACGAACACGCCGCCGAGTGCGAACAGCCACAGTTCAGGCAGCACGCCGGTGAACCAGGATTTTCCGGTGTTGACCAGCAGCGCACCGATGATCGGCCCGATGATGGTGCCGCGCCCGCCGACCGCGGCCCAGATCACCACCTCGATCGAATTGGAGGGTTCGAATTCGCCCGGATTGATGATGCCGACCTGCGGCACGTAAAGCGCGCCCGCGACGCCGGCCATGACAGCTGAAACCGTGAAGGCGAACAACTTCACATTCTCAGCCCGCCAGCCGAGGAAGCGGGTGCGGCTTTCGGCATCGCGCACCGCCATCAGCAGCTTGCCGTATTTGGAGCCGACGATCGCCCAGGTGACGAAGACGCCGAGCGCAAGCATCACCGCGCTGGCCGCGAACAGCGCCGAGCGGGTCACGTCGGCCTGGATGTTGAAGCCCAGAATGTCCTTGAAATCGGTCAGGCCGTTGTTGCCGCCGAAGCCCATGTCGTTGCGGAAGAAGGCGAGCAGCAGCGCATAGGTCATCGCCTGTGTGATGATGGAGAGATAGACGCCTGTGACGCGGCTGCGGAAGGCGAACCAGCCGAAGACGAAGGCAAGCAGGCCGGGTACCGCAAGCACCATGAGGCCGGCGAACCAGAAATGGTCGAAGCCGGTCCAGAACCAGGGCAGTTCCTTGTAGTTCAGGAACACCATGAAATCAGGCAGGACCGGGTTGCCATAGACGCCGCGCGAGCCGATCTGGCGCATCAGATACATGCCCATCGCGTAGCCGCCGAGCGCGAAGAAGGCGCCGTGGCCGAGCGAGAGTATGCCGCAATAGCCCCAGACAAGATCAAGCGCGAGTGCCAGCAGCGCGTAGCAGAGATATTTGCCGGTCAGCGCCACGATATAGGGTGGAACGTAGAATGCGCTCGTAGGCGAAACAACCAGGTTGAGCAGCGGCACGATGATGGCCGCCGCCAGCAGAATGAGGATGGTGATGGCGATGCGGCGGTCCGCGCCCGCGGCGAAGAAGCGTCCCGACATCATGCTTCCACCGCCCTGCCCTTGAGCGCGAACAGGCCGCGCGGGCGCTTCTGGATGAACAGGATGATCAGCACCAGCACGACGATCTTGCCGAGCACGGCGCCGGCATAGGGTTCGAGGAACTTGTTGACGATGCCCAGCGAAAAGGCGCCGACCAGCGTGCCCCACAGATTGCCGACGCCGCCGAAGACGACGACCATGAAACTGTCGATGATGTAGCCGCGGCCGAGATTGGGCGAGACATTGTCGATCTGGCTGAGCGCCACGCCGGCAATGCCGGCAATGCCGGAGCCGAGCGCGAAGGTCAGCGCGTCGACCCATGGCGTCCTGATGCCCATAGAGGCGGCCATGCGGCGGTTGGCGGTGACGGCGCGCATCTGTAGGCCCCAGGGGGTGCGCTTCATCACATAGAGCAGCACGGCAAAGACGCTAAGCGCGAAGACCAGGATCCAGAGCCGGTTCCAGGTGATGGCAAGCTGGCCGACATCGAACGAACCCGACATCCAGGAGGGATTGCCGACCTCCTGGTTGGTTGGCCCGAAGATCGAGCGCACTGCCTGCTGCAGGATCAGCGAAACGCCCCATGTCGCCAGCAGCGTCTCCAGCGGCCGCCCGTAGAGGAAGCGGATAACGCCGCGCTCGATGGCAAGGCCGACAAGCCCCGCGACCAGGAAGGCGAGCGGCAGCGCGATCACCAGCGACCAGTCGAACAGGCCGGGAAAGGATGTACGGATCACCTGCTGGACGACGAAGGTCGTGTACGCGCCGAGCATCACCATCTCGCCATGCGCCATGTTGATGACGCCCATGACGCCGAAGGTGATGGCAAGCCCGATCGCCGCCAGCAGCAGCACCGAGCCCAGCGAAATGCCGTACCAGATGTTCTGTCCGGCGTCCCACAGGGCCAGCGTCGAATTGATGTTGGCGATTGCCGCTGTCGCCGCTTCCTTCACTGCGCCCGACGCATTGGCCTCTGCCGAGGTGAGCAGCGATACCGCATCGCGGTCGCCGCGCGCGCCGATCAAGGCGATTGCCGCGAGCTTGTCGGCATCCGGCCGATCCGAGCTCAGGATCGACGCGGCACGAGCCTGTTCCAGCAAGGTCTTGACACTGGCGACCGTCTCATTGGCGATCGCAGCGTCGAGCGGCTCGATGTTTGCGGAATCGGGCGTCTTGAACATGGTGTCGGCGGCGGCGAGCCGCACGGCCGGATCCTTGGCGCCAAGCGTCAGCGTGCCCAGCGCATCGCGGATGGTGCGGCGCAGCGTGTTGTTGACCTTGATCTTGGTGATGTCGTCCTTGGCTGCTTCACCGGATGGCTCACCGCTCAGCGGGTCGAAAAGCTGGACCCGTTCGCCGCCTTCCTTGCCGACGAAGACCAGGGAATCGATCTTGCGGATGTAAAGATTGCCATCGGCGAGTGCCGCAAGAGGCCGCTCCACTGCCGGATCGCCGGTCGCCGCCAGGTCGTGAACGACAGCTCCCGTCTCCGAAAAACCCTTGGCGGCGGCGAACTTGGCGATGATGCCACGCAGATCGGCTTCGCCGGCGCCCGATGACGACAGCGTCGCCAGCAAGAACAGCAGTGTCAGGCCAAGTGCGCGGAAAAGGTTCATCGGCGTCAGGCGACTCTTCAGGGTTGAGTTGGACGTCCGGACGGCGAAGGAACCGTCCGGACGCTCGCGGTCATGGGCATGGACCTGAAGGTCCAGCCCGGGAGGATCAGTTTGTGCCCTTGCCGCCGCATTTGCCGGTAGCGACATTGAAGTTGCCGCAGGACAGAGGCGCCCGCCAATCGGAGATCAAGTCCTTGGAGTCGGGCAGGTAATCCGACCACTCGTCGCCCATCACCAGCCCCGGCGTGCGCGAGACCGTCTCGAACTGGCCGTCGGCCTGGATTTCACCGATCAGCACCGGCTTGGTGATGTGATGGTTCGGCATCATCGTCGAATAGCCGCCGGTCAGGTTCGGCACCGAGACGCCGACCATGGCGTCAATCACCTTGTCCGGATCGGTGGTGCCGGCCTTCTCGACCGCCTTCACCCACATGTTGAAGCCGATATAGTGGGCCTCCATCGGGTCGTTGGTGGTGCGCTTGTCGTTCTTGATGAACTTGTGCCAGTCGGCGATGAACTTCTTGTTCTCGGGCGTGTCGACGCTCTCGAAGTAGTTCCAGGCGGCGAGATGGCCGACCAGCGGCGCCGTGTCGAGACCGGCAAGCTCCTCCTCGCCGACCGAGAAGGCCATGACCGGGATGTCCTCGGCCTTGATGCCCTGGTTGCCCAGTTCCTTGTAGAACGGCACGTTGGCGTCGCCGTTGACGGTGGAGACGACGGCGGTCTTCTTGCCGGCCGAACCGAACTTCTTGATTGCCGAGACTTCGGTCTGCCAGTCCGAGAAACCGAACGGCGTGTAGTTGACCATGATGTCTTCCGCCGCGACGCCCTTGGCCTTCAGATAGGCCTCGAGGATCTTGTTGGTGGTGCGGGGATAGACATAGTCGGTGCCTTCCAGCACCCATCGCTTCACCGAGCCGCCATCCTCGCTCATCAGATAGTCGACGGCCGGAATGGCCTGCTGGTTCGGCGCCGCGCCCGTATAGAACACGTTGCGCTCGCTCTCCTCGCCCTCATACTGGACGGGATAGAACAGGATGTTGTCGAGTTCCGAGAACACCGGCAGCACCGATTTGCGCGACACCGAGGTCCAGCAGCCGAACACCGCCGCGACCTTGTCTTTGGAGATCAGCTCGCGCGCTTTCTCGGCGAAGAGCGGCCAGTTGGACGCCGGATCGACGACGACCGCTTCGAGCTTCCTGCCGAGCAGGCCGCCCTTGGCATTCTGCTCGTCGATGAGCATCAGCATGGCATCCTTCAGCGTCGTCTCCGAAATCGCCATAGTGCCGGACAGCGAATGGAGGATGCCGACCTTGATCGTGTCGTCGGCCGCTTTCGCGGGCGCCGACATCGACAGGCCGGCAGCGACCACGCCCGCCGAAAACATTTTTGTTATTGTCGAGAAATTACCCCTCATGCCTGACACTCCCAAGCTGATTGATTGCAACGCAACACTACGAAGCAACCCCCATGCCAACCGCCGAGGCGGTCTCGCGGGAGGAGTTAATGCTCAATGTTATCAGCGGCTTGATGTATCGTACTTAGAGAAATCGTGAGCGCCCGGTTAAAAATTGGTTGAGAGAAATTTGCGCAGCGCACACAGTTTTTGCCTAATTTTCGTCCAATTTCTCCAAATGCCTAGATTTTGATCTCCGGACGCGGGCCGCACGCGACAAATATTGCGGTACGGCACACAAATGGGGCAAGCTCGCCCCTCAACCGAGCGACGTCATGGCATCCGGAATTTCACGCATCTCTACCGGCCTATTGTTTCTGGCGGCGGCGACCGGGGCGGCGCGAGCCGACTTCAGCGACGGCAAGATGCCCGACGGCATTTATCATTGCGAGGTCTACCTGCTCGGCATGTTCCTCAACCTCGGCGACATCACCATCAAGGGAAACGTCTATACCGGCCCAGTCACCTTCGGGACCGCCCAGCAGGGCTACAATTACCAGATGGACGCAAATGGGGTGATCTCCTGGCTGGGACCACTCGGCGGCTACACCGCCGGCGGCAACTCGTTGTCCCTCACTCAGGCGACTCTGGATGGCCAGGGCCCGCCCTCATTCGACATCATCATGAGACAGCCCGACGGCGCCTTCACCGCCTCGACCTGCACCAAGGGCTGAAAGTCGAGAAAAATGGCGCGGAACCCCGGTCGGGGCTCCGCGCCAGCAGGCAGTCGGGAGGTGGAACTAGATGCTTCTCGCTGACATTTGGCTGGCGATGTAATCGGCCTGCCGGATCGCCAGCGAGACGATCGTCAGCGTCGGGTTCTCGGCCGCGCCTGTCGTGAACTGGCTGCCGTCGGAAACGAACAGGTTCTTGATGTCGTGCGTCTGGCCGTGCTTGTTGACGACACCGTCGGCCGCCTTCTCGCTCATCCGGTTGGTGCCGAGATTATGGGTGGAAGGATAGGGCGGCGTCGGGAAAGTCCGCGTCGCTCCAACCGCGTCGTAGAGCGCCATGGCCTGTTTGTAGGCATGATCGCGCATCGCCGTATCGTTGGGATGATCGTCGAAATGCACATCGGCGATCGGCATGCCGTGCTCGTCCTTTTCGTCGGCATGCAGCGTGATGCGGTTTTCTTCGCGCGGCATGTCCTCGCCGACGATCCACAGCCCTGCCATGTGGTCGTAGTGGTCGAGCGCGGTGGTGAAGGAGCGGCCCCAAGCGCCGGGATCGAGGAAGGCCGCCATAAACGGCAGGCCGAGCGAAAGCGTCTCGAATTCGTAGCCGCCGACGAAACCGCGCGATGGATCATGCCGCGCCTCGTCGCGGATGATGCCGGCCATCGTGGTGCCGCGATACATGTGCACCGGTTTGTCGAAGATGGCATAGACCGAGCCGGTGGTGTGGCGCATGTAGTTCTTGCCCACCTGCCCCGATGAATTGGCGAGGCCGTCAGGGAACTTGCTCGAAGCCGAATTGAGCAGCAGGCGCGGGCTTTCAATCGAATTGCCGGCGACGGCGACGATGCGGGCCTTCTGCTCCTGCAGCTTGCCGTCCTTGTCGGCATAGACGACGCCGGTCACCTTTCCCGAGGCGTCATGGTTGATCTTGACGGCCATGGCGTTCGGCCTCACCTCGAGATGGCCTGTCGCTTCGCCTTTCGGGATCTCGGTGTAGAGCGTCGACCATTTGGCGCCCCATTTGCAGCCCTGGAAGCAGAAGCCGGTCTGCTGGCAGGACATCCGGTCGTCACGCTCGACCGAATTGATCGCCATGTTGCCGGTGTGGCATTCCTTGTAGCCGAGCTTGTCGGCGCCAGCCTTCAACAGCTTGAAATTATTGTTGCCCGGCAGCCTCGGCCAGTCATTGGTGCCGGTGACGCCCATCTTGGCTTCGGCCTTGGCGTAATAGGGCTCCATCTCGGCCAGTGTCACCGGCCAATCGAGCAGGTTCGCGCCCTCCACCTTGCCGTAGGTCGAGGCGGTCTTGAACTCATGCTCCTGGAAGCGCAGCGAAGCGCCGGCCCAGTGCGTGGTCGAGCCGCCGACCGATTTCACGATCCAGGCCGGCAGGTTCGGAAAATCCCTGGCTACGCGCCAGTCGCCCGAAGTCGTGCGCTTGTCTTTCCAGGCGAGTTGGGCAAAGGAGTCCCACTCGTCATTGATGAAGTCGTCGAATTCGTGGCGAGCGCCGGCCTCCAGGATCACGACGTCGATGCCCTTCTGGGCGAGTTCATTGCCGAGTGTGCCGCCGCCGGCTCCCGAGCCGATGATGACGACCAAATTGTCGTTTTTCAGATCAAATGCTGCTGCCATGGTTTCCTCCCATGATTTCGATTTTGCTGGGTGGCGAGAGGAGCGGCTCAGAGCCACTCGATGTCGTCGAAGCCGCGCGCGATATAGCCGCCCTTGGAATAGGATTCGCCCTCATAGCCAAAGACCGGCCAGACCTCCTTCTGGTTGTAGAGGCTGACGACGAGGCCCCCGCGCACCGCCTGGAAGAAAGGCGTGGCTTCGACCTGCTTCAGCACTGCGACACGCTGATCCTCCCAACCAAGGTTCCGGTAGCCGCCCTTGCCGGACCTCTTGTCGAGATCGGCGATGCCGTTCTCGATGAGATCCCTATGTGCGGCATCCTTGCCGGCCTGATCGTCATGGCTCTTGACCGCGATGGCGTAATATTTGTCGGGAAGCTGATCGTGCGGGTAGACGTCCCGCCCCATTTGGATCAGCGTCGCCATCGTCTCCGGCTTCAGCGCCGACGTTTCGAGGCCCCAGGCATGTTCCGGGCTGATGACCGCGCTGCCGGAAATGACGAGCAAGGCTCCGACGCCGCCGCGCTTCAGAAGCTCGCGCCGCGAAAGCCCGGGCCTGCTTTCATAGATCGTGACCATATTTTCCTCCCTGCTTGCTGGTTGCATCCATGGGATGCCTTGGCTGGCGCCGCGCACACGCGGCCGCGATCTCTACTGGAACCTGCCTCCTCGTTGCAGAACCTCGATCCTGTAGCCGTCCGGATCCTCGATGAAGAAGAAGCGTGCGATCAGCGAACCGTCACGGTTGAATTCGACGATCTTCTTCGGGTTGAGGCCGAGCGCGCCGAGCCGGTCGTGCTCGCCGTCGAGATCGACGACCGAAACCGCGAGATGGCCGTAGCCATCGCCAAGCGCATAAGGCTCCTGCCGACCCTTGTTCACGGTCAGTTCGACTTCGAATTGCGTCTCGGCATTGCTGAGGTAGATGAGCGTGAACGTGTCGAAATCCAGCCTTTCGGCGACATCGAGGCCGAAGACATTTCTGTAGAAATCGACGGAGCGGGTCTCGTCGAGAACCCGGATCATGGTGTGGATTGCCTTCGCCAAATCAGTCCTCGCCACTCGATGCTTCGAAGATGATTATGCGCGGCGACGGCAAAAGATGGTGGCAGCCGGTTACCACGCTCCGAAGATCGACTCGCCTGACAACCGCAAGGACGAAAGTCCGATTGCTGTTCAGCCGATTTTGCCGGAGAATGCTGTCGGGGACAAAGGCCGCGTCGCCTCTGGCGGCAAAAGCATCTGTCCACCCAAAATCAACGCCAAAAATCAACGAACGTGGGAGGTTGTCGGATGTGCAGGGTATTTGCGGCCCAGGACCCCGAAGGTTATCGTCAGATCAACCGGTCGATCCGCATCGACGGATATTCGACCAGCATCCAGCTTGAGGCGACGTTTTGGGCACTGCTCGACGAAATCGCCGAAAGCCAGGACCTGACGACGCCGAAATTCATCTCGAAACTCTATGACGAAGCCATCGAGATCAATGGCGAGATTCCCAACTTCGCCTCCATGCTGCGCACCACCTGCGCACTCTATCTGCGCAGCCACCGGCCGGGTATGGAAGACCAGATGCCGCCGAAATGGGAAGCCGCCTGAAGAATCCAGAAAAGTGCCCGCCGGCTTTGTGTTCGGAATGCATCAGGAACTGGGGCGGCTCGGCGGGCCTATCACGCACCGGGCCGATCGGCGGCGGCGATTTCCAGCGCCAGCCGCGTCATGTCGGTAAAAAGATCCTGGCGTTCCGCATATTGGGTCTGTTCGCCGCTGTCGATATCGTCGACCACCGTGCAGATCGATAGCGCACGGGCCCCGAAATGCCTGGAAATGCGATAGAGCGCACTGGTCTCCATGTCCACGGCCAGCGCGCCGGCTGCCTGCGCATCGGCAAAACGGGCGCGTCCCTGCGGATGGTGGAAGACGTCGCTGCATGCCGTCAGCCCGGCACGATGGTCGATGCCGAGTTCGGCCGCCTTCGCCAATGCGCGAGCAAACAGCGCCGGGTCCGGCCCGGCTGCAGCGTCATAGAGGCCGAAAACCTGACCGCTTCGGGCGCTTTCGGGCCGCACCGATTGCGAGATGACGAGGCTGCGTAGTTTTACCTCAGCGGTCAGCCCGCCGCAGGTGCCGGTACGGATCAAAGTCCGCACACCGTAGCCGTCCAGCAGCTCATGCGCATAGATCAGAAAGGAGGATACGCCGATGCCGGTCGCCTGGATGCTGACCGGCTGACCACGAAACAGGCCAGTGAAGCCAAGGGCACCGCGCCGGCGGTTGATGCAGCGTGGGGCCTCCAGGAATGTCATGGCCATCCATTCGGCGCGCTGGGGGTCGCCCGGCAACAGCACAATGTCGGCGTAGTCACCCTTGCTGGCTTCGATGTGTGGCGTCAACAGCTCGTCCCTGCCGTTTCATCCACAATCATGGCCTTGTCGCAGTATTGCGCAAGAGGCATTCGGGAACGCTAATACACGGAAACTTCGTTTCAGGACGACAATATCACGAAAACAAAGAGTTAAAGCGGCCGGCGACTCTATCAAAGCTGAACTGTTCTAGGACGTAGACTCACAAGCGCGGAGCCACAGCCGCATTGAGGCGAGCTGGACCATGGCGAGGAAGTTGGCGGCGAGCTTGTCGTAGCGGGTGGCGACACGCCGGAAGTGCTTCAGCTCAGAGAAGAACCGCTCGATCAGGTTGCGCTCGCGATAGAGCCGCTGAAGCAAGGCTTCACTTGGTTGCTCTTCGGCGGGATGTTCGGCCGGCGGTCACAGGCCGCCCCAATTGCAGGCTGATGAAGACGCGCGGCGCGTCTTCATCAGCCGACGCACTCCAAGCGCTCATGATGCGAAGCTGGTTGATCGCGAAAGCTCCTCCCACGCGCTGATTTCGCTCCGCATCGCGTCCAGCTTCTGGTCGACCAGCCCCAGCGCGTCGTCGCCCAGGAACAGCCGTACCGGCGGGTTCGCGGCATCGACCAGCACGAGCAACGCCTGCGCGGCCTTGGCCGGATCGCCCGGTTGGTTGCCGCTCTTGGCCTGTCGCGCGGCGCGGATCGGGTCCATGACCGCGTCATAGTCGGCAATGCTGCGCGGCGTGCGATCCATCGAGCGTCCGGCCCAATCCGTGCGGAATTGGCCGGGAGCGAGCGCCGTCACCCGAATTCCAAAGCCTGCTACTTCCTTGCCGAGCGCTTCGGAAATGCCTTCGAGCGCGAATTTGCTTCCGCAATAGAAGGTGATCCCGGGCATGGTGATGAAGCCGCCCATGGACGTGACGTTGATGATATGGCCGCGACGCCGCTCGCGCATGCCCGGCAGCACCGCCTTGATCATCGCGACGGGCCCGAAGACGTTGGCGGCGAACTGGCGCTGGAGATCGTCCAGGGAGGACTCCTCCAGCACGCCCTCATGGCCGTAACCGGCGTTGTTCACCAGCACGTCGATTAGACCCGCCTGCCGTTCCGCCGCGGTGACAGCCGCCGGGACCGTCTCGAAATCGGTCACGTCCAGCAAGAGCGGGTGGGCGCGATCGGGCGCGAGCGCGGCGAAGATCTCGGCGTCGGCTTCCCGCCGCACGGTGCCGATCACCCGATGGCCCGCTTCAAGCGCGCCTCTTGCAAATGCTCGCCCCAGCCCGGAGCTGACACCGGTGATGAGGAATGTCTTAGGGGTGGAAGTCATGGTTCACTCCGGGCTATGATTAAAACTATATCATGATATAGATAACAACATGACACCAAACAAGACCAAGGTTGCTCCGACCGCCACGCGGGGTGAGCCGCTTCGCCGGCGTGTGATCGATGCGGCGGAGCGACTGCTCCGACAGGGTAAGGCCGATTTCTCGATGCGCGACCTCGCCACCGAGGCCGGAGTCAGTTTCGCGACGCCGTTCAATCAGTTCGGGAGCAAGGCCGCGATCATGCATGCCCTTTCGCGGCGGCGGATCGATACGATGGCCCAGCGCTTTGCCGGGATGTCACCGCCTGCCGATGCCGCAGGCCGCGTGCTGTTGGCCATCGATACCGCGGTCGAGGTGATGTTGGAGGAGCCGGAGATAAACCGGGCCGTGATGGGATGGATCGGCACGGCCGGCCCGTCCCCCGGAAAGGTCCTGGCGCACTCCACAACCTTGTGGTCGCTGGCCCTTGGAGCGGGCGAAGGCTTGATCGCGGCCGGCAGGCAGGAGGCGCTGCGCAGTTTGCCGGAGCAGCTCGCATTTGCCTTTCGTGGGGTCCTGTCATTCTGGACCGCCGGCGAACTGCCGGATGAGGCGCTTGCCTCGAAGGCGCGAGAGATCGCAAAAACCTTGCTGCTCGGATTTGCTGAACGGCCGCTATTCGGCGATTCCGCCTCCTAAGCTGCCCTCCGGAAACCACCAATCTCGGCCATTTCCCGATTTATGGGTTCACGGCCTAAGACTCCAGCATGTCCTTGACGATCGTTGCCAACTGCTTGAGCGAAAACGGTTTCGGCAGGAATCCGAAATGCGCGTCCGCCGGCAGGTTCCTGGCGAATGCATCCTCGGCATAGCCGGACACGAAGACGAACTTGATGTCCGGCTGGCGCTTGCGCAGTTCGCCGAGCAGCGTCGGCCCGTCCATCTCCGGCATCACCACATCCGAAACCACGATGTCGACCTTGCCGCCGAGCGCTTCGAACACTTCCAGCGCCTCGACTCCGGAGGACGCCTCGTGCACGGTATAGCCGCGCGAGGTCAGTGCCCGCATGCCGCCCATGCGCACCGCATCCTCGTCCTCGACCAGCAGCACCGTGGCCGAGCCGGACAAATCCTTGCCTGTCTCGGCCGACTTGGCAGGCACCGCTGCCGGTGCTTCCCCGGGTTCGCCTGCCTTCTTTGCCTCGGCGATGTGGCGCGGCAGGAAGATGCGGAAGACCGAACCCTTGCCGACCTCGGAATCGCAGAAGATAAAGCCGCCGGTCTGCTTGATGATGCCGTAGACCATGGACAGGCCAAGGCCGGTGCCCTTGCCGACTTCCTTGGTGGTGAAGAACGGTTCGAATATCTTCTTCAGCACGTCGGGCGCGATGCCGCTGCCGGTGTCCTCGACCTCGGCCACCACATAGTCCGCCGGAGTGAGTTCCCGGTAGGGAAAAGTCTTGCACTCGTCGGCGGTCACATTGCGGGTGCGCACCGTGAGGTCGCCGCCCGCCGGCATTGCATCGCGCGCGTTGACCGCCAGGTTGACCACCACCTGCTCGAACTGGCCGATATCGACCTTGACCGGCCAAAGATCGCGACCGTGATCGATCTTCAGCTTGATGTCGTTGCCGACCAGACGGGCGAGCAACATCCTGAGATCGGCGAGCACGTCGGTGAGGTTCAGCACTTCCGGCCGCAGCGTCTGCTTGCGCGAAAAGGCCAGCAACTGCCGCACCAGCGAGGCTGCCCGGTTGGCATTCTGCTTGATGTTCATGATGTCGGGGAAGGATGGGTCCGACGGCCGATGGTTGGTCAGAAGCAGATCAGACGCCATGATGATGGCGGTCAGCACATTGTTGAAGTCGTGCGCGATGCCGCCGGCAAGCTGGCCGACCGCCTGCATCTTCTGGCTTTGCGCCATCTGCCCTTCGAGCGCCTTCTGCTCCGTCGTCTCGACGGCGTAGACGATGGCCGACTCCTCGGCCCCCTCGCCGCCTGTGCCGTCGGCGACCGCATTGACGTAAAAACGGATGTGGCGCTCCTCATTGCCGGGCAGAAGCGTGTCGATCGGCTCGATATCGGCCTGCCGCTGCCTTGCCTTTTCGAAGGCCGCGGCAAAGGCCGGGCGGTCACGTTCGTGGATGACGGTGTCGAGCCGCATGCGGCGATCGACGGCGTCCCGGTCGACGACCGATGAAAACAGCGAAAGGAACGGCGCATTGGTGCGCAGGATGCGCCCGCTGGCGTCGACGCCGGCGATCGCCATCGGCGTCGAGTTGAAGAAGCGGGTGAACCGCACTTCCGAAGCGCGCAGGTCCGCCGAGGCGTCCTCGCCTTGCGTGCGGTTGAGCACGATCGTGCGCGTCGGACCGTTGAGGCCTTCGCGGCTGGCTGAAACGCGATGCATGAAGCGCACCGGCAGCGCCTCGCCCGTCATTGTCGTGAGGTCGAGATCGATGACCGCGTTGCGCGTCGTACCGGGGTCGGCCTTGACCGAGCGCACCAGCGCCATGCCGTCGCCGGCGACGATCTCCGGCAGGGAGACGGCGCCGGGCGTGAAGCTGGCAAGGTCGATGCCCAGCCATTCGGCGAGCGTGGCGTTGATATAGGTGACGCGGCCTTCCTGGTCGGCGGAAAAGAAGCCGGCGGGCGCGTGGTCGAGATGATCGATCGCCTTCTGCAGGTCCAGGAAGAAACGCTCCTGCTCGGCGCGTTCCTGCGAAATGTCGGCAAGTTGCCAGGCGAGCATCGGCGGCCGCTGGCCCGGCACGCTGAAAGCGCGGGCGCGGGCGCGATACCAGCGCGCGCCTGGCTCAGCGCCAGGCTTGATCGACTGCGCGAGCCGGAACTCGCCGTCGCCCGGCTGGCCGTCACGCAGGCCGGAGGCCAGTCGGTAGATGGTGACCGAAGCTTCCGGAACATCCGAAAGCAGCCCTTCGACCGTCTTCAGGTCGGCCGCGGAAGAGGCTCCGGTCATGTCGGCATAGGCGCGGTTGGCATAGACCACGCGGCCCTTGGTGTCCGTGACCAGAAGGCCCTGCGACATCGAATCGACGAATGCTTTCGACAGTTCGTCGCCCGTCGAGCGTGGCGTGATCTGCACGAAGCCAATTGCCGTGGCGAATAGGAAGCCGACGCCGATCATCGCCAGCACGCCGAGCATGCCCAGCAGGAAAGGGTCGCCGAGCCGCTCGCGAAACAGGCCGAAAACGATCGCGGCCCCCGTCAGGACGGCAATGAAGATGACGAGCCGGGTGACGGCGCCCGGCCGCGTGTTCTGATCGACGATCGGTACCGGATAGAAATCGCCGCGCGTTTCCTTGGCCATGTGCCCCCTGCTCTTGAAGTCCGGTGTTCCGATACTCGCCGCAATGTGTGCCGACGCCCGCCCCTGTCGGGTTGAATCATATTCTCCTGGTCCCGAAAAGGCCCGGGCGGCAAATGTCAGATAAAAATGATGTCGGCCGGCCCTCCAGTGTTTCAAGCTGTTCATGAAGCGTGAAAGGCAACTTGCGGCAGCCCGCCGCAACGGTCTAGTGTCGCGTCACTTCCAAACCGATCAGGGGGAACCAATGCTGCAATGGCTGGATAGCGTAGCGGGCCCCGGCTATGTAGCGGCACTGCTGTGGACCTTCGCGGCGCTGGTCCTGCTGGTTATCGTCCTCATCATCGTCAAACTCGTTCGCAACCTGACCTTCGGCACCTTTGTCGCGGGCGGCCGGAACCGCAAGACGCGGCTTGCGGTCATGGACGCCACCGCCGTCGACAGCCATCGCCGCCTGGTGCTGGTGCGCCGCGACGACATCGAGCATCTGCTTTTGATCGGCGGCCCGACCGATGTCGTCGTCGAGCGTGACATCCGCCTTTCTGCGCCACGCCGTCCCGCGCTGACCGGAGACGGCGGTTCGCAGCAGCCTGTCGCGGTGGCAAAGCCGCGTCCGCCTCAGCCCACCCCGGCGCCGGCGAGACAGGCACCTGCTCCGCAGCCGGTGGGCGCAGCGCCACCCGCCCGCCAGCGCGCTCCGGAGCCGGTGCCGAAGCCGGCGGCGCAGGGTTATCAGCCGACCAATGTCACGCCTCTGCCTTCCTACGGCTCCGCAAACGTCAATGCCGTCCGGCATGCCCCGCCGCCGGCTTCACCACCGCCGGGGCAGGAAAGCATCGATGAAACGCTGATGAAGGAACTCGAGGTTTCGCTCGACCAGCCCCGCTCGAGCAGTCCGGCGAATAAGCCGGTGGCAAAAGCACCGCCGTCGCTCGACGATGAGATGACCAGGCTTCTGGGCGAACTCTCCAGCCAGAAAAGATGAGCAGCGCTTGCGCCCGGTCCGAAAA
Source organism: Mesorhizobium sp. B2-8-1 (assembly GCF_006440955.1). NCBI lineage: Bacteria > Pseudomonadati > Pseudomonadota > Alphaproteobacteria > Hyphomicrobiales > Phyllobacteriaceae > Mesorhizobium > Mesorhizobium sp. B2-8-1. The sequence goes on along the minus strand of NZ_VFTX01000005.1, from coordinate 56,053 downwards.
ACCGATCGGGGTTTTGCGCGCATCGCCCGGGTTCTGAAAAAAGAAATGGCCGGAAAACCGGCCATTTCGAGAGCGATATCGCTGAAATCTTCTTGAATGCAGACCGCAGGCTAATCGTCGCGATAGACCTTCTCGCGGCGCTCGTGGCGCTCTTGCGCTTCGATGGACAAGGTTGCGATCGGGCGGGCATCCAGCCGCTTCAGCGCGATCGGTTCGCCGGTCTCCTCGCAATAGCCGTAAGTGCCTTCCTCGATGCGCTGCAAGGCCGAATCGATCTTTGCGATGAGTTTCCGCTGGCGGTCGCGCGCCCTGAGTTCGATGGCGCGGTCGGTTTCCGAAGAGGCGCGGTCGGCTAGATCGGGATGATTGGCGTTTTCCTGCTGTAGGATTTCGAGGGTTTCGCGCGCTTCGCGCAATATGTCGTTCTTCCAGGTGACGAGCTTGGAGCGGAAGTAGGATTTCTGCCGCTCGTTCATGAACGGCTCGTCTTCGGAGGGTACGTAATCGGCGGTAACGGCATCGTTCATTCGACTCACCCAAACAGCCCCAAATTTGGCGCCTATATATTCGCGGTCAAACGCCTGCACAAGCGCAATCGATTACCGATTCACGCAATTGTTAATCTGCCTCGATGAGCGCGATTGAGGTGATTCGGGCTGGTCTTAGGTACCGGATCCTTCGAACTGGCGGCCGCCGGCTGATGATTCGTCATGTCCGAAAAACGACTGCCATTGTGCGCCACGCCGTTCTTATGGCTAATCACGGCACGGTTCGGGCTGTTGGCACGGTGGAGGTTGGGTGAGCAGGCTTTATCTGTTGAGGCACGCCAAAGCCGGATGGGCGCTGCCCGGCATGCGTGATTTCGATCGCCCTCTCGATGCGTCCGGCCGCGCTGATGCGGAGGCGATGGGCATCGCCATGCGGTCGCGCTCCTATGTGCCCGATCTGACGCTTTGCTCCACAGCCCGGCGCGCGAAGGAGACGCTGGAAGGCGTGGCCGGTCGGGCCGACACCGGCCGGGTTCTGTTCGTCGACGCGCTCTACAGCGAGGACGCGGCCGCGTACCTCAGCCTCATCCGGGACAATGGTGGGGTGGGTTCGATGCTGCTCGTCGGCCACAATCCGATGACGGAGGATCTCGCCATGGCGGTGTCCGGCGATGGCGAGGAAAGCGCCCGCGCCATGCTCAATCATGGTTTCCCGACCTCGGGCCTGGCGGTCGTGCGCTTCAGCGGCGATCTTGCCGGGGCCGCCCAGGGTGCCGGCTATCTCGAGGCATTCCTGACGCCGGCTGACCTCTGACGCCATTTCAAACCAGAACGGCAACGCCTATATCGGACCTGTCGCAGCCTCGAGAGACAATTTTGGCATCATCGCTGACCACTTTCACCGACGAGGCGAGAATTGCCCTCGACACGCTTTCGGGCCGCGCCAGCGGGCTTTTTTCGCCGTCGCTGCGGCTGGGCGTCACGGGCCTTTCCAGGGCGGGCAAGACGGTTTTCATCTCGGCCCTGGTCCACAATCTTATTCATGGCGGGCGCCTGCCGCTGTTCGAGGCGCAGAAATCCGGGCGCATCGCGCGCGCTTTCCTCGAAGAGCAGCCCGACGACGCGGTGCCGCGATTCCAGTACGAGGACCATATCGCCGCCTTGGTGAACGACCGCGTCTGGCCCGATTCGACACGCGCCATCTCCGAATTGCGGCTGACCATCGAATATGAATCGGCCTCCGGCTGGAACAGGATGTTTTCCTCCGGAAAACTGTCGGTCGACATCGTCGACTATCCCGGCGAATGGCTGCTCGACCTGCCGCTGCTCGGAAAATCCTTCGCCGATTTTTCGCGCGAAGCCCTTGAAATGGCTGCGTTGCCGGTGCGCGAGGACCTGTCGCGGGCCTGGCGGGCGCTATCGGCCGAGATCGACCCGAACGCCGATGCCGAGGAGATGACGGCGCGCCGCCTGGCCGAGGATTTCGCCGCCTATCTCAAAGCCTGCAAGCTCGACGAGCGGGCGCTTTCGACCTTGCCGCCGGGCCGTTTCTTGATGCCTGGCGATCTCGAAGGCTCGCCCGCATTGACCTTCGCGCCTCTGGCCAGCCTGGGCGACAAGCGCCCGCGCAGCGGCTCGCTGCACGCGATGATGGAAAGGCGCTACGAGGCCTACAAGACCCATGTCGTCAAACCCTTCTTCCGCGAACACGTCACCCGGCTCGACCGCCAGATCGTGCTGATCGACGCCATGCAGGCGCTGAACGCCGGCCCCGGCGCCATGGCCGACCTGGAGCGCGCGGTGACCGAGATCCTCGCCTGTTTCCGTCCTGGACGCGGCAGCTTCCTCACCGATCTTTTCTCGCGGCGCATCGATCGTATCCTGATCGCCGCCACCAAGGCCGACCACCTGCATCACGACAGCCATGACCGCTTGCAGGCGATCGTGCGGCGGCTGGCAGACCGCGCCGTGGCGCGGGCGAATTTCACCGGCGCCGGCGTCGACGTCGTCGCCATGGCGGCGGTGCGCGCAACACGGGAAGGCACCGTCAAACAGGGCCGCGAGACATTGCCGGTCATCATCGGCACACCGCTCGCGGGCGAGACAATCAATGGCGACACCTTTGACGGGAAAGCTGAAACGGCCATATTTCCCGGTGATTTACCGGAGAAAATTGATGCTGTCTTCGAAGCTCCCGGGGGAGCGCACAGGCAGGACAATACCGACCCGGCGATCCGCTTCGTGCGCTTTCGCCCGCCAAAACTCGAGCGCACGGCCGAGGGCGTCATGCTGTCACTGCCGCATATCCGGCTCGACCGTGCCTTGCAGTTCCTGATCGGAGACCATCTGGCATGACCGCGCCCCGCAAGCCGGCGGCATTCCGCATCGAACCGGAGGCCACATCGCAGCAGGACGCGGCGCAGGCGCGCCGTGCCCAGGCCGGGGCGCCGGAGGCGCGCCGTGTCCAGACCGACACACAGCGCAAGCCCCGCGCGGTGAAGAGCGATGTCGCGCTGGTCATCCCGTCGGAGATCGACGTGTTCGACGAGCCGGACATCGTCGCTGCCGAACCGCCGCCGGCAGTCGCTCGCAGGAAACGTTCATTGCTTGGCTCCATCTTCTTCGGCGCGTTCGGGGTGCTGGTTTCGCTGGCCATCGGCCTGTGGACCGATCAGCTCATTCGCGATCTGTTCGCGCGCGCCGAGTGGTTGGGTTGGCTGGCCGCCGGCATGGCTGCCGTCGCCGTGCTGGCGCTGGTGGTGATCCTGATTCGCGAGTTCCTGGCGATCGCCCGGCTTGCCGAGGTCGAAAAGCTGCAGAAGCGTGCGCTCGATGCGATTGCACGCGACGATCCCAAGGCGGCGCGATTGGTGGTCGACGAGCTGTCGGCCTTCGTCGCGGCCAAACCCGAAACGGCTGCGGGCAGGCGCGCGCTGGCCGATCTGCGCGACGAGATCATCGATGGCGCCAATCTGGTGCGTCTGGCTGAGGCGGAGATCCTTGGCCCTCTCGACGCCAGGGCCAAGATCATGATCCTGGAAGCCGCCAAACGCGTGTCGCTGGTGACGGCCGTCAGTCCGCGTGCGCTCGTCGACGTAGCCTATGTCGTGTTCGAGGCCGGGCGCCTCATCCGGCGCCTTTCGGAACTCTATGGCGGGCGGCCGGGAACACTGGGTTTCTTTCGCCTGGCGCGCAGCGTGCTGGCGCATCTGGCGGTCACCGGTTCGATCGCCGTCGGCGACAGTTTCGTCCAGCAGATCGTCGGCCACGGCCTGGCTGCGCGCCTCTCCGCCAAGCTCGGCGAAGGCGTCGTCAACGGCATGATGACGGCGCGCATCGGCATCGCCGCGATGGAGACGGCGCGCCCCCTGCCCTTCAGTGCGGCAAAACGGCCGGGACTGGGTGATTTCCTCTCCGCGCTGACATCGTTCGCAAGCAGGAAGGAAAGCGAGAACACCCCGCCTGGCAAGTGAACGACGACCTTGGCAGTGACGAAGCATTAACCAATCTTGTTCATGGTCGCACTGGTTCCAAAACAGCCTCTTTGTTGCCGGGTGTCGTCGATGAAAAGCGTAATTCTGTCCAGCCTGTTGCCCCTGGCGGTTGCGATCACCACTGTCGCCGGCATTGCCGCACAGGCGTCCGCGGCGGAGCCGGACAAGCAGTTCTTCCGGTCCGCCGAAGGCAAGTGGGTGGGCCCGGGCGAGATCGTCGCCGGCAAATACAAGGGCACGAAGTTCAATTGCAGCTTCACCGGCTCGACGCCCGACGGCAAGATGGGCATGACGCTCGACGGCGGCTGCCGTGTGGGCATGTTCACCCAGCCGATGTCGGCCAAGATCGAGCGCAAGGGGCGCGATTACAAGGGCTCCTTCATGGGCGGCGCGGCCGGTGCCGGCCTCGATATCATCGGCGGCAATGTGGTCGATGCCCGCAAGGTGGTGTTCACCATCAACCGCAACCAGCTGCGCGGCGTCATGCAGGCACGCATCCCCGACGACAATTCGATGACGGTGACGGTTGCAGTGCGCGTCGCGGACCAGCTGGTGCCGGTGATCGGCATGAGCCTGAAGCGGGTCGACGCGATCGAAGTCGGCTCCATCGCGCCGAACTGAGCGCGTATCAACCGCCTGTAACCAAACACAAAAAGAGACGGCGGCCCATCGCCACCGCCTCCTTTTGAAGACGTCGATAGGAACGATCAGCCCTTGATCGCCGCCGTCACCTCATCATAGGCCTTGCAGGCGTCGGCCAGGGTCGTGGTGCCCTGATATTTGGTCGTCACCTCTTGCACCTTGGCCGTCAGATCGGCCGCCTTGGACGGATCCTTGGTAACCGCCTCCTGCAGCGCGGCGGCCATGTCCTGCGCCTTCTTGGTGGCGACCTCGGCCGTGCACTCAGGCGCCTTGGAGCAAGCCGAGCCGGCGAGCACCGCCAGGCCGACGGCAACGAGCAAAAACTTCTTCATGTCAGTCATCTCCTCAAAAAGGGCGCGGCTTGATCGCCACACCCTCCACTGGCCGAAGCCGAGCGTGCTTAACCTCCGATTGCAGCCAGACGCAACGCGGCCTCGCGCTCAACTTGTGTAACGTGCCTGCAACATTGCCCGCCGCAGGATTCGGGCTGTTACATGCCCGCCGAAGCCCCTATCCTTGGGGCGCTGGCGCCTGATCCGAGGCGTCTTGACCCGACCGCACAGGCTGCGGTCCTCAAACGAGCGGAATGGCGGGAATGGCGGCAGAGGCAGCGGGCAGCGAGCTTGTTCAGGTGGTGGCGCTGCTCGCCGCGGGTGTTGTCGCCGTTCCGATCTTCAAACGTATGGGCCTGGGTTCGATTCTCGGTTATCTGGCCGCGGGCGTGGTGATCGGCCCGTTCGGCATCGGTGTGTTTTCCGAATCGGGAGCCATCCTCCACGTCGCCGAGCTCGGCGTCGTGATGTTCCTGTTCATTATCGGGCTGGAGATGCAGCCGTCGCGGCTCTGGGGCTTGCGCCGCGAGATCTTCGGCCTGGGCGCGCTTCAGGTCGGGGTCTGCGCGGTCTTGCTGACCGGCGTGGGAATAGCCGGAGGCTTTTCCATCGCGCAATCCTTCGTCGCCGGAGCCGGCTTCGTGCTGACCTCGACGGCGATCGTCATGCAGCTTCTGGAAGAGCGCGGCGAAATCGCCTCGCCCAAGGGCCAGCGCATCGTCTCCATCCTGCTGCTGGAGGATCTGGCGATCGTGCCGCTGCTGGCCCTGATCGCGTTCCTGGCGCCAGGCGGCACCGACACCAGCCTGTCGGAGCGGCTGGCCGAGGTCGGTATCGGCCTTGCCGCGATCATCGGCCTGGTGCTGGCCGGACGTTTTCTGCTCAACCCTTTCTTCCGTATCCTGGCGGATGCCCGCGCTCGCGAGGTGATGACGGCGGCCGCCCTTCTGGTCGTTCTCGGATCCGCCCTTGCCATGCAGCTCAGCGGCCTGTCGATGGCGATGGGCGCGTTCCTGGCCGGCGTGCTGCTGTCCGAATCGACCTTCCGCCACCAGCTCGAAGCCGATATCGAACCGTTTCGCGGCATCCTGCTCGGCCTGTTCTTTCTCGCCGTGGGCATGTCGCTCGACCTGCATGTGGTGGTTCAGAACTGGCGGCTGATCGCCGTCTATGTCGTTGCCTACATGGTCATGAAGGCGCTCGGCATCTACATCGTCGCCCGCATCCTGAAGTCGGGCCATCGCGAGGCGCTGGAACGCGCCGTCTTCATGGCGCAAGGCGGCGAATTCGCCTTCGTCCTCTATTCGGCCGCCGCTTCCGTCGGCATCATCGACGGCCAGGCCAACGCGACGCTGACGGCCATCGTCATCATCTCCATGGTGCTGACGCCGCTGGCGATCGTCGCGTTGCGGTATCTGACGCCGCGCGACGAGCTGTCGCTGGATGGCGTCGACGTCGCCGAAGGGCTGACCGGCAGCGTGCTGATCATCGGATTCGGCCGCTTCGGCCAGATCGCCAGCCAGCCATTGCTGCTGCGCGGCATCGACGTGTCGATCATCGACAACGATGTCGAGATGATCCAGGCGGCGGCCGATTTCGGCTTCAAGGTCTACTACGGCGACGGCACGCGGCTGGACATCCTGCACGCTGCCGGTGCCGGGCGCGCACGCGCCGTGCTCATCTGCGTCGACAAACCCGATGCCGCCGTACGCATCGCCGAGCTCGTCAAAGCCGAGTTTCCCTTGCTTACCGTGTTGGCGCGCGCCTTCGACCGAGGCACCGCGCTACAGCTCATCCGCACAGGCGTCGACTATCAGCTGCGTGAAACATTCGAATCGGCGCTGGTTTTTGGCGGTTCGACGCTGGAGGCCCTGGGCGTAGACCCGGAAGACGTCGCCGAGGTGGTCGAAGACGTCCGCCGCCGCGACACCGCCCGCTTCGAGACGCAACTCGCCGAAGGCATCCGCTCCGGACAGCGCTTCCTGAAGGGCAATATCGGCACGCCGATCCCGACGCCGCTCTCCACGCCGCGCCGCCCCGGCCAGGCGCTCAACGAGGAAACGGCCGGCGTTCTGCACAAGTCCGAGCCGGCGGATTGATAGGAGAAAAGCATGGATTTGGACAGCGGAGCCCTGTCGGTCACCAGATTCTGGCGTGATGCCGGAGCGGACGCATGGTTCGAGAAAAGCGATGTTTTCGACGGCGATTTCCGCAACCGCTTTCTTGAGCTGCATTACGCGGCCGCACGGCGCGAATGCGACGGCTGGTCGGAGCATGCCGAAGGCTCGCTGGCGTTGATGATCCTGCTCGATCAGTTTCCGCGCAACTGCTTTCGCGGCACCGGCCACATGTACGCCACGGACCCGCTGGCGAAGCATTTCGCCCAAAAAGCCGTAACGTCAGGCCAGGATCTGGTGCTCGAACCGGAATTGCGGGTGTTCCTGTATCTGCCGTTCGAACATTCGGAATTGCTCGCCGACCAGGAACGGTCGGTCGAGCTCACCGCGGCCAATGCGCCGGACTACCTCAAATACGCCGAAGAACACCTCGACATCATCCGGCGCTTCGGCCGTTTTCCGCACCGCAACAAGATGCTCGGCCGCGAAACCACGCCGGAGGAAAAAACCTTTCTGGACGATGGCGGGTTCTCAGGCTGACGCTGGTCTATCCAGCCACCAGTCGCGGCCCGACGGCAGGCGTTCGATACCGGCCGCATCGACGGCGGCCAGCCGCTCCGAGACGCTTCGCCCGCTTACCGCAAGATCGGGCGCGATCTCGGCCAGCGGCGCCAGCACGAAGGCACGTTCAAGCATGCGCGGATGCGGCACTTCCAGGCCGGTTTCGTGGATGACGCGGTCGCCGAAAACCAGGATGTCGATATCGATCAGGCGCGGCCCCCAGCGCTCCTCGCGCACGCGCTTCAGCTTGCGCTCTGCATCAAGGCACAGGTCGAGCAATGCCCGCGGCGAGAGCCGTGTCGAGAGTTCGGCGGCGGCGTTCAGGAAGTCGGGCTGGTCGAGCTTGCCCCAGGGCGGCGTGCGGTAGAGCGAGGACACCGCGGCCACGCGAGCGGCGGGATCGGCGTCGAGCAGGCGCAGCGCCGCCGCCATCGAACTCGCCGGATCGCCGAGATTGCCGCCAAGGCTGAGATAGACGGTGTTACTGCGGCCAGACAACGGTCACCTCGACGTAATCGAGCACGCCGGGCACCGGCGCATTCGGCTTGCGGACCGTGATTTCGGCTTTCCTGATCTGCGGGAAGCGTTCCGTCAGGGTTTTTGCGACTTCCAGGGCCAGCGCCTCGATCAGGAAGCGCCTGTGTCCGGTGATGATCTCCTCGATCACCGTGAAGGCAACACCGTAATTGACGGTTTCCCCGATGGCATCGTCGACCAGCGCGCGCCCGGGCTCCACGGTGAGCGAGGCGTCGACATAGAAGCGCTGGCCGAGCGCCTCCTCCTCGTCCAGCACGCCGTGCCGGGCAAAGAAGGCGCAGTTCTTCAGGCGGATGACATACATGGTTCAGCGTTCCGAAGCGGCGGTTTCGCGCGCCAGCATAGCATCCGCCACGGCCAGCGCGTCCACGTTGATTGCGACATCGTGGACACGAAACAGGTCGGCGCCCTTCAATCTCAGTATGACGCTCGTCGCCGCAGTCCCAGCCCCTCTTTCGGCGGCATCGCGGCCCGTGACGGTGCCGATGAAGCGTTTTCGCGAGGTTCCGGCCATCAGCGGAAATCCGAGGGCGTTGAGCTCGGAAAACCGCGCCATCAGGTCGAGGTTATCCTCGGCCGTCTCCTTGGCGAAGCCGAAGCCGGCATCGAGAACGATATGATCGTCGGCGATGCCGTGTCGGCGGGCGATTTCCAGTGATTTTTCGAGGAACGCGAACTGGTCGGCGATGACGTCGGGCAGTTTCCGGCGATCCCGCCCGGTATGCATGATGATGAGCCCCGCGCCGGTTTCGGCTGCGATACGCGCAATGTCCGGCTCGCGCTGCAAGCCCCAGACGTCGTTGACGATATGCGCCCCGGCCGCGACGGCAAGCCGCGCGGTCTCGGCGCGATAGGTGTCGACCGAAATCAGCACCTCGCCGGAACCCGCCAGCGCCTCGATCACCGGCAGGATGCGCGCCTGCTCCTCGCCGGCCGTGATCGCTGACGCGCCCGGCCTGGTCGATTCACCGCCGACATCGACGACCAGGGCGCCTTCGCCCAGCATGCGGCGCGCCTGGACCAGCGCGGTCTCGGCGGCATCGAACAGACCGCCGTCGGAAAAACTGTCGGGCGTGACATTGAGAATGCCGACCACCACGGCCTTGTCGCCAAGGTCGAGATGACGCCCGTGCGCCAACTGCCATCGCCTCGCCGTCATTGCTCATCAACCATGGGGCTCATCAACCGTGTGGCTCATCAACCGTGGGGCTCATCAACCATGTGTGATCCGCACCAGATCAATTCCGTTGCGCCGGCAATGGCCGTAAAGCAAGGTAGGACGAGAGGCAACCTGATGAAACGAAACCTGCTTTGCGCATTGCTGCTTGCCGCCACCGCCGTTCCGGCGGGCGCGGCCAATCTCGTCAAGACATATAGCTACTTCGCCGTTGGCGGCAGGACGCTAGAAGACATCGAGGCACAGCTTTCCAAACGTGGTCCGCAGGTGAAGAGCACGGGCTCGCGGCATCCCGGCGCCACACAGATGGCCTTCACCACGCGCATCAGCTATGCTGGGCAGTCCGGCTCCTGCCGGATCGCCGACGCCGCCGTGACCGTCAAGGTCAAGGTCATCCTTCCCGAATGGAGCCGCCCACGCAAGGCCGACGCGGATGTGCGGCTGTTCTGGGACACGCTGTCGGCCGACATCAAGCGCCACGAGGAACGCCATGTCGAGATCGCCAAGAATCACGCCCGCGAACTGGAAGACGCGCTGAAAGCCGCTTACCCGCAGAAGGACTGCGATGCGGCGAAGGCCAAGGCCGCCCAGATCACCGCCGCCATTCTCGCCAGACACGACCGTGCCCAGGTGCAGTTCGATCGCGTCGAAAGCGTCAATTTCGAAAGCCGCATCCTGCGGCTCCTGCGCTATCGCGTCGAGCGCATCGGCAACGGCCGGTTGCCGCCGACGTGAACGTCCTGATGTATGTCGCCTAAGGGGCGGCGGTGCGAGCCAACCGGGCCGAAGCGTAGTGCCAGCTTCGAAAAATTTCCGGGCAACGGTCGAAATCGGCCTATACGGGACGACATATCAGGGGTTGGCAAGGGCACGACCTTTCAAACACGAGCATCACGACCGATCGCGCCGCGGATGCAACCCGGCTAGCCCAGCCGACGCACCGGACGGCGCGCGCAAGCATATGGACGAAAGACTATGGACCAGGCTGTCGACAATCAGGCCGTGGCGGCCGCGAGCGCGCCGCTGACGGAAAGCGAGAAGAACGCCATTATCGGCGGCGTTCTCCTGTCGATGCTGCTGGCAGCACTTGACCAGACCATTGTGGCGCCGGCCATGCCGACCATCGCGCGAGCGCTCGGCCACGCCGAGTACCTGCCCTGGATAGTGACCGGATATCTCCTGACCGCAACCGCCATGGCGCCGCTCTACGGCAAGATCTCCGACGTCTACGGCCGCCGGCCGACCGTCTATGGCGCGATCCTCATCTTCCTCGCCGGCTCGCTGGTCAGTGCGATGGCGCCCAACATGTTCGTGCTGGTGATCGGCCGCGCGATCCAGGGCGCCGGCGGCGGCGGGCTTTTCGCCCTGGCGCAGACCGTCATCGGCGACCTCGTGCCGCCACGCGAGCGGGCACGCTATGCGGCCTGGATCTCGGGCACCTGGGCAGTCGCCAGCATCGCCGGGCCCTTGCTCGGCGGCACGTTCGCCGAACATCTCCATTGGTCGCTGATCTTCTGGATCAACATTCCGCTCGGCATCCTGGCCATGGCCATCATCAACAAGCCGCTGCGCAAGCTGCCGGTCGCGGCAAGACGGCATCGCATCGACGGGCTCGGCGCGCTGCTTCTCGTGGCCGCCACGGCCCTGCTGCTTCTGGCGCTGAACTGGGGTGGCAGCGAATACCCCTGGCTATCGACGGAGATCCTCGGGCTCGTCGCCAGTTCCTTGGTCCTGTGGGGCGCCTTTGCGCTACGGCTGCTGCGCGCAACCGAGCCGCTGATTTCGCTCGAGGTACTGAGCAACCCGATCGTCCTTGCCGGCACGCTCTCCATGTTCCTTCTGCAGGCGGCCAATATCGGCCTGTCTGTCTACTTGCCGGTCTATCTCCAGTCGGTCATCGGCCTGTCGGCAAGCGAATCCGGCACCGCCCTCCTGGGGCTGATGCTTGGCACGGTGGCCGGCGCGACATTCAGCGGGCGCACCATTCCGCGTTTCGTCCATTACAAGCGGATCGCCATCTTCGGATTGGCCTTCGCCGTTCTATGCCTCGGCGTCCTCAGCCTGGTGGCGGGGCACGCCTCGCTGCTGGTTGTCGAGATCCTGACGACGTGCGTCGGGCTCGGCAGCGGAACCACCTTTCCGGTGGCCACGGTGTCTGTCCAGAACGCCGTCGACCCCAGGCACCTTGGCGTCGCCACCGGCGTGCTGACGTTCCTGCGCTCGCTGGGCAGCGCGCTCGGCGTTGCTATCCTCGGTGCGGTCGCCCTGGGCAACGGGCTGCCGCTGGCGGGCGAAGGCGCGCAGGCGACCGGCGCCGGTGCCGAAGCTGCCGCCTTCGGGCTGATCTTCGTCGCCGCCGTGGTGATGTTGGTCATGGCGCTGCTGACGCTCAGCCTGATGCCCGAAAAACCGCTGCGCGGCCATCCCGAGGCCCCCGTGCTGGCGGACTGAAGCGATACGCGTCAGGAGGCATCCACCACACCGAGCTTCTTCTGCAGGCTGGAGGAGGAGGTCGTGTATTGGAAGACGATGCGTTCGCCCGGGCTGACGATGCGCTTGGCGGCCTGGGCCATCAGCGCGACCTCGTGAAAGCCCGACAGGATGAGCTTCAGCTTGCCGGGATACCAATTGATGTCGCCGACCGCGAAGATGCCCGGGACCGACGTCTGGAACTTCTCGGTGTCGACCGGAATCAGGTTCTCGTGAAGGTTGATCCCCCATTCCGCAATCGGTCCGAGCTTCATGGTCAGGCCGAAGAAGGGCAGCATCCGCGTGCAAGGAATTTCGATGTCGCCCTCCGGCCCCTTGATCAGGGCGGACGACAGTTGGCCGGCGGCGCCGGTCAAGCCGGTCACTTGCCCGACCTGGAAATCCAGCTGCTTCATCTCCTGCATGGCGTACATCTTGTTGACGCTGTCGGGGGCGGCGCGGAACTCCGGGCGCCGGTGGACCAGGGTCACGCTTTTTGCCACCGGCTGCAAATTGAGCGTCCAGTCCAGCGCCGAATCGCCGCCGCCAACGATAACGAGGTCGTGGCCGCGAAAGTCTTCCATCCGGCGCACCGAATAGAAGACGCTCTTGCCCTCATAGGGTTCGATGCCCGGGATGGGCGGGCGTTTCGGCTGGAACGAGCCGCCGCCGGCGGCGATCACCACCACCTTGGCCTCGAACACCTCGTTCTCGTCGGTGGTGACGCGAAAGCCGCCGTCCTCCAACCTCTCCAGGCTGGAGACCATGCGATTGTAGGTGAAATCAGGCTTGAACGGCGCGATCTGCTCGAGCAGCTTGTCGACCAGCCCTTGCGCCGAGATCGACGGCCAGCCGGGAATGTCATAGATCGGCTTTTCCGGATAGAGTTCCGCGCATTGGCCGCCGGGCCGGTCGAGGATGTCGATCAGGTGGCACTTCATGTCGAACAGGCCGAGCTCGAACACGGCGAACAGGCCGACCGGCCCTGCCCCGACAATGAGTACGTCTGTCCTGGTGATGCCGGTCATGGTGCGCGCCTCGCTGCTGGATTGGCGTGAGACTGCATGACCTCCGGCTTGCTGCCAAGCGGCAGCCGCAAAAATCAGAGCTGCGAACTCGGGTTGCAAGGGATGGACGACTGCCAGTCCGGCTGCCCCGCCACCTTTTCATGGCAGGGCAGCTTCTCACGATAGGAATTTTTTCTTGACGGGGTGCCCGCAACTATGGTAGATATTTGGTTATGGTGCTGAGTTGCGCCGGAGGCCCGCCGCACAGGCGGGTTTTCCATTCAAGGCGACGTCAACAGCCGGCCCCCAAGGAACCCCCTGCCCGGATTCATTGCCTCGGGCAAAAATCGGCTTTTAGCCTTGGCGCTCGGGCACCCGCACCACCAGTCCGTCGAGCGCGTCGCGCACCTTGATCTGGCACGATAGCCGCGAATTCGGCTGGACGTCGTAGGCAAAGTCCAGCATGTCCTCTTCCATTGCTTCCGGCTCGCCGACTTCCGCCGTCCAGGCCTCGTCGACATAGACGTGGCAGGTTGCACAGGCGCAGGCGCCGCCGCACTCCGCTTCGATACCCGGCACGGCATTGCGGATGGCGTTTTCCATGACCGTCGAGCCGTTCTCGGCATCCACGTCGAAATGTGTGCCGTCATGGGCAATGAAGGTCAGTTTGGTCATTTGTCACCTGAGGGAGTTTCCGCCGAGATAATCACTCGGGCACACAAGTCAACTGCGGCGAGAAAGCGCCGCTCGGTGACGTTTTTCCGCAAACGGGTCTAGCGGTTGATGGCGGCGATGAAATCGCGCACTTCGTCGATCAGTTTGCCGAGCCGCGTAAGCGTCTGGCTGTCTTCCGGCTGCCGTTCTATCTCGGTGGCGCAATCGGCAATGGCAAAGGCCCCGACACCACGCGCCGAACCCTTCAGGCCGTGCGCCAGGAGCAGCCGGTCCTTGATGTCCGCATCGACTATCCTGTCGCGCACCGACAGCGCCTGTTGTACAAAGAGCGCCAGCACCTCCTGTTCGAGGCCGCGGTCGCCCATCGTCTGCCGCGCAAGGTGTGCCAAATCGATCGGTCGGGACCGCCTCGTTCCCGATACATCGCCCCCGGGCATTGAGAAGGCAATGCCGCTTTCGCCACGCATGAACTCGAACTCCGCTTCTTCGGCCGCCTGAAAAACTAGGCGAATCCAATGGACAACGGGTTAATGGATGGCCGGAAAAAATGTTGCGAAAGCGGCGCCGGAATCACGCTTCCGTTAACCTTATATTTAAAGTTTTACGTATCCCGCGGAATGCATGTTTTCTTTACCCCCCTGTGTCATTACGATACGAGGGGTCCATTTTCAGCCTCCTGCGCGTGGGTGCGACAACCAAAATCATAAGTCCGCGGCAGCTAGTACAGGGTAGCGAAGGCATGGCGAAGAAAACAACGACGACCAGATCTCTGGACAACGATGTGGCCAGGGAACTCGAGAAGGCACTCGATCTCGACCTCAGCGGCGACACCGGCAGCGGCGACCTCGATATAGCGGCCTCGATGGAAGATCTGGAAGCGCAGATATCCCAGGCCGCCGACGAATTGGCGCGCGAGGGACGCAATCAGACGCAGGCACCCGTCGTCAACCAAGCCCAGGCCGCGAATCCCGCGCCAAAGACCAGACCCGCCGAACTGCGCCCCGTCGAAACACGCAATGGCGGTCAGCCCGCCGGCTTCTCGCCGGCCAATGACGATCGTCAGAAGGATTACAAGACGCTTCTGCACAGCCTCAACCGGCGCGCCTCGAACACGATCTACTGGGTTATCGCCTTCGTTTCGCTGGCCTGGATCGCCGGCGCGGGCGGATTGGCCAACCTCCTCTTCGGGCCGAGCATCTGGAGGATCCGCACGCTCGACCAGTTCTTCGCCCGTCCCGAACTGATCGGCCTTGCTGTCGCGGCCATCGTGCCGGTCATCCTGTTCTGGGCCTTCGCCGCCATGATTCGCCGCGCGCAGGACATGCGCATCGCCGCCCAGTCGATGACGGAAGTGGCCTTCCGCCTCACCGAGCCGGAAAACATGGCCCAGGATCGCGTCATGATGATCGGCCAAGCCGTCCGCCGCGAGGTGGCCGCCATGGGCGAAGGCATCGAACGCACGCTGGCCCGCGCCGTCGAACTGGAAACGCTGGTCCACAGCGAGGTCAACCAGATCGAGCGCTCCTATTCGGAAAACGAAACCCGCATCCGCTCGCTCGTCGACGGGCTCGGCAGCGAGCGCGAGGCGGTCGTCAGCCATGCGGAGCGGGTTCGCGCTTCGATCGCCGGCGCGCACGACACCCTCAAGGACGAAATCGGCGCTGCCAGCGACCTCATCCGCGACAGCATTCTCAATGCATCGACCAAACTGTCGATGACCATCACCAATTCCGGCGACACGCTTATCGACCGCATCAACGAAAGTTCGCTGTCGATCTTCGATTCGGTGGAAGGACGGCTCGACACCATAACCGACAAGCTTTCGACTTCCGGCGAGGCTTTCGCCAGCCTGCTCGACACGCGCATCGCCAAGCTGACGGACACGACAGACGGCCTGACCCGGTCGTTGACCGACCTGCTCGACGATCGCACCAACGGCATGGTGTCGCTGCTTGGTGGCGCCGCGCGCACACTCAATTCGGAATTCGAGGCCAGCCTCAACGGCATCGAGCGCACGCTCGCCGAGCGCGGCCAGGCGCTGATCAGCGAGTTCCAGACCCGCGCCGAGGCCCTCGATACCGGCACGCAGAAGCTCAACGCAGCACTCGAAGCCCGCGCCCGGCAGATCAACGAAACGCTGGTCGAACGCGCGCGCGAAATCGCCCACACCTTCGCCGAGAGCAAGGACACGCTGACGGCGATGATCGACCAGGGCAAGACCCAGATCGGCGCCGACATGGCCGATATCGTCACGTCGACCTCGTCCATGCTCGAAGCGCGCGCCAGCGATTTCGCCGGACGCATGGAAGCGGCGCGCCACGTCGTCTCGCGCTCGTTCGATGCCGATATCCAGCGGCTTGCCGATGCCCGCGTGGGTATAGAAGAAGCGGTCGAAAATCACAGCCGCAGCCTTTCCGAGAGCCGCGAGCGCATGGCGGCCGCGATGCAGGCCGATCTGGCCAAGTTCGCCGAGAGCCGTGCCGGCATCGATGCTGCGGTAACCGACCAGGTGCAGAAGCTGGCCGAAGGCCGCAGCCTGATCGCGCGCGCGCTCGAAGAAGATCTGCGCAAGGTCAACGAATCGCGCGCTGCCATCGACGCTTCGCTCGGCAGCCACCTCGAAAGGCTGGAAGAAGGCCGCAACCGGCTCTCCCAGGCTCTCAACGAAGACTCCGGAAAGCTGGTGCAAGCCCGTACAATCATTGACGAAATGGTTGCTGGACATGTTGGCAAGCTGGCCGAGGGCCGCAACATTCTCTCGCGCGCGCTCGAAACCGACCTCGGCAAGCTCGTGGACACGCGCGCCGACATTGATGGCCTTGTCGCCGGTCAGGTCGAGAAGATCGCCGAGGGCCGCGCGGTACTCGCCAAGGCGCTGGAGAACGACATCGCCGGCATCAAGGACCTCATCGAGGCGCATTCGGCCAAACTGGCGGAAGACCGCTCGCAGCTCGGCCGTTCGCTGGAGGACGATCTGTCCAGCATACGCGGGCTGATCGAAGACCATTCGGGCCGCCTGGCCGAAGATCGCAGCCTGCTGTCGCAGACCCTTGAAGCCGACCTTGCCAAGCTCGCCGAGAGCCGCTCGAGCATCGACGGCCTGGTCGCCGGTCAGGTCGAGAAACTGGCCGAAGGCCGCGATATTCTCAGGCGGGCGCTGGAATCCGACCTCAACGCGATCAAGGGCGTCATATCGAGCCAGTCCGAGAGGCTGGCCGAGGACCGCGGGCAGCTGTCGCGGGTTCTCGAGGCGGACTTGCAGAACGTGAACAGCGTCATTGCCGACCACATGAACAAGCTGGTCCAGGACCGTTCGACCTTGTCGAAAGCGCTTGAGGAGGACCTCGCCAAGCTGGCCGAGAGCCGCTCGAGCATCGACGGGCTGGTGGCCGGCCAGGTCGAGAAGCTGGCCGAAGGCCGCGACATCCTGCGCCGTGCGCTGGAAGCCGATCTCAATACGATCAAGAACACCGTCGCCGACCAGTCCCAGAAACTGGTCGAAGATCGGGGACAATTCGCCCGGGCGCTCGAAGCCGACCTCGAAAACGTCAACACTCTCGTCAACAGCCACTCCGAAAGGCTTGCCCAGGATCGTTCGGCGCTGTCGAAGGCACTCGAAGACGATCTGGAAAACGTCAACGGACTGGTCAATAGCCACTCCGAGCGGCTTGTCCAGGAGCGTTCGGTGCTGTCGAAGACACTCGAGGACGATCTCGCCAAGCTGGCCGAAAGCCGCTCGAGCATCGACGGCCTTGTCGCCGGCCAGGTCGAGAAGCTGGCCGAAGGCCGCGACATCCTCAAACGCGCGCTGGAGGCCGATTTGCAGAGGCTGTCGGAGAGCCGTGGCGATCTCGACGGCATCATCGCCGGACATGTCGGCAAGCTGGCCGAAGGCCGCGACGTGCTGAGCCGCGCGCTGGAAGACGATCTCGGCAGGCTCGCCGAGACCCGCAAGGATATCGATCGTTCACTGTCGGGTCACATCGACCAGATCGCGGCCAGGAGCACCGACATCTCCGCTGCGATCGCCGCCGACGTGGACAAGATCGAGCAGGCGTTCAGTCGCCAGACCGGCATCATCGAGGAGCGTGCGGGCACCATGGAGCGTGCGCTGTCGACAGGCGTCGACAATGTGCGCAACGTGCTCGAGAAGAGCGCCGTCTTCGTGGCCGGCGCCTTGCGCGAGAAGGTCCTGGAAGTCACCAGCGTCCTGCATGAGCAGGCGGGCCAGGCCTTCTCCGATGCGGATCGCAAGATCGCCGAGCGCGCCGAGCAGACCTCGGCCGCCCTGCTGGCTCGGGCCGAAGACATCGCCCGCACCTTCGAGGAGGCGGATCGCCGTCTCCACGCCCGTGCGGAAGACACGTCGAGCGCCTTGCTTGCCCGCGCGGACGATGCGTCCAGTTCCTTGCTGGCGCGAGCCCATGAAACCGCCGATCAGCTTGCCGCCCGTGCAAGCGAAATCGCCGGCACGTTCGACGCGGCCGACCAGAAGCTGGCCGCCCGCGCCCAGGAGACCGCCGACCAGTTGGCGGCTCGGGTGAGCGAGATTGCCGGCACCTTCGACGCGGCCGACCAGAAGCTGGTTGCCCGGGCCGTCGAAACGGCACAGTCGCTGGCCGCCCGCGCCGGCGATATCCTGCGCAATTTCGAAGGCGCCGATCAGCGGCTCGGCATGCGCATCGGCGAATCGGCCGAAGCTCTTGCCGCGCGTGCAGCGGATCTCGGCCGCATCTTCGACGCCGCCGACCAGCACCTGGTCTCGCGCATCGCCGAAGGTTCGGAAGCGCTGTCAGGCCGCGCCTCCGAAATCGCCCGCATCTTCGATGATGCGGACAACCGACTGGTTTCCCGCATCGCCGCCAGCACCTCGACCATCGGCGAACATGCTGAGAGCATCGTTGGCGCCTTCACCAGCACGGAGCAGAGGGTCGCCGACCGTGCGCGCCAGACCGGCCAGGAACTGGCCGCGCATGCCCGTGAAATCGAGCAGGCGCTCGCCGGCGCCGACGAGCGGCTCGCATCGACCGCGGCAACGGCTGCTGCCCGCGTCGAAGAGCAGATCGCCAGCGTCGAGAACCGGCTAGCCCATACCGCCGAGACGATGGGCCAGAAGCTCAACGAGCAGGTGTCGAGCGCCGAAGCGCAACTCGTGTCGCGCGCCAATGTCATCGCGGAGACTTTCACCGCGGTCGGCCAGCATATCGGCCAGAGCACCAACGACGCCGCCAAGACGATCGGCGCCAACACCCGCGAGCTCAACACCATGCTCGCGGCACGGTCGGCGGAGATGTCGAAGATCCTCGACGAGACCGCGCGGCCGCTGGTCGAGCGTTTCGCCCAGGGCGGCTCGGAACTGCAAAAGAGCATGGAAGAGGTCACCGAACGTGCCGCCGAGAAGCTGCGCAGCGAAAACGCAGCCCTCGTCAACGCGCTCGCCAGCCGCACCGCCGAGACCCTTTCGGCGGTCGAAGGTGCCCGCTCGTCGCTATCCGACAGTGTCGCCGACCTGATCGGCCGAATGACCACGTCGAGCGCGCAGCTCGGTCAGCTGATCGAACAGGCCGCGGCCAATCTTGGCCAGGTCGACGAACGCCTGACCGGCAGCACGCAAAGCTTCGCGGCAACCACCGAGAAAGCGGCGCAGACCTTCGCCAGCTCGGCAAGGCTGGTCGATTCGAACACGACAAGGCTGACGGAACTGTCGTCGTCGACCTTGCGCGAGGTCGCGTCGATCGCCACCAAGTTCGATGAACACAGCCGCCTGCTCGCCGGTGCTTCGGACCTCCTGAGCTCGGCCCAGAGCAACCTCGAACACACGCTCGAAAGGCAGTCTTCGCTCGAGGATCTCGCTGTCGGCCTGGTCAAGAAGTCGGAAGATCTCGAAAGGGTCATGCGCTCGTTCGAGAATCTGGTCGGCCAGACGCTGCAAAATGCGGAAGGCAGGACGCTGGAATCGGCCGACAAGATCCGCAACGCCATCACCGACGTCGTCGATTCGGCGACCAAGCGCTTCTCCGACGCGACCGAGGAGATGCGCCGCACCGCCGGCGCCATCAAGAGCGAGCTCGACCTCACCCGCGCCGAGCTCAAGAAGGGCGTCATCGAGATGCCGGAAGAGGCCAAGGAATCGACATCGGCCATCCGCCGCGCGGTTTCCGAGCAGATCAACGCCCTGAAGGAGCTTTCGGACATCGTTGCGAAGTCCGGCCGCAGTGGTGGAGAGCCCTTGGAATCGCGCAATCTGCGCCCGGCGCCGCAAGCCCCGGCAGCGCCCCGCGCGGCAGAGCCGCCGCGCCGCGCTCCCGCGCCACAGCCGGAACTTCGCGCGCCGCAGGCGCCGGCGGGCGGCACGGCGCTACGCGGCGCGCTTGACCTGGAGCGCCCCGCCGACACGGCGCCGCGCCAGCGTCCCGACGCCGGTGCCCGCACGCAACAGGGCGGCTGGGTGCGCGATCTCCTGAGCGGGGCGTCACGCGAGGACGAAGCCAAGCCGGCAACACCCGCCGAAGCACCGCGCGCCGCCCCTGCCCAGCGCTCGCCGCTTCACGTCGTGGAATCGCTGAACTCGCTGTCCGTCGACATCGCACGGGCCATCGATCACGATGCGTCGATCGAACTGTGGAACCGGTACCGACGCGGCGAGCGTGACGTGTTCACGCGGCGGCTCTATACGTTGAAGGGCCAGCAGACGTTCGACGAGATCCGTCGCAAGTACCAGACGGAGGCAGAGTTCCGCGCCGCCGTCGACCGCTATTGCGATGATTTCGAGAAGCTGCTGAAGGACGTGTCGCGCAACGACCGCGACAACATCATGGCGCAGACCTACCTGACCTCGGATACAGGCAAGGTCTACACCATGCTGGCCCACGCCAGCGGCCGCCTGCACTAGGCAGCGGCAGACAGCCAATGAAAAAAGGCGGGGGACTTGTCTCCCGCCTTTTGGCTTGGAAGGGTGGACGTCGCAT
The DNA here is from genome assembly GCF_006440955.1 of Mesorhizobium sp. B2-8-1. Classification (NCBI taxonomy): domain Bacteria; kingdom Pseudomonadati; phylum Pseudomonadota; class Alphaproteobacteria; order Hyphomicrobiales; family Phyllobacteriaceae; genus Mesorhizobium; species Mesorhizobium sp. B2-8-1. Next base: position 35,586 of record NZ_VFTX01000005.1, on the reverse strand, counting down.
CCGGAACTGGATCTCTGACTTGTGAAGTCGGCGATCATATTCGACTGCGAGTTTCTTTGCCTTGAGGGCTCGCAACGCAGATTCTGGTGCGCGGCCCACGATCCCGACCCGGTCATCGCGCAGATCGGCGCGGTCAGGCTTGGGCTCGAAGACGACTTTCCCGTCCTGGGCACGCACAAGGCCTATGTCAGACCGATCGACCGGTTTGGCAGGAGATACGCGCTCGACCCTTTCTTCACCGAACTGACTGGCATCACAGAAGAAAAGCTGGAGATCGAGGGGGTCGCGCTAGGAGAAGCCCTTGTTGACGTCGATCGTTTCTCCAATGGGGCGCGATTTTGGTCCTGGGGCAAGGACGAACTGAACATGATAGCCATCAGCTGCAGGCATCCCCGCTTCCATCCCGGCCGCCCGTTTTGACAATGCCGTAAAGCTGCTGATCTCGGCCGGGATGCCGATCGAGGACCTGGCAAGGACGCCGAGCAACAAGCTTGCCGACTATTATGGCGTTCAACACCCGCCATTGCAGGGACACGATGCGCTCGATGACGCGCTGTCCCTAACCTACACCCTGCAGCACCTGATGAAGACTGGAAAGCTGCGGCCGGACGCCTTCGACCGCTTGTAGCCTGGTGGCTGGCGCCCGCCCGGGCTCGCCGCTTAGATCGCCGAATCGGTCCAGCGCACGATCTGTTTGGCCGCGTCGCCGAAGGCAGCATCGAGCGCGCCGACATAGCCTTGGTTGCCGCTGCCCGAGACGGGCGCGGTCGCCGTAAAGCTCTTGGACGCACGCACCTCGCCGTTGCGGTCGTTGAGGATGCGCACGAACAGGTCGACCTCGGCATGATCGCCGCCGTCGACACGGACTTCGAACGAACGGATCTCGACGATGACCTGGTAGTCGATCGCCAGCCCCTCGCCCGGCTTGCCCACGCCGGCGAAGCTGCCCGAGCGCTGGAACGTCTCGGCCAGGCGTGCCTGCACGATCAGCGGCAGCCGGTCCGCCCATTGCGCGCCCTTGAGGTACTGGATCGAGCGTGGGGACGGCTTTATGACGATGTTCTGGCTGTCCAGCGCCTTGAGCGCGGACGGCTGGGCGATCAGGATCTGGCGACGGCTGTGGCCATGCGCCTCGACCGACGGCGCCGACAGTTCGAACGTGTCAAGCGGCGCAGGCCCGCCGCCCGGCAGCGCGGCACAACCGGCAAGGGTCAAGGCAAGCAAGGCCACGCCCGATCTGAACACAATCGTCGACTTCACGCGCGATCCCTGCTGTCCCCGGCCTCACTATCCCTGGATTGTAAAAACAACCCGCGGATGCAGACACTGTTTCTGGGGCGAGCCGAGACCGAAGTCAACGCCGCGCCCTGCCATCATACTGCCGAACCTCGCCCTCGCCGCCCGACAGGATGCGCTGCGGATTGCGGCTGAGGTCGGTAACCGCCTCCTCGATGCGGCTGATCGAACGGCGGCTGTCCTGAACCAGCGCCTCGACATTCGAAAGGCCCTGGCCGGAAAACCGGGCTATATTGTCTGTGATGACGCCAAGCCGCGAATTCAGCGTATCGGCAACCTGCTTGAACGACCTCAGCGTGTCCCTGGCGTCCGCCATCACGCCGTCCGCCTGGCCCGAGCCGAGCAGCTTGTCGACCTTGGCCAGGATGCCGTCGACGCGCACCGAGGCGTCGTTGAGCCGCTGCGCGAGCTGCCTCGCATCCTTGATCGTCTCGTCTATGTCGTCCGCCCTGTTCGCGAATTTGCCGGTCACCTTGGCGATGTCCGAGGCCGCCTTGTCGGCGCTTTCGCTTGCCTTCTGGATGTTGGCCAGAGCCGTGCGCACTTGCGCCGGATCGATGCCGTCGAGCACGCCGTCGACCTTGGCCAGCGTACCTTGCGTCTGCTTGGCGAAATCATTGACCGATCCCACGGCCGTATCGACATTCCTGATCACGCCATCGAGCTGTTTGGACGTTTCCTTGAGGTTGCCGGTCACCGTATCGACATTGGCGACGATGCTCTTGATCTTGTCCTTGTCGACCGCATTGAGCAGCCCTTCGGCCGCCTTCAGCGTGCCGTCGAGCTTGCCCGAGACGCCCTTCAGCTCATCGGACAGCGCGCTGACCGCGGACAGGAACTTGTCGACGCCGTCGGAATTCCTGGCCAGCGCGTCGGAGAACGTCTGCACATTCTGCACGGTCTGCGTCAGCGGCCCGCGCACATCCTTGGTGAACCCCTCCAGCTGCGTCAGCACCGTGTCGGCGCGCGTGAAGATGTTCTGCGCCGTCTGCAAAAGATTGGTCACCGCCGACGGGTTGGCCACGATCTCGGCGACCTTGCCTTCCTTTTCGGCCTGGTCGAGAAGTTTTACTTCCTTGGGGTCGGCCCCTTTGAGTTCGATATTGGCCTGTCCGGTCAGTCCGGCCAGGCCGATATCGGCCTGCGTCGATTTGGTGATCGGCGTCATGCGGTCGATCTCGGTGTCGGCGATTGCGACCGTCGGATTGTCGACGTCGATATAGACGCGCCTGACGTCGCCGACCTTGACGCCGTTGAACAGCACGAAGCTGCCGCGGCCAAGTCCGGAAGCCGAGCCAGGGATGCGCACGCGCAACAATGTGGTCTCGCCTTTGTCGCCGATCGCCGCCGTCCAATAGACGAAGCCGAACGCCGCCAGGATCGCCACCAGCGTGAAGATGCCGACAATAACGTAGTTGGCTCTGGTTTCCATTGCTTCACTTATGGCTATGCGCGCGCGGCAAGATCAAGTTGCCGGGCTCGTTTTCCGCGGAAATACGATTTTACCCACGGTTCTTCACTCTTCAGCATGTCGTCTATGGTGCCTTCGACCAGCACTTTCTTCTTGCCGAGCACGGCGACGCGGTCGCAGGCGGTGAAAAGCGTGTCGAGATCGTGGGTCACCATGTAGACGGTCAGGTCCATCGTATCGCGCAGCTTGACCACCAGCTCGTCGAATTCCGCCGCGCTGATCGGATCGAGGCCCGAGGTCGGCTCGTCGAGGAAGACGATGTCGGGATCGAGCGCCAGCGCGCGAGCCAGTGCCGCGCGCTTGATCATGCCGCCCGACAGCTCGGACGGGAATTTCTGCGCCGCGTCCGGCGGCAGCCCGACCAGTTCGACCTTGAGCATCGCCAGTTCGTCCATCAGCTTGCGCGGCAGGTCGAGATATTCGCGCATCGGCACCTGGACGTTTTCCAGCACCGTCAGCGCCGAGAACAGCGCGCCGTGCTGGAACAGCACCCCAAGGCGCATGTCGATGCGCAGCCGTTCGGCATCGTCGGCCTTTTCGATATCCACGCCGAACAGCTTGATCGTGCCGGACTGCTTGCGCGTCAAACCAAGGATGGTGCGCAGCAGAACTGATTTGCCGGCGCCCGAAGCGCCGACGAAACCGAGGATCTCGCCGCGCCAGATATCGAGCGACAGTTTGTCGAGGATCAGGTTGTCGCCGAAGGAAACGGTGATGTCATGCGCCGAAAGCACGACCTCGCTGTCATCCGCGCCCTCCTTGGCGATGGTCTCGATGCCGTTTCCCATCGCCATTTCAGAACTCGATCGCTGCATAGAACATGGCGAAAAGCCCGTCGAGGATGATGACGACGAAGATCGATTTCACCACCGAGGCGGTCACGTGCTGACCAAGCGATTCGGCGCTACCGCCGACCTTCATGCCCTCGACCGAGGCGATGGTGCCGATGATCATGGCCATGAACGGCGCCTTGATCAGGCCGGCGAAAATGGTGCTGAGGTCGATGGCAACGCGCAGCCGGTCGATGAAGGCGGCGGGTGCGATGTCGGAATAGAGCCAAGCCGCGAGGATACCGCCACCGAGTGCGGCAAAATTGGCGATGATGGTCAGGCAAGGCAGGGCGATCACCAGCGCAACCAGGCGCGGAAAGACCAGCACGCCGATGGGGTTGAGCCCGATGACCTTCAGCGCATCCACTTCCTCGCGCATCTTCATCGAGCCAATTTCGGCGGTGATGGCGCTGCCCGAGCGGCCGGCGATCATGATTGCCGTCATCAGCACGCCGAGTTCGCGCAGGATCAGCACGCCGACGAGGTCGACGACGAAGATGTCGGCGCCGAAATAGCTGAGCTGGTAGGCGCCCTGCTGGGCAACGATGGCGCCGACGATCGCCGACATCAGCACCACCACCGGAATGGCTCCGACGCCCATGCGGTCGATCTGGTTGAAGATCGCCGCCGGATTGACGGCATGGCCGCGGCCGAGCTTCATCTGCGCGCCACGGATCGTGGCGCCCAGTATGTTCATCGAGGCGAGAAAATCGTCGCGCATTTCGTAGACGCGGCGGCCAACCGCCTCCAGCGCGCGAATGACGATGTTGGGCGGTCCGACCGGCCCCGATTCGGGCTCGCGCCGCACCGCGTCGCCGACCGCGCCGAGCAGGATCGAGGCAACGTCGCTTTGGCCCTGCAGCCTGACCTCGACGCCCTTCTTCTCGAAAGCGCTGACCAGGCGGTCGATCAGCCACGCGCCGGCGGTGTCGATCTTCTCGATGTGCGAAAGATCGAGCGCCAAAGTCTTGAAACCGCTCCGTTTCTCGATTTTGCGCATCTCTGCGTCGACCGCGGCCACGGTGCGCGTCGTCCAGATTCCCGAGAAGGCGCACCCGAGAACGCCTGCTTCCTCACCGACCGACACGCGCGGTTCGTGGTCAGCCTCCGAGGCGGTCTTGCCGCTTGCGTCGCGCTTGCCGATGGTCAACATGGCGTCCTGTTTAGCCTGACGGGTCCGGCCTTGTCGATTTGCCGACGACCCTTCTCGCACAGCCGGAGCAGAAAATTATGGCGCGTGTCATTTCGGTCGAGGCCGAGCGTTTTCCGATCGCCGGCACCTTCACCATTTCGCGTGGTTCGAAGACCGAAGCCGAAGTGATCACCTGCACGATCAGCGAAGGCGATTACACGGGCCGTGGCGAATGCGTGCCGTACAAACGCTATGGCGAGACCATGGATGGGGTTCGCGCCGCGATAGAGGCCATGCGCGGGCAAATCTCTGCTGGCATGGACCGGACAGCCCTGCTCGGCGCCATGCCGGCGGGCGCGGCGCGCAACGCCATCGATTGCGCCTTGTGGGACCTGGAAGCCAAAATCGGCGGCAAGGCGGTGGCTGACGCGGTCTGGCCGGCTCCTTTGCATCAGCTCGAGACGGCCTACACGCTGTCGCTGGGCGAACCCGAGGCGATGGCGGCGCAGGCCCGTGCCAACGCGGCGCGCCCGCTGCTCAAGGTCAAGATCGGCGGCGACAACGACATTGCGCGCATCCGCGCCGTCCGGCAGGCCGCGCCCGACAGCCGCATCATCCTCGACGCCAACGAGGGCTGGAACGACGACACCATCGCCGCGAACCTCGCCTTTGCCGCCGAGCAAGGCATCGCACTTATCGAACAGCCGCTGCCGGCGGGCCATGACGGCATCCTGCGCCACATCGCGCATCCGGTGCCGATCTGCGCGGACGAGAGCGTGCATGAGGCGGGGGATCTGGCCGCGCTCGCCGGTCTCTACGATGCCGTCAACATCAAGCTCGACAAGTCGGGCGGGCTGACGGCGGCGCTCGTGCTGCGCGACCGCGCCCGCGAACTGGGTTTCGGCGTCATGGTCGGCTGCATGGTCGGCACGTCGCTGGCGATGGCGCCGGCGGTGCTGCTCGCCCAGGACGCCGATTTCGTAGACCTCGACGGACCGCTGCTACTTGCGCGGGATCGTGTGCCCGGCCTCGCCTATGAGGGATCCTTGGTTTCACCGCCCGATCCGGCGCTTTGGGGCTGAGCGCGCCGCGAGTCCGACCAGCACCAGGCCGATGATCGCGATCGGGATCATGGCCAGGAAGCCGTCGACCCCGAAACGGTCGTAGAGCGGGCCGGAGGCGAGCGTCACGGCGGCCATGAAGAAGCCGTTGAAGAAATAGGCGATGCCCTGTGCGGCACCGGTGCGCTCTTCCGAGACCGTTTCGCCGATCATTTTCTGCAGGCCGATCAGCACCATGGCCACCGACACCGAATGCAGGGTCTGGACGCCGAAAAACCCGGCGACGCCGAGGCCAAGCGGCCAGATCAGCGGAAAGGCGATCCAGCGCACGACCGCGCCGATGCCGGCAATCACCATCACCCTGACGACCGACACGGAGGCGAATATGCGGTTGAAAAACACGAACATGCAGACTTCGGCCACCACGCCCCACGCCCACAGAAGCCCGACGACGGTGTCGCCGATGCCGATCGACTTCCAGTAGATCGACACGAAGCCGTAAAGGAAGGCGTGGCTGGCGGTGAGGATGCCGACACCCAGGGTGAAATAGACGAAATAGGCATTGAAGAGACTTGGTGCCGAGTGCTGGATCTCCGCGGCCGAAAGCGGTGAGGCAAGGCGCGGCCGGCCAAGACGCGGCGCAAGCAGCGCGGCAAAGAGCGCGGCACCCAGTGCCGCGAAAATGATCGCCGGGACGGCTTGCGCCCCTGCCGCGGTCAGGATGAAACCACCGGCCACGTTGGCGCAGAGATACGAGATCGAACCCCACTTGCGCATGCTGGTGTAGTTGGAGCCGAAGCGGCGCACGCCCGAAAGCGCGAGCGAATCGGCCATCGGCGAATGCGGCGTCCATACGATCGTCAGCGCCAGCGACACCGCAAGCACGACGGCGTAGGAGGCCGGCAGAAAATAGCCGGCGGAAATGATCATCGATGCCGCGACGAGCGCGATATAGACGTCGGCGCGGTCCCTCGCCCGGTCCGCGAGCGCGGTGAGCAGCGGCGTCGTCACGACGCGCAGGAACATCGGAGCCGCCAGGATGACGGCGATCTGCTCGGCGTGAAAACCTTTCGCCTGCAGCCACAGCGGGAAATAGGGCAGATGCGTGCCCTGCGACACGAACAATGTCGCGAAGATCAGGCTCATGCGCAGTTCGAAATGGCGAGGCTTGACGAGCTGTTCGGGTGAAAGCGGCGGCAGCGGCATGAATCGATCCAATAACGCCGCCGTCCACGAACGGCGAGCAGTGTGGATTGACCCTTAACATGAGGAAAAACCGGACGAAACCGATTGGCCTAATCGATTAACACCGGAATCTGTGCCTGGCACCCGCAGTCAGGCGGCCTGCACCACCCGGTCCTCGATCAGCATCGGGATGAAGGGTTCGTCCGGCGCGTCGGGCAAGACATGCGCCCAGGTCAGGATTTCCATCCGGCCGTCGAAATGTTCGACCACCGCCGTGCAGCTTTCCACCCAGTCGCCGGTGTTGATGTACTGGACGTCGCCATAGCTTTCGATCGCGGCATGATGGATATGGCCGCATATGACGCCGTCGACATGCGAGCGCCGCGCCTCGTCGCTGAGCACCATCTGGAACGAGCCGATGAAGTTCACCGCCTTCTTGACCTTGACCTTGGCCCAGGACGAAAACGACCAGTAAGGCAGGCCGAGCAGCTGGCGCAGCCGGGTGATCACACGGTTGACCTGCATGGCGGCGTCGTAGGCGTGGTCGCCGAGATAGGCGAGCCAGCGCTGATTGTGCACGACCGTGTCGAACTGGTCGCCATGAATAACGAGCAGCCGCCTGCCGTCGGCGGTTTCGTGAATGGCGCGGTCGGCGACGACGATGCCGCCGAAATGCACGCCCTGGAACTGGCGGGCGAATTCGTCGTGGTTGCCGGCGATGTAGGTGATGGTGGCGCCCTTGCGCGCCTTGCGCAGCAATTTCTGCACGACGTCATTGTGGCTCTGCGGCCAGTGCCAGCTGCGTCTCAGGCGCCACCCATCGACGATATCGCCGACGAGATAAATGATGTCGGCATCGTGATGTCTAAGGAAATCGATCAGGAAATCGGCCTTTGCCGCCTTCGACCCGAGATGGACGTCGGAGATGAACATGCTGCGGAACGTGCGGGGCTCTTGGCCGGACATCGCGAATTCACCGTTGCTTTCGCGAGCCTATGCCCCGATTCATGCAACAACCGTATGACGGTTGCGATTGGTCCAGCCCAAGAGCTAGCCTGCCGGCGAATCACAGGAGAAATCGTCATGGATCTCGGCATCCGCGGAAAGAAGGCCATCGTCTGCGCTTCGAGCAAGGGGCTCGGAAAAGGCTGCGCCATGGCGCTGGCCGAGGCTGGTTGCGACGTCGTCGTCAACGGGCGCAACGCCGAGCTGGTGGCCAAAACCGCTGCGGAGCTGCGCGAGCGTTACGGCGTGACCGTCACGGAAGTCGTCGGCGATGTATCGAAGCCCGAGGTGCAGAAGGCGCTTCTCGCCGCTTGCCCCGAACCCGACATACTGGTCAACAATAATGGCGGCCCGCCGCTGCGCGATTTCCGCGAGCTCGATCGTGCCAAGATGCTCGAAGGCGTGACCCAGAACATGGTGACGCCGATCGAGCTGGTGCAGGCGGTGATCGACGGCATGGCCGTGCGCGGTTTTGGCCGCATCGTCAACATCACTTCGCTATCGGTCTATGTCCCCATCCCCGGCCTTGATCTGTCGTCCGGCGCGCGCGCCGGCCTGACCTCCTTTCTTGCCGGCGTGGCGCGCACGGTGATCGACCGCAACGTGACCATCAACAGCCTGCTGCCCGGCAAGCTGGATACCGACCGGCTGCGCGGTCCGCACGAGGCCGGCAGCGTTGAAGACCCGGCCGCGGCAGCCGCCCGCAAGGCGCGCATCAGTGCCGACGTGCCGGCCAAGCGGCTCGGCACGCCGGAGGAGTTCGGCCAGATCTGTGCCTTCCTGTGCTCGGTCCATGCCGGCTACCTGACCGGCCAGAACATACCGGTGGACGGCGGCCTCTATGTCAGCGCCTTCTGAGACCCGGTAGCGCCGGCGCCGAAGAAATTCCGCTCAAACCGTTGAAATAGATCGCTTATCCCGGCTTCGTCGATGTGAATGGCGATTGCGTCATTTGGCGTCGCGAAAAATCTCGGCCGCATGCTAAGAAGGCGGCACGCAGGATCGCAGGGAGGCCCGGAATGAACGGCGAGAGCAAGAAAACGGCACGTTCGGACCTCGACGAAGCCGCGCTCTACTTCCACAAGCACCCGACGCCGGGCAAGCTCGAAATCCAGGCCACCAAGCCGCTTGGCAACCAGCGCGACCTGGCGCTCGCCTATTCGCCCGGCGTGGCGGCCCCTTGCCTCGAAATCCGCGACGATCCGGCGACCGCGGCCGACTACACGGCGCGCGCCAATCTGGTCGGCGTCGTTTCCAACGGCTCGGCCGTGCTCGGCCTGGGCAATATCGGCCCGCTCGCTTCCAAGCCGGTCATGGAAGGCAAGGCGGTCCTGTTCAAGAAATTCGCCGGCATCGACGTCTTCGACATCGAGATCGACGCGCCCGAGATCGAGCGCATGGTCGAAACGGTGGCGGCGCTGGAACCGACATTCGGCGGCATCAACCTCGAGGACATCAAGGCGCCGGAATGCTTCGAGGTCGAAGAGCGACTGAAGGCCCGGATGGGCATACCGGTTTTCCATGACGACCAGCACGGCACCGCCATCATCGTCGCCGCCGCAGTGCTCAACGGCCTGGAATTCGCCGGCAAAACCATTGCCGACATCAAGATCGTCACTTCGGGCGCGGGTGCGGCGGCATTGGCCTGCCTCAACCTGCTGGTCTCGCTCGGCGCCAAGGTCGAGAACATCTGGGTCACCGACCGTTTCGGCGTCGCCTATAAGGGGCGCACGGATGAGATGGACCGCTGGAAAGACCCTTATGTGAAGGACACGGAGGCGCGCACGCTGGCCGACGTCATATCGGGCGCAGACGTGTTCCTCGGGCTTTCGGCCGCCGGCGTGCTGAAGCCGGAATTGCTCCAGCACATGGCGCCGAAGCCATTGATCCTGGCGCTGGCCAATCCCAATCCGGAAATCATGCCGGAAGTGGCGCGGGCGGCGCGCCCCGACGCGATGATCTGCACGGGCCGGTCCGATTTTCCAAATCAGGTCAACAACGTACTGTGTTTTCCTTACATCTTCCGCGGCGCGCTGGACTGTGGCGCCAGCGCCATCAATGAGGAGATGAAGATGGCCGCGGTGCGGGCCATCGCCGCCCTTGCCCGCGAAGAACCTTCGGATGTCGCCGCGCGCGCCTATTCCGGCGAGACGCCGGTGTTCGGACCCGAATTCCTGATCCCCTCGCCCTTCGATCCGCGGCTCATCCTGCGCATCGCCCCGGCCGTCGCCAAGGCGGCCTGCGACACCGGTGTCGCGACAAGGCCGATCAGCGACTTCTCCGCCTATATCGACAAGCTCAACCGCTTCGTCTTCCGCTCCGGCCTGGTGATGAAGCCGGTGTTCTCGTCGGCCAAGGCGTCGAGCGCCAAGCGCGTCATCTATGCCGACGGCGAGGACGAGCGCGTGCTGCGCGCCGCGCAGGTGGTTTTGGAGGAAGGCATCGCCGAGCCGATCCTGATCGGCCGTCCGCACGTCATCGAGGTGCGATTGAAGCGCTACGGACTGCGCATCAAGCCCGGCGTCGACTTCGGCCTGATCAACCCGGAGGACGATCCGCGCTACCGCCATTACGTCGACCTCCTGATCGAGCTGGCCGGCCGGCGCGGCGTGACGACGGAGGCCGCGCGCACCATGGTGCGCACCGACAACACGGTGATCGCGGCCCTCGCATTGAAGCGCGGCGACGCCGACGCCATGGTCTGCGGCCTCGAAGGGCGTTTCGAGCGGCACCTGCGCAACGTCACGCTGATCATCGGGCCACGAACCGGCATCAAGGACCGGGATCTGTCGACGCTGTCCATGCTGATCTCGCAACGCGGCATCATCTTCCTGACCGACACCCATGTTTCTGTCGACCCCACCGCCGACGAGATCGCCGAAATGACCGTGCTGGCGGCCGAGGAGATCCAGCGCTTCGGCATCGAGCCCAAGGCGGCGCTGCTGTCGCATTCGGATTTCGGCTCGCGCGATTCGCCGAGTGCGCTCAAGATGCGGCAGGCGGCGGCGATCCTGGCGCGCATCGCGCCCGAGCTGCAATGCGACGGCGAGATGCATGCCGATTCCGCGCTGTCGGAACATCTGCGCCAGCGCGTCTATCCGCATTCGCGTCTGAAGGGCGAAGCCAATCTCCTGGTATTCCCTAACCTCGATTCCGCCAACATCACGCTGACCGCGCTCAGGACCATGATGGATGCCCTGCATGTCGGCCCGATCCTGCTCGGCACCGACAAGCCGGCGCATATCCTGACGCCCTCGGTGACCTCGCGCGGCGTCGTCAACATGACAGCGCTTGCGGTGGTCGAGGCCGCCCACAAGGCGCAGGCTGTCGTCGATCTGGGCTGAACGCCGATTCGGGGGTAAACTGCCGTTTAACCACGAGCACGTAGCGTACGGCGGAACAATCAGGCGGGTTTCGGCGGATGATGGGCAAAGGGTGGAAGCAGGCGCATCTTGCCGTGCTGCTTGGCCTGCTGCTTTCGGGCGCCGCCGTCTCCGAGCCGCAGGCCGCCTCGCGTGTCTGCCGCCAGCTCGAGACCGATCTTGCCGCGACCTCGCGCGGCAGTGGCGGCCCGGCCCTGATCCGGAAATATGACGCCGCGATCGACCGGCAACGCGAGCAGATTTCAAAGGTGCGCGGCCAGTCCAGCAGCGCCGGCTGCGGCTTCTCTCTATTCAGCCGCAATGTCAGCCAATGCGCTGGGTTCAACGCCACCATCGAGCGCATGAACGCCAATCTCGATAGCTTGCAGGCCAAGCGCGCCCGCCTCGCCGGCGGCGGTTCGCGGCGCGATCGCGCACGCATCCTGGCCGCGCTCGACACCAATGGCTGCCGCGAGGACGCGGTGGCGCCCCGCCGCGAACTCTTGCGCGAAGCGAAACGGGAACAAGGCAACGGCAATCTGTTCGACCAGCTGTTCGGCGGCGACACGCGCCGGCTCGATACGCTCGACCAATCTGACGATCCCGACGAGGAGCGCAATATCCGCCGCGTGCCGGGCCGGTCCGGCATACCGGATTTTCCGGGCGTCGGCGGCGAGTTCCGTACCACCTGCGTGCGCACCTGCGACGGCTACTTCTTCCCGATGTCGAATGCCGCCTCGGTCGGCGATTTCGAGCGCGACCAGAAGAACTGCGAATCGAGCTGTCCCGGCACCGAGATCCAGGTCTTCTATTCGCGCGGCATGGGCGACGATTCAGCCGACATGACATCGTCGGTCACCGGCCGACCCTACAGCGAACTGCCGACGGCCTATCTTTACAAGCAGCCCAACCTGTCGCGGCCGCCGGCCTGCGGCTGCAACGCCGCGCAGAACTTCCAGATCATCGGCGGCAATCCGCCAAGCCAGCAACAGTCGCGGCCGCAAACGGAGGGCGCCCCGTTCATTCCGGTGCCTGCCTCCAAACCCGATCCAGGTGCCGATCCCGAGACGCTGGCAAACGCCGCGGGCGGGCTGGACCGCGACGCCATCAAGCGGCTTGCGGTCAAACCGGTCACATCGCCGGTCTCGGTGTTGCCGCCGGAACAGCGGAAGGTCAGGGTCGTCGGGCCAACGTTCCTTCCCGACCCATCAGCGGCAATAGATCTGCAAGCTCCGGTCCCGAAGTCAGTCCGGTAAGGGCGAGCCTCAGCGGCATGAACAGCGCCTTGCCCTTGCGGCCGGTCGCTTCCCTGATCTTGGCCGTCCAGTCCTTCCAGACGGTCCCGTTCCAAGGCTCCTCGGGCAGCAGATCGATGGCCTGGTGAAGAAAATCTCGATCGGCGTCGGAAAATTCCGGCTTCTCCTGCGGCCCTTCGCGCAGGATGCGCCACCAGCCGACAGCATCGGCCAGCCTGTCGAGATTGCCGCGCACAGCCAGCCAGAACGGTTCCGCCTGCTCGCCCGATATGCCGAGCACCACCAGCCGATTCTGCGCTTCGGAGAACGGCATTTGGTGCAGCAGCGTCCGGTTGAGCACGAAAAGCTCGTCCGGGTCGAACTTTGCCGCCGACTTCGAGGTCGCCGCCGGGTCGAAACGGCTGGCGAGTTCGGTCAGGTCGTGCGCGGCGGCGACATTCTCCGACGTGCCGACGAGCACGGCCAGCGATGCGACCGCCATCGGCTCGATGCCGTCCTCGCGCAGGCTTTCGATGGAGAGTGCGCCGGTGCGCTTCGACAGCCCCTCGCCCGAAACGGTGGTCAGCAGATTGTGGTGGCCGAATTCCGGCGGCTCGGCACCCAGCGCCCGGAACAGCGCGATCTGCACGCCGGTGTTGGTGACGTGGTCGTCGCCGCGGATGACATGGCTGACGCCCATCTCGATATCGTCGACGACGGATGGCAGCGTATAGAGATAGGTGCCGTCCTCGCGCACCAGCACCGGGTCCGACAGCGAGGCGAGATCGACGGTTTCCTGCCCGCGCACCAGGTCGTTCCAATGGATTTCGGTGCGCTCCGGCTGCTGCGGATCGCCGGTGAAATTGGGCAGCAGGAAGCGCCAGTGCGGCCGGCGGCCATCGGCCTGATATTCGGCGATCTGTTCCGACGTCAGCGTCAGCGCCTCGCGGCCATAGACCGGCGGCAGGCCGCGCGTACGGCGCACCTTGCGCCTGAGGTCGAGCTCCTCCGGCGTTTCATAGCAGGCATAGAGAACGCCCGCCGCCTTCAGCCGCTCGACCGCCGCGTCATAGATCTCGAAGCGACGCGACTGGTATTCGGTGGTGTCGGGAAAGATGCCAAGCCAATGCAGGTCGTAAAGGATGGCGTCGGAAAATTCCTGCTTCGAGCGCGCGACATCGGTGTCGTCGAAGCGCTGGATGAAGCGCCCCTTATGGTTCATGGCGAACAGCCAGTTGAACAGGGCGGTGCGCGCATTGCCGATATGGATGCGGCCTGTCGGCGAAGGGGCGAAACGAACGGTAACTGTCATGAGCGGGGCGTACCGGATGCTTTTGTGATTGACAAGACGCGCCCCCGTGCCGTGTCGCAGACATAGAACATGGCGCAAGCAATGAAAAGACTTGGCGAACGCGGCTCCGCCAGCAATCGCATGTCCCGCGCCGCCCGCCCGTCAGGCCGCCGGCGCCTGATGGGATGGCCTCCGGGCCAGAGCCGGAGGCCATCCCCGATCAGGTGACAAGTCCCTTGGTCAATTCGAGCGCCTGGCGCTCGAACAGGCGGCGGTAGATGCCGCCCGGCAGCCGGATCAGCGCGTCATGCGAGCCTTCCTCGGCGATCTTGCCGCGATCGAAGACCAACAGCCTGTCGAGCGCCCGCACCGTCGAAAGCCGGTGCGCGATGACCAGCGTGGTGCGGCCGACCATCAGCCGCTCCATCGCCTGCTGGATCAGCACCTCCGATTCTGAATCGAGGCTCGACGTCGCCTCGTCCAGGATCAGGATGCGCGCATCGGCGAGGAACGCGCGCGCGATCGCCACGCGCTGGCGCTCGCCGCCCGACAGCTTCACGCCGCGCTCGCCGACGAGCGTGCCGTAGCCCTTCGGCAGGTTGGCGATGAAGTCGTGCGCGCTCGCCAGCTTCGCGGCGTGCTCGATCTCGGCCTGCGTGGCGCCAGGCCGGGCATAGGCGATGTTTTCGGCCAGCGAGCGGTGGAACAGGATCGGCTCCTGCTGCACGATGGCGATCTGCGCGCGCAGCGACGCCTGCGTCACCTCCGAAATGTCCTGGCCGTCGATCAGGATCCGGCCGGCGTTCACGTCATAGAGCCTCTGGATCAGCTTGACGAAAGTCGTCTTGCCCGACCCGGAATGGCCGACCAGCCCGACCCGCTCGCCCGGCGCGATATCGACCGAGAAATCGCGATAGAGCGGCGAACGGTGACTGCCATAATGGAAGGTGACGTCGTCGAAGGCGATGCCCCCTTGCGTGATGCGGATCGGTCCGGCGCCGGGCCGATCCTCGATGCCGAGCGGTTCGGACTGGAAATCGACCAGTTCCTCCATGTCGTTGATCGAGCGCTGCAGGTTGCGGATATGCGTTCCGATATCCCTGAGATAGCCTTGCAGGACGAAGAAAGAAGTCAGCACGAAGGCGACGTCGCCGGCCGTTGCCTGCCCCCACGACCACAGCATCAGCGCCAGGCCGATGACCGCCGCTCTCATCACCAGCAGCAGCACCCCTTGCGTGGTACCGTTGATGGTGCCGCGCACCCAGGTGCGCCGCGTGCGGGCACGCCATTTGGCGACGACCTTCGCAAGCCGGTTCTCCTCGCGCTCCTCGGCGCCAAACCCCTTGACCACGGCGTTGCAGCTCACCGCGTCGGCCAGCGAGCCGCCAAGGCGCGTGTCCCAGGTGTTGGCGAGCCTGGCCGCCGGCGCGACATAACCAAGCGACAGCATCGCCGTGACAGCGATGAACAGCACCGAGCCGGCGGCGACAACCGCTCCCATCAGCGGCCAGAACCAGCCCAGCAGCAGCGTCGAGCCGACGAGCATGACGATCGACGGCAGCAGCGCGATCAGGATCGTGTCGTTGAGCAGGTCCAACGCCCACATGCCGCGCGTCACCTTGCGCACGGTCGATCCGGCGAAGCTGTTGGCGTGCCAGTCGGTGGAAAAGCGCTGGACACGGTGGAAGGCGGCGGCGGCGATGTCGGCCATCATCTTCAGCGTCAGTTCGACGATCCCCATGAAGGCCAAATTGCGCAGGACGACACCCGCCAGCGCCAACGCCATCAGCATGGAAAACGCGGTCATCGCGGCATTCCAGGCGATCTCGTCGGCGCCGGCGCTGCTGGCGACGGCATCGACCAGCCGGCCGGAATAGAGCGGCGTCAGCACATCGGCCAGCGTCGACAGCAGGAAACCAGCCATGATCAGCGAAAGCCGCCAGGGCTGGCGCCGCCAGTGGGTGAAAGTAAAGCCAAGAACGCTGCGAAAGGCGCTTGCGCGCAAATCGATTCGAAAACGAGCCATGATGTCATTCGGGCGCAAAAAGCCCGATCCCGGTAAGGTCGAAAATTGAAAAAACCGCGCAAGGGGCTCAATGCCCGGGAATGCGGAGGTTCGGTTATGAATGGCCACTTGCCCGAAGGCGGCGACCGGCATCGGCAAAGGCCTGTTCTCGATCCGGCTCCGTTCCGAGGGTGAAAACCCTGCGGCGCGCCGGTCGGGACCTAGGCTTCGCGGCCTCGCATAACGATGTCAAATCCTGGCATTCGGTCCTCCCTAAAGGGAATCGCGGAGAGGTCCTTATAGAGATGCCGCATCGCATCGCCAAGGCTGGCGGTCACCAAAAACGGCATCTGGTCCAGCCGATGAGGCGATTTTGCAACAGTCGCGGGTTGAACCTACCGTCACGGACGCCGCTCATCCGGCAGGCGGTGCGCGATCGAGGCGCATATACCGGCCATCGGTCGACGGCTTGAAGCCCAGTCTTTCATAAACCCCATGCGCGTCGTTGGTCGACAGGCTCCAGTGCGAAACGCTACCGAGCTCGGGATGGTCGATCAGCGCCCGTACCAGCCGCGAGCCGATGCCCTGCCCGCGATGCTGCGGCCAGACGATGATATCGGCCAGATAGGCGAACACCATGCGGTCGGTGATCGCCCGGCCGAAGCCGACCTGTTTGCCTTCGACATAAGCGCCGACGCAGAGCGAATTCGCGAAGGCGCGGCGGTGGGTCTCGTCACTGCGCCCGCCGCCCCAATAGCTTGCCATCAACAGGTCGGATGTCGCCCTGAAGTCGATCCGTGACAGGTCGAAGCTGATTTCACACTCGGGCATCGCTACCCCTCGCCTGCGGCATGACGCGAATTTTCGGTCGGTGCGGTGTCTAGCCGCGATCCCTGAACCGGTTGGTGATGGGATAGCGACGGTCGCGGCCGAAATTCTTCCTGGTGATCTTCACGCCGGGCGCCGCCTGCCGGCGCTTGTATTCGGCGACGTAGAGCAGGTGCTCGATGCGCGTCACCGTCGCCCGGTCATGGCCGCGCGCGACGATGTCGTCGACGCCCATCTCGTTCTCGACCAGGCATTCGAGGATGTCGTCCAGCACCGGATAGGGCGGCAGCGAATCCTGATCGGTCTGGTTCTCGCGCAGTTCCGCCGACGGCGCCTTGTCGATGATGTTCTTCGGGATCACCTCGCCCGACGGTCCGAGCGCGCCCGGCGGCACATGGCTGTTGCGCCAGCGCGACAGTGCATAGACCTGCATCTTGTACAGGTCCTTGATCGGATTGAAGCCCCCATTCATGTCGCCATAGAGCGTGGCATAGCCGACCGACATCTCGCTCTTATTCCCTGTCGTAACCACCATCGAGCCGAATTTGTTGGAAATCGCCATCAGGATGGTGCCGCGCGCGCGGCTCTGCAAGTTCTCCTCGGTGATGCCTTCCTTGGTGCCTTCGAAAAGCTGCGTCAGCGCATGAAGGAAACCTTCGACCGGCTCGAAGATCGGCACGATGTCATAGCGGCAGCCGAGTGCGCGGGCACAGTCCTCGGCGTCCTTGAGCGAATCCTTCGACGTATAGCGGTAAGGCATCATCACCGCGCGCAGCCGCTCCTCGCCCAGCGCATCGACGGCAAGGGCCGCGCAGATGGCCGAATCGATGCCGCCCGACAGGCCGAGCACGACGTTCTTGAAACCGTTCTTGTTGACGTAGTCGCGCAAGCCCAGCATGCAGGCGCGGTAGTCGGCCTCCTCCCGTTCGGGGATCTTCGACATCGGTCCTTCCGAACAGACCCAGTTTTCGCCTTGTCTCCTCCAGGTGGTGATGTCGACCGCCTCCTCGAACTGGCTCATCTGGAAAGCAAGCCGCTTGTCGGCACCTATGGCAAACGACGCGCCGTCGAAGATCAGCTCGTCCTGGCCGCCGAGCTGGTTTGCATAGATCATCGGCAGCCCGCATTCGATAACCTGGCGGATGACGACCTGGTGGCGCACATCGATCTTGGCGCGGTAATAGGGCGAGCCGTTCGGCACCAGCAGGATTTCCGCGCCGCTCTCGGCCAGCGTCTCGCAGACGCCGATGTCGCCCCAGATGTCCTCGCAGATCGGGATTCCCAGACGCACGCCGCGGAAATTGACGGGCCCCTGGATCTCCGGTCCGGCCTGGAAGACGCGCTTCTCGTCGAACTCGCCATAATTCGGCAGATCGACCTTATAGCGCTCGGTGATGATCTTGCCGCCATCGGCGAAGACGATCGAGTTGTGGGTGCCGGTCTTGCGCTTCAGCGGCGTGCCGATGATGACGCCGGGACCGCCATCGGCGGTGTCGGCGGCAATCTCCTGCGCGGCCCGCTCGCAGGCCTTCAGGAAGGCCGGCTTCAGCACCAGATCCTCAGGCGGATAGCCGGCGAGGAAAAGCTCGGTGTAGAGCACGAGATCGGCGCCTTGACGCGCGGCATCCGCCCTCGCCTCGCGGGCCTTGGCGAGATTGCCGGCAACGTCGCCGACTGTCGGATTGAGCTGGGCAACGGCGATGCGCAGTATGTCGGGCTTCTTGGTCATGCTGCTGACTTAGCGCGGCAAAATTCGCCCCGCAATGGCGTTTGCTTGGGCCAATTTCGACATCAGTCGTTGCCCATATAGTCGCGCAGCGCCTGCGGCGAATGGTTCTCCCCGATCGACATCGCCAGGATGCGCGAAATGTGCCGGCGCGGCAGGCCGGTATCCGCAACCCAACGGTTGACCTGGGCCTGGATCTTGTCGAGATCCTTCTTCGACGTCGGGCTTTCGGCGATATCGAGCCCGGCATCGCGAAGGGCGGCCGCCATGTCTGCCGAAATGACGAAGGCGTCCCAACCCAGCCAGCGCAGGAAATACTGGCCGGTATTGCCGCCGAGCCGGCTCCCATGCTTGCCGAGATAAGCCATCAGCCCGACCTGGTCGTCGGCGGGCCACTCGGCGAGGAATGTGCCGAAGCCGCCATGCTCTTTTGACACGCGCTCGACGAAGGCAGCGTTGTCGCGAACGGATTTGATCTTCTGCGGATTGCGCACGATGCGCTGGTCGGATGCCAGTTCATGCCAGAAATCGTCAGGCTGGAACAGCAACCGCTTCGGCTCGAAGCGCAGGAACGCCTCTTCGAATCCGGGCCATTTCTGCTCGATGACGCGCCAGACGAAACCGGCGGCGAAGACGCGCTCGGCCATCGTCGACAGGATACGGTCATCGCCGATGTCGGCCACGGCGGCGTTGTCGGGAATCGGCCCGAGCAGCGAGACCAGTTCCTCCTCGCCGCCCTTGCGCTTTGCGGCGCGAGCGCGAATTTTCTTGAAGTCGACCATAAGTCCCTCCGGTTCCCTCAATCTAGCACTTCCCGCGCGGGCCGGCAGCCTCTACCTCTATCGCCAGCCAAGCCCTTGGAGACGGCCATGAACAAGACGATCGACGATCTGGCGAACCGCTGGCTGAGACGAAAGCCGGACGGTCTCAGTGCCCTGGAGAACCGGGTGCTGCAGTCGACGCTCGAGCGCACCACGATCTCGAGGGACACCAACAAGGCCGTCGCCTTCCACCAGACCTTTGGCGACCGCCTTGCCGATAGCATCGCCCGCATCGGCGGTTCCTGGTCGTTCATCCTTGGCTTCATTGCCTTCCTGATCGTCTGGACATCAGCCAATGCCTGGCTTCTGGCGCGCGACGCCTTCGATCCCTACCCGTTCATCTTCCTCAATCTCGTCCTGTCCATGGTCGCGGCGCTGCAGGCGCCGGTGATCATGATGGCGCAGAACCGCCAGACCGAGCGCGACCGCATCGATGCCGCCCACGACTACGAGGTCAATCTGAAGGCCGAGATCGAGATCATGGCGCTGCATGAAAAGCTGGACGAAATGCGCCACGGCCAGATCATCGGCATGCGCGACGAGATCGTGCGGCTGACCGAACTGGTCAAGCGGATCGACGAGAGGCTGTCGCAGCAATCGCCGTCATGAGCGACGCGATCCATCATTTCATCGAACAATACGGGCTGATCGCCGTTTTTCTGGGCTGTGTCGCCGAGGGCGAGAGTGCCGCCATACTCGGCGGCTTCTTCGCCCATCAGCATATCTTCGTCCTCTGGCAGACTGTCGTCGTGGCAGCGCTTGGGGCCTTCGCCGGCGACACCTGCTTCTTCATCCTGGGGAGAAGTTTCGCGGACCATCGCTATGTCGTCGGGTTGCGCAAGCGGCCCGGCTTCCGCCGCGCCTATCGTCTGCTCAACACCCATCCCAACATCTTCGTGCTGTCGAACCGCTACGTCTATGGCATGCGCCTGGTCGGTGGCATCGCGGCCGGCCTGTCGAACATCGCAGCACCCCGCTTCATCGTCTTGAACGCCATTTCCTCGGCGGTCTGGGCGGTGCTGTTCAGCACCATCGGCTATGTCTTCGGGTTGGGCGCCGAGCATTTCATCGGCCAGGCGCTGCTTCGCCATGAGCGGATATTGGTGGGCCTGGCTATCGGCCTGGCCGTGGCCGTACTCGCCTGGCTCATCGCCCGCCATTTCGCCCGAAAGGAACGCGCCAGGGAAAACTGACCGCCGGCCGGCGGTCGAAAGCTCAGATCGGCAGCCCGACGATACGCTCGATGATCGCGATGCCCCAGACGCCGGCGACGATCGCCACGGAGATCAGTACCGCCAGCGAACCGCAGTCCTTGGCCAGCTGGATGTCGACATTGAATTCGCGGCTAAAGGCATCGCAGGCCGCTTCGATGCCGGTGTTCAGCACCTCGACCATGATCAGGAGCAGCACCGCGCCGATCAGCAGCGCGTAGCCGCGCCACGACACCGAAACGAACCAGCCGAGCGGAAGGGCAAGGGCGAGCAGCGCCAGCTCCTGCTGGAAAGCTTTTTCAGTTGCGGCCAGCTTGCGGAACGCCCGCAGCGAGTTGAAATAAGCGTCGATCAGCCGCTGCATGCCAAACCCCTTTGCGAATCACCGGCACGGGATAAAGCAATGGCCCGATCAATGGAATAAGCTGGCTCGCCCAAAATTCATTCGTCGGCGACCTTCACCGATGGGGTCGACTTCTCGAATTGAGGCAGCGCGTCGTCGATCGAATAATAATCGCCCTTGTCACCCACGAATATGTGGCATTGGCCCTCGAGGCCTGTCGGTTCATCGAACGATCCCGCCAGAACCGAAACATAGGCGTTGTCCCGCGGTTTCCAGAAAAGCAGCGATCCGCATGTCTTGCAAAAACCGCGCCCGGCGAAGGCGGACGCCTCATACCAGGTGATGTTGTCGGCGCCGTCGATATCGATATTGGCGTCCGGGACATTGGTTGCGGCATAGAAATGTCCACTCTGCTTGCGACATTGCGAGCAATGGCAATAGATGACGCCGCGCAACGGCCCTCGCGTCCTGAAGCGAACCGCTCCGCATAGACACGATCCCGTATGATTTTCACTCATCGCACCATCCCAAAAGAAATCGCTGCTGACAGGATCCCAGCTTTTCGATGGCTGCGCGCAAGAAAATGCGACATGCATTTGGCACGCTCGGGAATTGTTTGTTCACGGATGAAGGCCTGTCCAGCCGGAATCAGCGAAAAACAGGCCGGATTCAGCGGATTAAGGAAACTTTAGCGCTGCTGCATCTATGATCCTCGCAAGCGAAAGTCGTGAGTGGGGACGCGCCTTCTTCGCAAGATGGACTGGAATGGCCAGCGTTCCCCAGGTCGGCGACATTGGATGCCTGCGAATGTCGCAGCGTGTTCCCGGGGAAGAGTGAACAGAACATGCAGCCGGCAGCCGCCCAGAGCGAACGAAGCACCGATATTGCGAGCACCGTCCTCGCCACAATGCGCCAGCTCGGCGTGCTCAGCCTGCCACGCAATTACGAGATCTTCTACGAGGCCTTGAGCGGATCCAATCGCGAGCTCAGCCTTGCCGTCGTGTCGCTGAGCGGCCGACCGACACAGGACGACCTCGACCGGATCGGACGCACCTTCTTTGCCCAGAACCATGGCTCCGGCATCGTCGAGCACGCCAGGGAAGTCATCGCCAATGAACTTGAGGACATCGCTTCGCTGCTGAGGAGCGAGCGCAGCCACATCGAGAAATACGGCAGGATCCTCAACGAAACGTCGAGCGGACTCGGCAGAAACAGCCTGCTGTCGCCGGATGTTCTGCAGAAGATCGTCAACGCCATGGCGGTCGCCACCAATTCGACGATCGATCATGGCCGGCAAGTTGCCTCGACGCTCAGCGACAAGACCGCGGAACTGGAAAGCGTCAAGTCGAAGCTCGAGGAATACAAGCGCCTGGCCGACACCGACCCCCTCACGCAAATCTGGAACCGTCGCGCCTTCGACAAGGAAATCACCAGGATCTACAACAGCAACAAAGGCATCCTGTTCAATGCATTGATCCTCGCCGACATCGATCGGTTCAAGGACATCAACGACAGGTACGGCCATCCCGTCGGCGACAAGATCCTCCAGATCATCGCCGATATATTCCAGACCAGCATTCGCGCCGACATGTTCGTCGCCCGCACCGGCGGCGAGGAATTCGCCCTGATCGTCGAGGGCGCAAGCGAGGACGCCACCTACGAAATCGCCGAACGCATTCGCGCGCTGATCGAGCAGTCGCCTTTCACCAGCAGCCAGACCGGCATGAATTACGGCACCGTCACCGTCTCGATGGGAATTTGCATGGCCTCCGAAGCCGAAGGCCCTGAAGACCTCTACAGCAAGGCAGACCGGGCGCTTTACCGCTCAAAGGTCAGCGGCCGTAACCGCGTGACCAGGCATTCGGCAATGGCGGGCCGCGCCGGCAAGAGCTGGCTGCTCTACAAGCAAGACTGATTTTTCGGCAGGAAGCGCTTTTCCTGTGAACTGCTTTGGACGGGTCAGCCGTTGGCGACCTGCTTGTGTTGCACCGGGTGGCTTTTCTTGAGCAGGTCCGACACCAGGAACGCCAGTTCGATGGCCTGGTCGGCATTGAGGCGCGGGTCGCAATGGGTGTGATAGCGGTCCTGCAATTCCTCGGCGGTGATGGCGCGGGCGCCGCCGGTGCATTCAGTCACGTTCTTGCCGGTCATCTCGACATGGATGCCGCCCGGATGCGTGCCTTCGGCGCGGTGCACCTCGAAGAACGTCTGCACCTCCTTCAGGATGCGGTCGAACGGCCGCGTCTTGTAGCCGGCCGCTTCGATCGTATTGCCATGCATCGGGTCTGACGACCAGACGACGCTACGGCCTTCCTTCTGCACCGCCCGCACCAGCTTCGGCAGATGCTCGGCGACCTTGTCGGAACCGAAGCGCGCGATCAGCGTCAGCCTGCCTGGCTCGTTCTCGGGGTTGAGCAGGTCGATCAGTTCCAGCAAGCCGTCCGGCGTCAGCGACGGGCCGCATTTCAGGCCGAGCGGGTTCTTGATGCCGCGGCAATATTCGACATGCGCATGGTCGGGCTGGCGGGTGCGGTCGCCGATCCAGATCATGTGGCCAGACGTCGCGTACCAGTCGCCGGAGGTCGAATCGACACGCGTCAGCGCTTCCTCATAGCCGAGCAGCAGCGCCTCGTGGCTGGTATAGAAATCAGTCTCGCGCAGCGCGAAATTGGTTTCGGAGGTGATGCCGACCGCGCGCATGAAATCCATCGTCTCGGTGATGCGGTTGGCAAGCGACTCGTATTTTTCGGCCTGCGGGCTGTCGGAGACGAAGCCGAGCATCCAGCGATGCACATTCTCCAGGCTGGCGTAGCCGCCCTGCGCGAAGGCGCGCAAAAGATTGAGCGTTGCCGCCGACTGACGGTACGCCATTTCCTGGCGGGCAGGATCGGGAATGCGCGACTTGAGGTCGAATTCGATGCCATTGATGATGTCGCCGCGATAGCTCGGCAGCGTCACCTCGCCCTTGGTCTCGTTGTCGGACGAGCGTGGCTTGGCGAACTGGCCCGCAACGCGGCCGATCTTCACCACCGGCTGCGCACCGGCGAAGGTCAGCACCACCGACATTTGCAGGAAGACGCGGAAGAAGTCGCGGATGTTGTCCGCGCCATGTTCGGCAAAGCTCTCGGCGCAGTCGCCGCCCTGGAGCAGGAACGCCTCGCCGGCGGCAACGCTGGCCAGTTGCTTCTTCAGCTTGCGCGCCTCGCCGGCAAAAACCAGCGGCGGAAAGGTGGCGAGCTGGGCCTCCGTGTTCTTCAGCGCGGCAAGGTCCGGATAAGCAGGGACCTGCTTGATCGGCTTTGCCCTCCACGAATTCGGCGACCATTTCGTCATCGCTGCACCCAACGCTCTTTCCGGCAAGCACCCTCGCCCGCCATTTCCAGCCCCCATGTGGGGTGGCGGCTCCATACACGAAGCCGATTTCCTATTCTAGACCGGAATTTCAGCGCTGGCGAATGGGCCGGGCTGGCTACGCCGCCTTCTCTACCAGCCGCGCCAGTTGCGTCATGACGACAGCCGAGCCCGCCAAACGCTTTTCCGCCGTTGGCCAGTCGCGGGTGAAGACGACGCTTTGGTCCGGCCGGATCTTTGCCAACGAGCCTTGCTCGCCGATAAATTTGACCAGTCCGACCGGGTTGGAAAACTCGCGCTTGCGGAAATGGATGACCACGCCCTTCGGCCCGGCGTCGAGCTTCTCGACATTGGCCTTGCGGCAGAGGGCTTTGATGAAGACGATCTTGAGCAGATGCTTCACCTCCTCCGGCAGCGGGCCGAAACGGTCGATCAGCTCGGCGCCGAAAGCATCGATTTCCTCGGTGCTCTCGAGGTCGCCGAGGCGCCGATAGAGCGCCAGCCTGAGCTGCAGGTCCGGCACATAGCTCTCCGGGATCATCACCGCCGTGCCGACGGCGATCTGCGGCGACCAGCCGCCATCCAGCACCTCGCCGGAATCCTTCACCTCCGCGACCGCCTCCTCCAGCATCTGCTGGTAGAGCTCGAAGCCGACTTCCTTGATGTGGCCGGACTGCTCTTCGCCGAGCAGATTGCCTGCGCCTCTGATATCGAGATCGTGGCTGGCGAGCTGGAAGCCGGCGCCCAGCGTGTCGAGCGACTGCAGCACTTTCAGCCGGCGTTCGGCGGTGTCGGTCAGCTTGCGGTTGGCCGGCAGCGTGAACAGTGCGTAGGCGCGCACTTTCGAGCGCCCGACACGGCCGCGCAACTGATAGAGTTGCGACAGGCCGAACATGTCGGCGCGATGGACGATCAGCGTGTTGGCGGTCGGGATGTCGAGGCCGGATTCGACGATGGTGGTCGACAGGAGAACGTCGTACTGGCCGTCGTAGAAGGCGTTCATGATGTCGTCGAGTTCGCCCGGCGGCATCTGGCCATGGGCCACCGCCACCTTCAGTTCCGGCACGGATTGGTTCAGGAAATCATGGATTTCCGCCAGATCGCTGATGCGCGGCACGACATAGAAGGAATGGCCGCCGCGATAACGCTCGCGCAACAACGTCTCGCGAATGACCAGCGGATCGAAGGGCGAGATGAAGGTGCGCACCGCCATGCGGTCGACCGGCGGCGTGGCGATCAGCGACAGTTCGCGCACGCCGGTCAATGCCAGTTGCAGCGTGCGCGGGATAGGCGTCGCCGACAGCGTCAGCACGTGGACGTCGGTCTTCAGGTCCTTCAGCCGTTCCTTGTGCTTGACGCCAAAATGCTGCTCTTCATCGATGATCAGTAGGCCGAGATTCTTGAACGAGATCGCGCTGCCGAGCAGCGCGTGGGTGCCGACCACGATATCCACCGTCCCTTCGGCAATGCCCTTCTTGGTCTCTGCCAGATCCTTTGCGCCGACCAGCCGCGATGCCTGGGCGACGCGGATCGGCAGGCCGGAAAAGCGCTGCGAGAACGTCTTGAAATGCTGGCGGGACAACAGGGTTGTCGGCACGACGACCGCCACCTGGAACCCTTCCATCGCCGCGATGAAGGCGGCGCGCAGCGCCACCTCGGTCTTGCCGAAACCGACATCGCCGCAGATCAGCCGGTCCATCGGCTTGCCGGCCGCCAGATCGTCCCTGACGGAATCGATCGCCGTCTGCTGGTCATCGGTCTCCTCATAGGGGAAGCGCGCGGCGAACTCGCCGTAGAGGCCTTCCGCCGGCACCAGCGGAGGTGCAGCGCGCATCTGCCGTTCGGCGGCGATGCGGATCAACTGCCCGGCCATGTCCAGCAGGCGTTTCTTCAGCCGCGCCTTGCGCGATTGCCAGGCGCCGCCGCCGAGTTTGTCGAGCGTCGCCTCGGCCGTGTCAGAGCCGTAGCGCGACAGGAGCTCGATGTTTTCCACCGGCAGGAACAGTCGGTCGTCGCCGGCATAGTGGATTTCCAGGCAATCATGCGGCGCCCCGACGGCTTCGATTGTGCGCAGGCCGATGAAGCGGCCGATGCCGTGGTCGGCATGGACGACGATGTCGCCAGCCGACAGGGCCGAGGCTTCGGCAATGAAGTCGGACGCGCGCTTCTTGCGCTTGGAGCGCCGGATCAGCCGGTCGCCCAAAATGTCCTGCTCGGCGACGACGACCAGTCTTTCGGTCTCGAAACCGGATTCCAGCGGCAGCACCGCCAACGCCGCTTGCCCCGGCTCGAGTTTCTCCGCCTCCGCCAAGGTCGCCACCGGCGCAAGATTGCCCAGACGATGTTCAGTGAGAATCTGGCCGAGCCGGTCGAGCGAGCCCTCCGTCCAGCCGGCGACGATGACACGGCGGCGTGCCGCGCGTTCGTCGGCAATGTGCTTCACCACGACGTCGAAGACATTGACGTTGGGGTCGGCGCGCTCTTCCGCGAAGCTGCGGCCATGGCGCGAGCGGGCGTGGAAGACCTTTCTTGCTCCCGCATCCGGTGCGTCGAAGGCGGTGAAGTCGATCGCTTCGCGCGGTCCGAGAGAAGCGACGAGATTTTCCGGCGAGAGGTAAAGCAGGTCCGGCGCCACCGGCTTGTAGGGCACCGCGTCCTTCAGCGCACCTTCGGCCTGCTTCTTGCGCGCTTCGTAATGATCGAGGATCAGAGTGTGGCGTTCGGCAAGCGCCTCATGCGCAAGATGGTCGAAAACGACAGGCGTGTCCGGCAGGTAGTCGAACACGGTCTCCAGCCGCTCGTAGAAGAACGGCAGCCAATGTTCCATGCCCGCGAAGCGCCGGCCTTCGCTGACCGCGGCGTAAAGTCCATCGTCGCGCGACGGCGCGCCGAAGGCTTCGATATAGGCGCGGCGGAAGCGGCTGATCGTCTCGGGCGTCAGCGCCACCTCGCTCATCGCCTGCAGCGCCATGGACTTGCGCTGCCCGGTGGTGCGCTGCGTGGCCACGTCGAAGACGCGGATCGATTCCAGCGTATCGCCGAAAAAATCCAGCCTCAGCGCCTCGGTCCAGCCAGGCGCGAACAGGTCAAGGATGCCGCCGCGCACGGCGAACTCGCCGATGCCGCGCACCGTCGGCACCCGCTCGAAGCCCGATGTCTCCAGCCGCGACACCAGCGCGTTCATATCGACCTGGTTGCCAGGTTTGGCGTGAAAGGTCTGCGCCTCGATGAGATCCGCGGGCGGAATGCGCTGGAGCAGCGCATTGGCGGTGGCGAGAATGACGGCGCGATGCGGCTTCCTCGCCAGCGCGATCATGGCGGCGAGCGCGTCGAGCCGCCGGGCGGCGGCATCCGAGCCGGGCGAGACGCGGTCATAAGGCAGGCAGTCCCAGGCGGGCAGTTCCAGCACGGGCAGGCCGGGAGCGGCAAAGGCCAGCGCCTCTGTGATTGCCGGCAGGCGCTGCCCGTCGCGCGCCACGAACAGCACCGGCTTGTCGGGCGCGATTTCGTGCGCCGCCTGCACAAGCGCGAAAGCTTCATAACCGTCGGCGACGCCGTCGACGATAAACTGGCCGGCGCGGCCTTTCGGCAAGCCGATGGTGGGAATGAGGCTCATGGAAACGTTCTTCAAAAGGTCATTGTCCGGCGCGAAGCCATGATTTTTTGCAGGACCGCACAATCGATGTCGGCGGGAACAGGACGTTCGCCGGTGATCAAGGGCAGGAATTCGGTGTCGGGAATATCGAGGAGCTTCTCATATTGGTCGATTTCGTCGCCGGTCAAGGCGCCGATCTCGGCATCGGCGAAGGCGCCGAGGATAAGGTCCATCTCGCGCATGCCGCGGTGCCAGGAGCGGAATAGGAGCTTGCGGCGGCGGGCGTCGAGCCCCTCGCTTGATCGTTTCGTTCCCGTCATTGTGCCGCATCCTCACTTGCTGTGGCGCATATAGCGTGGATAGAAGGGGCTGTCAGCCTTGCGCTGCAGCCGTCGCGACATAAGCTGACATCATGCGTCCTTCCATCCTTGACCCGCTTTTCGTCCCGATCACGTCGCTCGCCGGTGTCGGGCCGAAGGTTGGCGCACTGATCGAAAAGGTCGTCGCGGCCGATCTCGGCGACCGCGCGGCGCGCGCCGGAGATCTCCTGTTCGTGCTGCCGCATACCGTCATCGACCGCCGCAACCGGCCTGGTATTGCCGGCTCGGCCGAAGGCGCCATCGTCACGCTCGACCTGCGCATCGACCGCCACCAGCCGCCGCCGCGCGGCAATAGGTCGGTGCCCTACCGGGTCTACGCCCATGACGATACCGGCGAAGTGGCGCTGACCTTCTTCCACGCCCATGCTGCCTATCTGGAAAAATCGATGCCTGTGGGCGAGCATGTCGTGGTCTCCGGACGCATGGAATGGTTCAACGGGCGCCCGACCATGGTCCACCCGGATCATATCGCCTTGGCCGGCGACGCCGAAAACCTGCCGCTGGTCGAGCCGGTCTATCCGCTCACGGCGGGGCTGTCCGCCAAGGTGCTGCGCCGCGCCATCGGCCAGGCGCTCGGCCGTCTGCCGGAACTGCCTGAGTGGCAGGATGGTGCTTTCATGCGCCGCCAGAGTTTCCCGTCTTTCGGTGACGCGCTGGCCCGCATCCATCATCCCGCGGACCCGATCGATGTCGCCATCGAAGGCGCCGCATGGCGGCGCCTCGCCTATGACGAGTTGCTGGCGGGCCAGGTGTCGCTCGCCCTGGTCCGGTCGAGGGTCCGCAGGCTGTCCGGCCGGCCGCTCACCGGCGACAGCCGGATCGTCGACAAGCTGCGCGCGGCCCTGCCCTACACATTGACCGCGTCCCAGGAATTCGCGCTCGCCGAAATCAATGCAGACCTCGCCGACCCCGAGCGCATGCTGCGCCTCCTGCAAGGCGACGTCGGCTCCGGCAAGACGGTCGTTGCGCTCCTGGCCATGGCGCGTGCCGTCGAGGCTGGCGGCCAGGCTGCCCTAATGGCGCCGACAGAGATCCTGGCGCGCCAGCACGTGGCGACGATCGCCCCTTTGGCGGAACGGGCAGGCATGCGCACGGCCATCCTCACCGGTCGCGAAAAGGGCCGCGAACGCACCGAAACGCTGGCGGGACTGGCCAGCGGCGAGATCGACATCGTCATCGGCACCCACGCGCTGTTCCAGGAAACGGTGGCGTTCCACGACCTCGTCCTTGCCGTCGTGGACGAGCAGCATCGCTTCGGCGTTCACCAGCGGCTTGCCATCACCGCCAAGGGCGACGCGCCAGACATGCTGGTGATGACGGCAACCCCCATTCCGCGCACGCTGGTGCTGACCGCCTTCGGCGACATGGACGTCTCCAAGCTGACGGAAAAGCCGGCCGGCCGGCAGCCGATCCGCACCGTCACGCTGCCGCTTGAGCGGCTGGACGAACTCGTCGATCGCATGGTGGAAGCGGTGGCCGGCGGCCAGAAAATCTACTGGATATGCCCGCTTGTGGAAGAATCCGAAGAGATAAAGCTGATGTCGGCCGAGGACCGCTTTGCTTCCCTGAAGCCGCTGTTCGGCGACCGGATCGGCCTCGTCCACGGCCGCATGAAGGGCGCCGAGAAGGACGAAGCGATGCGCGCCTTCAAGCAGGGCGAGACACGTATCCTGATTGCCACAACCGTCATCGAGGTCGGCGTCGACGTGCCGGACGCGACCATCATGGTCGTCGAACACGCCGAACGTTTCGGCCTCGCCCAGCTGCACCAGTTGCGCGGCCGCGTCGGGCGCGGCGACAAGCCTTCGTCCTGTGTATTGCTCTACAAGGATCCGCTCGGCGAAACGGCCAAGCGGCGCCTGTCGGTGATGCGCGAGACCGAGGATGGCTTCGTGATCGCCGAGGAGGACCTGAAGCTGCGCGGCGAAGGCGAATTGCTTGGCACCCGTCAGTCCGGCACGCCGGGCTTCCAGGTCGCGCGCATCGAGGCGCATGCGGACCTGCTCGAAGCGGCCCGCGATGACGCAAGACTGATCCTGTCGCGTGATCCGGACCTGCAGACCGAGCGCGGCGAAGCGCTGCGCCTGCTGCTCTACTTGTTCGGCCGCGACGAGGCGGTGCGGCTCCTGCGGGCGGGATAAGGCCCGAGCGGCGGATTGGCCAGGGTGCCCGTGATCGGCTCGCCATTCAGCATCACCAGCTTCGTTTTCACCTCCGGCGCCACCAGCCCGGCCGAGACGATCAGCTTGGCGCCATCCTCGATCGTCATGTCGAGCAGCACGATGTCCGACTTCGGCACATACATCAGGAAGCCCGTCGTCGGATTGGGCGTACAAGGCATGAAGACAGCGGTCAGCGGATCGCCTTCCTGGTCAAGCTTCTGGTTGATCTCGGTTTCCTTCTCGCTGGCCACGAACACCAGCGACCACACCCCCTTGCGCGGATATTCGACCAAGCCGACCTGGCGGAACATGTCACCTTTGTTCGACAGCACGGTTTCGAAAATCTGCTTCAGCGAGCGATAGATGCCCCGCACCAGCGGCATTCGGCCAAGCAGGCGCTCGCCGAAATTGACGATGGCGCGGCCGACGATATTGGCGGTCATGAACCCGATCAGCGTGATCAGGACAAGCGCCACGATCAGCCCGAACCCCGGAACCGGGAACGGCAGATAGGTATCGGGACTGTAGCGTGCCGGAATATAGGGTTTGACCCAGGAATCCACCCAACCGATGAAGGACCACGCGATATAGGCGGTGATCGCCAGCGGCGCGCAGACGACGAAGCCTGTGAGGAAATAGTTCCTCAGCCGGGTCATGCCGGAGGTCTTGAGAGCATCTGACATGGTTCACCGGGGCGCGAGTTGCAGCGCAAACATTAGTGAACCGGAAGGCGCTTTGGAACTGCGAAGTTTTTAAAGCACCTGTTTAAAAAACGCCTACTCCACCGTCACCGATTTCGCCAGATTGCGCGGCTGGTCGACGTCGGTGCCCATGAAAACGGCGGCGAAATAGGCCAGCATCTGGATCGGCAGCGCGTAGATGATCGGCGAGATGATTTCCGGCACGTCCGGAAGGATGATCGTCTCCATCGTCTTCACGCTCGCCTGCGCGGCGCCCTTGGCGTCGGTGATCAGGATGATCTTGCCGCCGCGCGCCGCCACCTCCTGCATGTTGGACACAGTCTTCTCGAAGATGCGGTCATGCGGCGCGATGACGATGACCGGCATGTTCTCGTCGATAAGCGCGATCGGCCCGTGCTTCAACTCGCCCGCGGCATAGCCCTCGGCGTGGATGTAGGAGATCTCCTTGAGCTTCAGCGCGCCTTCCATGGCGAGCGGGAAATTGGTGTCGCGTCCGAGATAGAGCACGTCCTTGTAGCGCGACAGGTCCCGCGCGATCCGTTCGATCTGCTCTTCGAGTTTGAGCACCTGGTTGGCATAGCGCGGCGCCTCGGAAAGCGCCCGCACCAGCGACTTTTCCTCGTCCCGCGAAATCGTGCCGCGCGCCACGCCCGCCCGGACGGCTAGCGAGGCCAGCACCGACAACTGGCAGGTGAAGGCCTTGGTCGAGGCGACACCGATCTCCGGCCCGGCCAGCGTCGGCAAGATGACGTCGGATTCGCGCGCCATGGTCGATTCCCGCACGTTGACGACGGCGCCGATCTTCATGCCGGCCTTGCGGCAATAGCGCAGCGAGGCCAGCGTGTCGGCGGTCTCGCCCGATTGCGAGATGAAGAAGGCGGCGTCGTTCTTCGACAGCGGCATTTCGCGGTAGCGAAATTCGGAGGCGACATCGATGTCGACCGGGAGCCGAGCGTAGCGCTCGAACCAGTATTTGCTGATCAGTCCGGCGAGATAGGCGGTACCGCAGGCCGAAATCGCCAGCCGGTTAATCGTAGCAAAGTCGAACGGCAGGTCGAGCGGCTTGGAGACGCCGGAAACAAAATCGACATAATGCGCCAGCGTGTGCGAGATCACCTCCGGCTGCTCATGGATTTCCTTCTCCATGAAGTGGCGGCGATTGCCCTTGTCGACCATGAAGCTGGTCGAGAGCGACTGCTGGCGCTTGCGGTCGACCTTTTCGCCGTCGATGTCGAAGATGGCGACACCGCTGCGGCGCACCACCGCCCAGTCGCCGTCTTCCAGATAGGTGATCGAATTGGTGAACGGGGCAAGCGCGATGGCGTCGGAGCCCAGGAACATCTCGCCGTCGCCATGGCCGACCGCCAGCGGTGGGCCGTTGCGAGCGCCAACGATGAGGTCCTCGTCGCCCGTGAACATGATCGCCAGCGCAAAAGCGCCTTCCAGCCGCTTGAGCGCCTTGTGCGCGGCATTGACCGGCTTCAAGCCTTTCGCGACTTCCCGCGCCACCAGATGCGCGACGACCTCGGTGTCGGTCTGCGACGAGAAGGAATAGCCGTCGCGGATCAGTTCGTCGCGCAGCTCGGCGAAATTCTCGATGATGCCGTTGTGGACGATGGCGACGCCATTGGAGAAATGCGGGTGCGCGTTGGTCTCGTTCGGCACGCCATGCGTGGCCCAGCGGGTGTGACCGATGCCGATCGTGCCGTCGAGCGGCTCGTCCTTCAGCCGGCGTTCGAGATTGACCAGCTTGCCTTCGGCGCGGCGGCGGCCAAGCGCCCCCTTCTCTATGGTGGCGACGCCGGCCGAATCGTAGCCTCGATATTCAAGCCGCTTCAGCGCATCGACGATGAGCGGCGCAACCTGCGAATGGCCGACAATTCCAACGATACCGCACATGCAGACAGTCCCCAATCCCCGGCAGAACCCGGGCGCTATCTACGGATTGCCGGGCTCTCGCGAAAGTTACTTTGCGTTTCGTTCCGTGTAATGGGAACAGTCTCGTACGCATGCATCATGACACAGCGCACTTGCAATCCAGTTACTGCAATCGTTCAGTTTTTGAAGACCGGTTTTACCTCTTTTTGGCAACCGCGGCCGACGCGAAGCGCTCGCGCAATTCCTTGCCTTTGCCGGGGATCGTCTTCTGGCGGGCACGCCCGAAGGCCAGCGCATCGTCGGGCACGCTTTCGGTGATGACGCTGCCCGAGGCGATATAGCCGCCCTTGCCAATGGTGACCGGCGCGACAAGCGAGGAATTCGATCCGACGAAGGCGCCCTCGCCGATATCGGTGAAGTGCTTCAGATAGCCGTCATAATTGCAGGTGATCGTGCCGGCGCCGATGTTGGCCCCGGCGCCCACCCGCGCGTCGCCGATATAGGTCAAATGGTTGACCTTGGCGCCCTCCTCGATGACGGCCTGCTTGACCTCGCAGAAATTGCCGACCTTGGCTTTCTGTTTGAGATCGGCGCCCGGCCGCAGCCGCGCGAAGGGGCCGACATCGCAATGAGCGGCGACGATGGCGCCTTCGATATGGCTGAAGGCGTGAATCCTGGCGCCGCCTGCAATCTTCACACCCGGCCCGAACCAGACGTTCGGCTCGACAATAGTATCGGCGCCGATCTCGGTGTCGTGCGAGAAATACACCGTTTCTGGTGCGATCAGCGTCACGCCCGAAAGCATCGCTTCCTGCCGGCGGCGTGCCTGCCAGATGCCTTCGGCCTGCGCCAGCTCGGCGCGGTTGTTGATGCCGAGCGCATTCTCGAAGCTGGCTTCGGTGGCGACGACATCGAGGCCCTGGTTGCTGGCAAGCTCGACGATATCGGTGAGATAGTATTCGCCCTTGGCGTTCCTGTTGCCGACGGCGTCGAGCAGTTTCATCGCCTGGCTGCCGGCAATCGCCATCAGCCCGCCATTGCAGAAGGTGATCTTCTTCTCCTCGTCGGAGCAGTCCTTTTCCTCGCGGATGGCGACGAGCTTGCCACCTTTTTCGATCAGGCGGCCATAGCCGGTGGGGTTCGCCGTGCGGAAGCCGATGACCACGACGGCGGCACCTTGCGCCAGCTTCAGGCGCGCGGCCGTGAGGGCGTCCGGATCGATCAGCGGCGTATCGCCGAACATGACGAGGATATCGTCGTAACCTTTTGATATAGCAGCGCGCGCGGCAAGCACCGCATGCGCAGTGCCGAGGCGTTTTTCCTGCACGAAAGCCTCTACCTCCGGCGCGAATTTCTGCGCCGCCTTGCGCATCTCCTCGGCGCCGTGGCCGATCACCAGCGCAAGGTCGCCGGCGCCCGCTGCCTCGGCCGCCTTGACCACATGCGCGACCATCGGCAGCCCGGCGATCTGGTGCAGCACCTTGGGCAGCGCGCTCTTCATGCGCGTGCCTTCGCCGGCGGCGAGGATGACGGATAGGCATGTTCTCTGGTTCATGGAAGGACAACCATAGGAAAAGCGTTGGGAATCAAATCATGCTAGCAGTGGGCGCCATGCTGCACCAATGCGGTTAAATTCCGGTGAGATGGTGAGCAGCCGACTCTTAATCAGCGGGTCACAGGTTCAATCTTGTGCGCACCCGATACCGACAGCCTTATCCCAGCCGGCCCAGCAGCGGAAAATTCTCCAGCAGCCAATACGACACGGCCTGCACCCCGCCGGTGAGGAAAAACACGCCGGCGACGACCAGCAATGCGCCGATCGCCTTCTCGACGCGGCCGAGATGGACGCGGAATTTGCCGAGGAAACGCATGAAGGCGCCGGAAAACAGTGCCGCGATCAGGAATGGGATACCGAGGCCGAGCGAATAGGCGGCGAGCAGCAATGCGCCTTCGCCCACTGTCTCGCGGCCGCCGGCCAGCGTCAGGATCGGCCCCAGCACCGGGCCGATGCACGGCGTCCAGCCGAAGGCGAAGGCCAGTCCCATGACATAGGCCGCGACCGCGCTTGCCGGTTTGCCCTGCGACTGGAAACGCGCCTCGCGCGATAAAAGCGGAATGCGCAGGATGCCGAGGAAATTCAGCCCCATCAGGATGATCAGCACGCCGGCGCCCATTGCCAGCGGCTCCTGCCAGACGCGCAGGAGGCGGCCGATGCTCGAGGCGCCGGCGCCCAGCGCGACGAACACGGTCGAGAAGCCGAGCACGAAGGCAATCGAGGAATAAAGCAGCGCGGTACGGGCGCCGGCTTTGGCGGCTGCCCCGGCATTGCCGCGAAAATCGTCGACCGACACGCCGGCCATGTAGCAGAGATAGGGCGGCACCAGCGGCAGCACGCAAGGCGACAGGAACGAGATCGCCCCTGCCCCGACCGCGCTGACATAGCCTATATCGAGTGCCATTCCAGAACTCCGACTTTACGGGCCGATATAGCGACGCCCGGGCCCCTCTGCCAATCACCATTGTGTTGGCATGCCCGGGAATAAACGTCGGTACCTGCGCGTTGATCGAGCGAGGCCGCGATTGCCGCGCATCCTCGGATCAGCAGGGAGATTTCGATGAAAACCGTGACACTAGGGTTGGCCGCGCTTTTGCTCAGCACCGCCGCGTCTTTCGCAGCAGAGGCCTGGAAGGAGGCCGAGGTCGGCGGCACCAAGATC